>NZ_JAVAJK010000027.1:0-88777 GCF_052112325.1 Pseudomonas sp. Yb2C2 | reverse complement strand
ACCGTCTGCTGAGTCTTCCTGCGAACCGCCGGCACCGGGTTCGAAACCACATGCTCCCCAACCTTCAACGGCGCAACCGGTACAGTCTTGATCGCTGTCGCGGGGCCACCGAGCAGCAAAGGCTTCACCGCCTCGACATGCGCGTCCAACGTCGGCCCCACCAACTGATCAGCCAGCCTCTCCAGCCACTTGTGCGCTCGTCCGGATTTGATATGTCCCAGCACCTGAGCGCCCAGGCGAATCTGCACGCCCATGCCACGGGTCGCCCAGATCAGAAATAGATTGATCAGTACCTCACCGGTGATCTCGCCCAGCACTTCATACATCTCGGGCGGCGGTAGCAGGCGTAGCCAACTGACCATGGCTGACATGTAGATAAACAGCAGCGGCTCATCGCTGAGCACCAACAGCCCCTTTGCGATGGCGTCGTTGCCCAGCCTCAGCAGTTCATCGAGTTCAGTCTGGGAGATGTAGGCCAACAACTTCTGGCTGTTGGCCTTGAGGTCCGCCAGCAAGTCATACAGCTGCGTAACGTTGTCCCACAGGTTGTAGAGCGCCTTGGCCATCCCGCTTGAAAACGCCAAACCTTGCATCGCGCTACGTTCGGGCGGCGTGGCGTTGGCGAAGTCGTCCCATTGGGGCTGGAAGGTCTTGGTCCATTCGTCACGCAGGCGACTTTCCAACCCCGCGATCACCGATTGATAAGACCCATACAGCGCCTTGACGTGATCCCTGGAAACGTTGGGGTAGAAACTGATTCGGTACGGCTGGTTGCGATCACACTCGGTGATTTCGAGGATGCCGCTGGGACCGATGGTCCGATGGAGTGGTGCGCCGAGCGGGCTGCCGTCCTGGGCAATGGCTTGCAGCATCACCGGCGTATTGCCGATCGGTACAAACCGAGTGCTTTCGAACATATGCACCAGGGTCAGCGATCCCTGGGCATCGCACCTGGCGACGGTGTTACTGGGGGTTTTGGAGGAAGCCGGCGCCACCAGCGCCACCTCTTCCCCAACTTTGAACACCTGATCCACTTCCAGTGCCGAAGCGCTCAAGAACCCCTCGGCCCACTCATCAAAGGTATTCAGGCAACCGCGAAAGTCACGAAAGACGCGCTCAACGTCCGGCGCCTTGGCATCCATGGGGGCCAGGACAAAGCTGGCAATGACGGGAATCAAGAGGCAGCCCCGACAACCAGGGCATTAACGGGTAGGTGCATCGGCGGTCCCTCGCACTGAATGATCAGGCGAGAGACTTTGGAGAGGTTCGTCAGGTAAAGAAGTCGGCGCTATTCGCCAGGACGGCTAGGAGGGTTCGCCAAGACTTCGGGTAAACGCAGAGTCGATCGTAGGAGTCGGATTACAGGTGGAGAAGCCCTACAGCTTCAGTTGCCCAATCGCCTTGCTCAACTCACCAGCCAACGTTGCCAGCTCATTGCTGGTGGTCGCCGAATCCACAGTCTGTTGCACGGTGTTCTCGGTCACATCACGAATGCTCACCACTGCGCGGTTCATCTCTTCGGCCACGTGGCTTTGCTGTTCGGCGGCGACGGCGATCTGGGTGTTGCTTTCACGCATTTGCGCCACGGCGCTGGTGATTTCGGCGAGCGCTGTGCCGGCTTCCAGGGCTTGTTGTACGCAGTCGTCGGCCTTGAACGAGCTTTCCTGCATGAAGTCCACCGCGTCGCGGGTGCCGGCCTGCAGAGCCGAGACCATGCGGGTGATTTCGTCGGTGGAGCTTTGCACGCGCTTGGCCAGGTTGCGCACTTCGTCGGCGACCACGGCAAACCCACGGCCCATTTCCCCGGCGCGAGCCGCTTCGATGGCGGCGTTGAGGGCGAGCAGGTTGGTCTGTTCGGCGATGCTGTGGATCACACTGACCACGCTGTTGATTTTCTGGCTGTCCTCGGCCAGTTTCTGGATCATTTCGGCGGTCTGTTGCACGCCGGAAGACAGGCCGGCGATTGAGTGCTGTACGCGGGTGACCACGTCCTGACCGCTGCCAGCGAGGGTGTCGGCGGCCTGGGACAAGTCGCGGGTGGCACCGGCATGTTGGGCGATGTGGTAGACGGTGGCGGTCATTTCGTTGATGGCGGTGGCGGCCTGGTCGGTCTCGCTTTGCTGGCCAAGCATGCCGTGTTGTACCTCGTTCATGCTGCTGGCCAATCGAGCGGCACCCTCGTCCAGAAGCTTGGCGGTGCGCGCCACGGTGCTGACCACGCGCTGATAACCGGCTTGCATGGCATTGAAGGCGCTGGCCATCTGGCCGACTTCATCCTTGCAGGCCAACGGCACGCGGGCCGACAGGTCGCCGGTTTTCTCCACGTGCAGCATCACGTCCTTGAGGGTGTTGAGTTGGCTGAGCAGGAAGCGGATCAGCAATTGGGAGGCGCAGAGCATCGCCAGCATCAGGATCAGCACCGCCACGGCATAGTTGGCGAAGCGTTCACTGAATACCTGGCTCAGGCTGGGGGCGTGGGCGAGCACGGCGATGTATTGCCCATCAGGGCGGGCGATCACTTCTGCGCCCATCAGCGTGTTTTCGCCGAACAGCGGCATGGGGTTGAGTTCGACCCAACCCGTGTTGCTGCTCAGGGCTGACAGATTCTGATCGGCCAGCTGTGGGACTTGGCCGCGGGCAAACGTCAGCCAGTGCTCGCTCTTGGGCAGGGCCTTGTCGGCCGGCCAGGCTCCGAGCAATTGCGCCTGGGCCTGTGCCGAGGCCTGGGACGCATGGCTGCGCGATTGCTGTTCGAGATGCACGGCGTACAGCACCAGGAGCAGGGTCGTGATAAAGGCGACCGCGTTGACGGCCCAGAATTTGTATTTCAGCGAGATATTGCTAAGCCAGGCACCCATGGAAGGTTTTCTCTGATAGCGGAAACAGCATTGGCAAGGTGCCATTATTGTGCCGCTACTCAGCAAAGCGGTTTTGACATGGGTCAATGCACCGCATCAATCCACGGCAGGCAGCCCAAAAAACGCGCGGGCACAGGCGGTGCTGTGCTGAGCCAGGTCCTCGGCCGTTTCGTTGCGGTGCAGGGCGACTTCGCGCAGCACTTCCGGTAGGTAGGCGGGTTCGTTACGGCCGTTTTTCGGCTTTGGACGCAGGGTGCGCGGCAGCAGGTAGGGCGCATCGCTCTCCAGCATCAGACGACCACGGGGAATTTCCCTGACCAACGGATGCAGGTGCGTCCCACGGCGTTCATCACAGATCCAGCCGGTAATGCCAATGTGCAAATCGAGATCGAGGTAGCTGAACAGCGCCGGTTGTTCGCCGGTGAAGCAATGCACCACGGCGGCGCTCAGGTGGTCGCGGTAGTCCTTGAGGATCTCCAGCAGACGCTGGTTGGCGTCGCGCTCATGGAGAAACACCGGCAGTTTGAGCTCAACCGCCAGAGCCAAGTGCTCTTCGAGGACTTTTTCCTGTTGCGGGCGCGGAGAGAAATCCCGATTGAAATCCAGCCCGCATTCGCCCACCGCACGTACGCGGCTTTCGCTGAGTAAACCGCGCAGGCGCCTGGCGCTATCGCCGTTCCAATCGCTGGCGGAGTGGGGGTGAATGCCGGCCGTGCTGAACAGGCGTTGGCCGCTGTCATCGAGGTTGACGCACAGTTCCAAGGCCTGTTCGCTGCCGTCGACGCTGGTGCCGGTGAGCACCAATTGTTGCACCCCGGCGGCATAGGCGCGGTCGAGAACGGCCTGGTGCTTCTCGTCGAAACTGGGGTTGGTCAGGTTGACGCCGATATCAATGAGTTGCATGGTGCTATCTCCGCCTGCGGCCGGAAAGCATATCAGAGCTGTAGATTTATAAGAAAAACGAAGAACTACAACGAGTTATAGCTGTCTTTGAACGTCGCAAGTGACATCGTGATTGGCTGCACGCCTTGCACTGTGCCACCGTTGCGCGTCTTGCCAGCGCTTAAAGCGCTCTGTTTCTGACCCCCAACGCCTCGTTTTTCGCGAGGGTGTTGGCCAGTATTCTTTCCGGAGAGCGGATGATCCGACCCTCGGCGTTGCTTATGTTGTGCCTGACGCTGCTGCTGCCCGCGGCGGCGTTCGCGCGTCTGGACGGGCCGCTGGAAGTGACCAGGCCCGGCAAGGTGCGCGACCTGGCGGAGATTCGCTCGAGTCGCACCCTGCGTGTATTGGTCAACCAGAGCCGTAACAGTTCCGGCGAGGTCCAGGGCCAGGCCATCGGTGTCGAATACCATCGCCTGCGTGCGTTCGAGCAATACCTCAATGGCCACGCCCGTGATGGCCAGGAAATCAACCTCAAGATCATTCCCAAGGCCAAGGACCAACTGCTCGGCGCACTCGCCCGTGGCGAAGGCGACCTGGTGGCCCCCGGTGAATTGCTGGATGTGAAGGCCGCACACAAGATCAGCACCAGCGATCCGATCGCCAGCGGTGTGCCGTTATGGCTGGTGGGGGTGAAGGGTGAGCGGCGGTTTACCAAGCTGGAGCAGCTATCCGGGCGCACCCTGGCGCTGACCACCGGCAGCGCGGCGGCGGATGCCATCAGCCAGGTCAACCAGAAACTGGCCTTGCACAAACAGCCGCCGGTCAAGGTGGAATGGGTGGACCCGACCCTGGCGGTGGAGGATGTGCTGGAGATGGTCCAGGCGGGTATTTTTCACCTGACTATTGTCGAGAAGCCGATTGCTGAGCGCTGGTCGAAGATCCTGCCCAAGTTGCGCTTCGACAAGCAGGTGGCAATCAGCGAACCGGGCGACGAGTACTGGTTTGTGCGCCAGGACGCCTCGATGCTGCGGGCCAGTATTGATCGATTTCTCAAGACCTATCGCACGCCGTCCGACCAGGATGTGGCATTCCAACGCATCTATCGGCGCCTCTACCAGGTGCGCAACCCACTGGCCCGTGTCGACCGCCAGCGCCTCGAAAAGCTGCGCCCGGTATTGCAAAAGCACGCCCGTGAGCAAGGCATGGACTGGCTGAACCTCGCGGCGCTGGCGTTCAAGGAGTCGGCTTTTGACCCGGGTGCGCGCAACAGCGGCGGCCCTACCGGCCTGATGCAGATCACCCCTTCGGCAGCGCAGCGGGTGGGCGTCAACAACATCGAAAGTCTCGACAGCAATGTGCAGGCCGGCGCGCGTTACCTGGCGTTGATCCGTCGCAAATTCTTCGCCAGCCCCAAGCTCAACGAGCGCGAGCGCATGGCCTTCGTATTGGCTGCATACAACATGGGGCCGGAGCGGGTGCAGGGCATGCGCACCGAGGCCAGGCGCCGGGGACTGAACCCCAATCAATGGTTCTTCCAGGTGGAGCGCATCGCCATGGAGCAGGTGGGGATGGGGGGCGTCAGCTATGTTAATAGCGTCAACAAGTACTACTTGGCGTTTGATCGGGAGCGAGAGTCCCTGGAACCGCCGGCGCCGAAAATCGCCTCGAAATAATCTATTTTTTCGATGTTAATCAGGCATTTTTTCGGCTTTTATCATTACTTAAACTGATTAATATAGCGGCCAACCAACCCCTACTTCGAAAAGGATCCACCCCCATGAGCCCAATGATCAAAAGCGTACTGTCCACTCGTGCCGGCTACGGCCTGACCATCCTGCGCATCGTCGTCGGCATCATCTTTGCCGCCCATGGTTCGCAAAAACTCTTCGGTTGGTTTGGCGGCTATGGCCTGGCGGGCACCGCCCAGTGGATGGAAAGCATTGGCCTGGCGCCGGGTACCCTGATGGCGCTGCTGTCGGGCGGAACCGAGTTCTTTGCCGGCCTGGCACTGATCATCGGTTTGCTGGTACGCCCGGCGGCATTGGGCCTGACCATTCTGTCGCTGGTGGCGATCTTCTCGGTGCATATCCATAACGGCTTGTTCATGGCCAACAACGGTTATGAGTTCGCACTGGCCCTGCTGGGCGGCTCCCTGGCGGTGCTGCTGGAAGGTGCTGGCAAACTGTCTGCCGACCGCGCCATCGCCAACTGACACCGGCACAAAACTCTGAAAAGGCCCACCACTGTGTGGGCCTTTTCGTTGCTCGGGATTCTTGACACCGCCCCACCGGCTTCTCTAGGATGCTGCCCATGCGCCGATTTAAACAGCTAATTGCGGGGCGCCACTGGGTCTCATCAATAGGGCCCGACAGAAGCCTGTTCTCCCCTGGGGAGGCAACTTCGAAATACCGCTAAAGCGCTGGTTCGGTGTTGCCTCTCACCTGCCCGCAGACTTTTGAGGCAGAGACACGACACGATGAATGCACTACGCCCCCTGATACGCCTGGCCCCGATCACCGCGGACCTCACCCAACGCAATCCAAAAATCCTCCTGGGCGGCAAGCATCAGCCTACGCTCTTACGTTATCTGGACGGGTGGCCACGTCGCAGCGGGCGGCCATCGGCATTCTTGATTCAGTTTGTGGAAGATGGCGATTCTCTTGCCCGGTTTGCGAATAACAGCTTCGATCTTGCGGTTATCCAGGCCCCCAGCGCGAGCGACGCGCAGGAAGTCATCCGACAATTGACCCGCATTGCCCGGCAGGGGCTGATTGCCAGGCGTTGAACTCAGTAGAGCGCGACTCCCGCCTGTAGTCGACGCCGTCGATTGCACAGGAAAACCACCCAGGCAACCAGGCATAGCATCAGGGGTATCGCCAGTGCCACGAGCATTTTTATGGCGAACTCCAGGCGATGTACCTGCGCGTATGCCTCGGCTTTCAAGGCATGTAATTCCATTGGCAAGCGCAGTCGCTCCTTGTTGAGTGCAACCAATTGGGTGGTGGTGTCCACGGTCTGGGAGCCGAGCTGCACCTCCGTTGGGCGCAGCATTTGCCATTCATGTTCTGTCCGTAGCAGGCGTTGTTCCAATTCAGTCGCCTTCTGCGTGTAGGCGTGTACGGCGCTGTCGCGCATCCGTTCCAGCCTGTTTGGCGATCTTTGCGCCGACGCGTGCGGGCGAATATTGGTCAGTACATCACCGGCGGACAAGTTATCCAGCGTATTCAAGATAAACAATGTGTTGCTGTCGGGCGCTGGGCTATTGACTTGATCCGTGAGCAAATCAGTGTCGGCGACTACCACCACATGGATCTGCGCCGCTTTTTGCACAGCTGCCGGCTGTCCTTCCACGCCATCGAGGAATGCTGAATAGGCAGGCCCCTCTATACGGGCTGCAATCACATGGCGTTGTGTTTGGCTGGAGGCCTCATCGGCCGTTGAATCAAGCTCGGTTGCTGAGGCAAGCCGGTCGGTTTCCTGCAACTCGGATTGCAGGGAGCTTTGCAGGAGAGGGGTCAGGGTCGTGCGGCCTTTCTGGCGGCGAAACAGCACGCCGCTGCTTGATACCGTCACGTTATTCAATTTCCAGGTGCTCGGATCGCCTGTGTTCATTGCCTGCCGGGGCAGGATCAACCTGCCCGGATGCTGCACTGTGAACTTCCCTTTCACTGGTGTGTGCGACGCCGCGTAGCGGTGATCGAGCAGAAACTTGTTCGCCGGCATCTGTATTCCCCAAGCGGCAAGCAAATCAGTCAGTCGGGTATTGGCGGATGGGGTGTTCGAGCTTTGCTCGCTAAACGGGTCGATAAATGCCATCAATTTACCGCCCTTTAAGACAAATTGTTCAACCGCATATAACGATTGCTCAGGCAGCGCCTGTGGATGCACGACCATGAGCGTCTTGACCTGTTCCGGCACGCGCTCGGTGGTTGCTCCCAGATTGACCAGATTGAAATGTCGCTGCAGTTCCTTCAACAATCGGTCCGCGGATTCTCCCATCGCCAGCCCTGACAGCAGTCCGATAGCGGGGCGCTCCGGATGCTGCAACTTGTAGATCAAATGACTGATTTCATATTCGAGCAATGGCTCACGATCCAGGCTGAATGATTCGATGCGTTGCGCTCCATAGCCGGCTCGGGTGCCGATCAGGCCCATGAATCCCGCATTGTCGTCGAGGCCAAACAATCTGGCTTTGTAGGCGTCCTCTGAAAAAGGTATGGGATCAATAAGGTGCAGGTTGATCATGCCTTTTGCTGCTTTTTCGTACTCCATCAACCGGTCTTCGATGCGCTTGCCATAGCGTTTCAAGGTGTAGCTTCGTCCAGGGCTGTCATGGGCATTGAAATAATACAAATCCACAGGGTTTTCCAATGACGCGAGTAACTGTCGTACTTGAGGCGATAGGGTATGCGTTTTTCCTTGTGAGAAGTCCCATCGGATATTTGGAATTTTTCCTACCCAAACTAAGTTAAACGCCAGGAATAGTAACAGGATAACAGTGAGTGTCATGCCGGTGCGCAGAGTAGGTCGCATGGAGGGCTTTCCTTCTCAGCTGTGTCTATAGTTGAGAGTGACGGTCGTCGCTGCGAGAAAGGCCAAGATCATGCTGATGAAGTAAAGCATGTCACCAAGCGTGAACTTTCCATTGTCGATAGCGCTGTACCTCGAAAAAGGGCTGAGGGAGACCAGACTGTCCACCGCCCAGGTGGGGGCTTGATGTTCAAGTGCATCGAGTAAATAAGAGAGTGCGCTGACGATAAGCATAAAGCCCACAGTCAGTATGAAAAGGGCAGTGCGTTGCCGCACCAGTGTGAAAATAAAACAGCCGACGGCTAGATAACTGCCCGCCAGCAGCCAGCTCGATATAAATTGCGAGGCAATAACGCTGTTGTCCGCCACTCCCAGGTAGTTGGCAATGATCACGAGAGGGAAGGTCAATATCAGGGCTGTGGCCGCCACGACCCAGGCTGCTAGAAATTTGCCGATAACCCATTCAAACGTGGTGATGGGTAATGTTTTCATCAGGTCGAGAAAACCGGCATTGGACTCGTCCGACCAGAGTTGTGCCGCCAGTACTGGAATCAGCAATAAATAGAGCCAGGGGTGTAGCTGGAAGAAAACCTGCAAGTGACTGCTGTCCTGTTCTGGCCAGGCGCTCATGTGCAACCCCAATGCCACGGACAGTACTGAAAAAATGGCAATGCTCAGATAGGTGCCGGGTGTACCGGCATAGTGGACGAGTTGACGCTTGAATATGACGGGCAGCAGTTTCAAAGGGGGGTCTCTCGGCTCAGATAATGAACTACGTCGCTGAGGCGACCAGGCTCCAGGCTCAGTGAGTTGATTTTCCAGCGACGATTGGCAATGAGCGTATTGATATGGGGGTAGATGGTGTGCCCCGGCATGGCCAGGACGGTCACCGTGCCGGGTGCATGCCGATGTTCTTCGATGCCTGCCACCCCCGGCAGTACGGCGAGAGCCAGCAGGTCCAAGGGGGCATCTGCGGCGAGGGTGACCGCCTGGAAATGGCGAGAGTCGCGTTGCAGATCTGGCATGGGCGTATCGGCCACCAGGCGATCACCTGCGATAACCAGGGCGCGCGTACAGAGTTCGGATAATTCATCGCAGTGTCGGGAAGCGACGATCACGGTCATTTCTTGCGTCAATGACTGGATGAGGCTCCTGAATTTGTATTTCTGATCAGGTGCCAGCCCCTCGGTCGGTTCATCCAGTAATAGCAAGGCAGGGGTGTGCAGGATGGCCTGGGCAATGGTGACTTTGCGCTTCAAACCGATGGAGAGAGCCTCGAGGGGAGCGTTGAGCACCGGCAACAACTCCAGTTGCGTAGCGGCATAGTCCACCTGTGCGCGTTTTTCGGTGCCGCGCAGTCCGCGAATGGCCGCGATGTAGTCAAGGAATTCTTTAACCGACATCGTAGGATGACTGACGCATCTGTGAAGTTGGTAGCCGATAAGTTTTTTTGCTCTTAATGGATGGGCTTTAGTATTGAAGCCTTGGATGTTTATATGCCCGCTGGAAGGCGTGGTCGAGCCCGATATTACGTCGAGAAGGGCCGTTTTAACTGTAGGATTTTCTCCGAATAGTCCCAGGCATTCCTGTTTGTTTGCGCTGAATGAAAAATCGCTGATTATTTTATTATTGTTTAAATGTTTTGTCAGGTTGATGATTTCGATCATTTAGCGTGGTGTGGTCGTGGAGGGAGAGTTTGAAAAGGGTACGAGCAATATCTGTTTTTGGGAACGCCGCTCAGCATTAATAGGAAAAGTCCTACGTGCGCGCTAGGCACGTCGCTGAAACAATTGTTTTGTGTTTTTAACCTTTAATTATTGAGTGATGGTCTGAAGGTTATAGAGACTTTTCGAATTTTGTAATGAGGCCCGATCACCATGATGCTTCTACGTACCCTTGTTCTTGAACGCGATGGTCAAGATGCTCCGGTTAACGGTGCATTGCTCTGTGGGTTTGCTGTAGGCCAGATTGCCTCCAACTTTCTTGTTTATAGCTTGGATGAAGAGGTTGAGCCGGCGAGTTCCAGGGTGTATGTCGCAGCCTTGCGCAAAAAACTTGATCGGTATTTTCTGGGGGGAGTGGAGTCCAAGGAGGACCTGCATGTGGCAATGCATGTTTTCAAGCAAATTCTCACCTCGGCGGCGGCAGGCACTAAAGCGGGTGTTACCGAAACTCAGGTGCCTTATCATTTTATCGATTTAAAAGGCTGCAAGCTGCCGCCTGCGAGGCCCGAAGAGCATCATTCGGTGATCATCAAGAAGGCCCTGGTGATGAAAGTGATCTCCCTGGGAATGTCTGCGCCGGTGCTGCCGGCAATCGAAAGTGCTTCATTAATTGTGCCTTCCATTCGTTTCTCATCGAAAATGAGTTCATCTGTCAGGGGGGCGAATCCACCCGAGCCTACTCCGCTTCCCGTACCTGAACCTGTCGTAGAAGAGCCCCGGCAGATGTTGGTCGACGCGCCTGTGGCCATTGTCCAGGATGTACCTGTTGTCCTGAATGAGCCAAGCGCCCCGGCGCAGCCGAAGCTTTCGGCGCCCGCGGACGACGACCACTTGTTTGAAGTAGGCAGTACGCTGACCAACCTGGCTCGTGTTGCTCAGGAGCTGGCCCAACAGAAACTCGCTGCGTCGGAGAGGGAAACCGCGCTTGATCAATGGCAGGCCCGCTTGCAGCAGGAGCAAACCCAGTTGGATGAAAGGGTCCGGGATCTGGAGCAGCGCACCGCTCAACTGCATGACCAGTCCCTGGCAGTCAGTCAGCGGACCGAAGCCCTGAAGGTGATGACCTCGCAAGTCTCGAGTTTACGCCAGAGCTTGCGGGGCGTGCTGCTTGAACTGGATCAGACGTTGGATAGCTAGACAGGCCTGGCTACTTTCCTGGGTTCATTTATCATCAGCGCCAGCGAACCGACGCCTGGATGTGATTTCCTGCCTTATCGGTACCTATGGACATTGCCTGGGGATGCATGCGTTTGAGTACCAAGCTGATAACCAAAGAAGGTCATGAAGCGCTGAAGAAAGAGTTGGATTACCTGTGGCGCGAAAAGCGCCCGGATACCACGCGCAAGGTGACATGGGCTGCTTCCCTGGGGGATCGCAGCGAGAACGCCGACTACCAGTACAACAAGAAGCTGCTGCGCGAAATCGACCGGCGGGTGCGTTACTTGCGCAAGCGCCTGGAAGACATGCGTGTGGTGGAGTACATGCCCGAGCAGGAAGGGAAGGTGTTTTTCGGCGCCTGGGTCGAGATTGAAAACGAACAGGGCGAGACCAAGCGTTTTCGTATCGTCGGCTATGACGAGATTTATGATCGGATGGACTATATTTCCATCGATTCACCAATGGCCCGTGCGCTGCTGCGCAAGGAAGTCGACGATGAGGCCATTGTGCAGACCCCGGGAGGTGAGGTGTGCTGGTGGATCACCGCTATCGAGTACGTGAAGTAAGCGACATTGACCCGCCCCCCGTGAGGCAGGCGGGTCATGGACCGCTCAGCCCTCGCGCAAAACCGTCAGCGGGCTGGCATTCAGCGCACGGCGCGTGCCGAACACCCCGGCACCGCCGATCAATGCGGCGCCGATCACAGGCAGCAGCAACAGCCAGGGGTGCGGTTGCCAGGCCAGGTCGAAGGCATAGCGGTACAGCACCCACGTCACCAACTCGGTACCCAGTGCCGCCAGCAAGCCGCTGACTGCGCCCAGCAAGCCAAACTCGATGCGCCGCGCCTTGACCAGCAGCTTGCGCTCCGCGCCCAGTGCCCGGAGCAGTGCACCTTGGCGAATACGCTCATCCAAGGTGGCTTGCAGGCCGGAGAACAGCACCGCCATCCCAGCGGCCAGCACAAACAACAACACGTACTCCACCGCCAGTGTCACTTGGGCGAGGATGCTGCGCAGTTGCTCCAGCAGCGCCTCGACCTGCAGGATGGTCACCGCCGGGAAGGCGCGGGACAGATCAACGATCTGCTGATCATGCCCTGGCGCGAGGTAGAAGCTGGTCAGGTAGGTGGCCGGCAGGTCCGTCAAGGTTCCCGGTTGGAAAATCATGAAGAAGTTCGGCTGGAAGTTATCCCAGTTGATGGTTCGCAGGCTGGCAACCCGCGCCTCACGGTTTTCCCCGGCGATGGTGAACACCAGGTGATCGTTCAACTTGAGCTTGAGGCTCTGCGCGACCTTGGCTTCTACCGAGACTCCGGGCATTCCATCGGGGGGTTGTTGCGACCACCATGAGCCTTCGGTCAGGGTATTGCCCGGCGGCAGGTCGGCGGCCCAGGTCAGGCTCAAGTCGCGTTGTACGGCGCGGTCACCGCTGGAGTCCTTGCTGACTATTTCCTGTACCGGCTCACCATTGATACTGATCAACCGACCTGGCACGACCGGGTACAGCGGCGCGGATTGCGCCTGCACTTCCAGCAGGCGGGCACCAAAGGCGTCCTTATCGGCCGGCAGGATATTCAGGGCGAAATAGTTGGGGGCGTCCTTGGGCAGCTGGTTTTGCCAGGTGTCCAGCAATTCGCCACGCAGCAGGGCGATCAAGCCCATGGACAACAGGATCAGGCCGAACGCCAGGGACTGGCCCGCCGCCGCCAGCGGGTGGCGCAGCAATTGGCCCAGGCCCAGGCGCCACGGCAGGGACGCCCGGGCCAACAGGCGTCGCAGGCTTTGCAACAGCAGCAGAAGCAAGCCCCCCAGAACCAGCGCGGCGACCACGCCGCCGCCCAGCAGGGCGAAGGTCAGCACCAGGTCGAGGCTCAGGCGCCACATGATCAGGCCCAGGGCGAACAACGCGGCGCCGTAGACCATCCAGGTGCTGGACGGGATAGGCAGCAGGTCGCGCCTCAGCACTCGCAGCGGCGGTACGCGACCGAGGGCGGCCAACGGTGGCAGCGCGAATCCCGCGAGAGCAACCAGCCCGGTGCCGATCCCGGCAATGGCCGGCAACAGTCCACCAGGCGGAACATCCGCCGGCAACAGGTCGTGCAGGAAATAGAACAGGCCAAACTGTGCCAGCCAACCGAGCAGGGCGCCGGCCAGGCTCGCCAGCAACCCCAGTACGCTCAATTGCAGGCTGAACAGCAACATGGCCTCGAATCGCGATAACCCAAGGCAACGTAGCAACGCACTGGCGTCGAAACGGCGGGTGGCAAAGCGGTTGGCCGACAGGGCCACGGCGACGCCGGCCAACAGCACGGCCACCAGGCTGGCCATGTTCAGGTAGCGCTCGGCTTTGCCCAGGGCGCCGCCGATCTGCTGGTTGCCGTCCCGTGAATCCTGAAGACGCTGATTGGCAGCGAGCCCCGGCTTGATCAGGTCACGATAGGTTTGCAGCGCGGTGCTGGCCTGCGGGCCACGCCACAACTCGCGGTAGCTGACGCGACTGCCTGGCTGGACTACGCCGGTGGCGTCCAGGTCCGCCAGGTTGATCATCACCCTGGGCGTCAGGCTATAGAAGTTGCCGGCGCGATCCGGCTCGTAGGTCAGTACGCGTGCCAGGCGCAAGGTCTTCATACCCACATCGATAGTGTCGCCGACGTTCAGGTCCAGTGCCGTCAGCAGCCGCGACTCGACCCAGGCTTCACCGGGTTTCGGCCCGCCGCCCGGGGTTTCGTCCCCAAAGGGGGCTGCTGCGCTCTTGAGTTGACCGCGTAGCGGATACTGCTCGTTGACCGCCTTGATGCTGGAGAGCTGGATACCATTATCGGTGGCAATGACGCTGGAAAACTCAACCACACGGGCGTGATCCAGGCCCAGTTCGGTCCCGGATCTGATTTGTTCGGGGCGGGCCGGTGAGCTGCCTTCGAGTACCAGGTCGGCGCCGAGGAACTCCGTGGCGCGCAACAGCATGGCGCCGTTGAGGCGGGCGCCGAAATAACCGATGGCGGTGCTGGCGGCCACGGCCACCAACAGGGCGAAGAACAACACACGCAATTCGCCGGCGCGGGCATCACGCAGTAATTGGCGCAGGGCAAGGCTGAACAGGCGCAACAGCGGCAAACGTGCCATCAAGGCTCCAGGGGGGCGACCATCAGGCCGGCTTCAAGGCGGATCAGGCGTCGGCAACGATGAGCCAGGCGCTCGTCATGGGTAACCAGCACCAGGGTCGTGCCGCTTTCTTTATTGAGCTCGAACAGCAGGTCGCTGATGCGCTCGCCGGTGTGGCTGTCGAGGTTGCCGGTGGGCTCATCGGCAAACAGCACGTCCGGTTCGGCGGCAAAGGCGCGGGCAATCGCTACCCGTTGCTGTTCGCCCCCGGAAAGCTGGCGTGGGGAGTGGGTCAGGCGCTGGCCGAGGCCCACGCGCTCCAGCAGGTGTCTGGCGCGTTCGCGGGCGTCCTTGCGGCCATCCAGCTCCAGCGGCAGCATGACGTTCTCCAGCGCATTGAGGCTGTCGAGCAGTTGGAACGACTGGAACACAAAGCCCACGTGTTCGGCACGGATGCGCGCGCGCTGGTCTTCGTCGAGGGTGCTGAGCGCCTGGCCGGCGAGGGTGACTTCACCGCTGCTGGGCAGGTCGAGGCCGGCGAGCAGACCGAGGAGGGTGGATTTACCGGAACCGGAGCTGCCGACGATAGCCAGGCTATCGCCCTTGTTCAGTTCCAGGCTCAGTTCGTGCAGGATAGTCAGTTCACCTTCCGCGCTGGGAACCACTTTGCTGAGGTTCCGCGCGGTGAGAATGCTTGCGCCCATGGAGAATCCGATGCGAATGTGGTTTTTGAGTGCTGGCCTGGCCTTGATGTGCATGGCCCAGAACGCAGCGGCGGGTACAGTCCTGATCGTTGGCGATAGTATCAGTGCCGGTTTCGGCCTGGATACCAGCAAAGGGTGGGTCGCATTGCTGCAGCAACGGCTCAAGAAGGAAGGTTTCGACGATAAAGTGGTCAATGCCTCCATCAGCGGCGACACCAGTGCCGGAGGCCTCGCGCGCCTGCCGGCGGCGCTCGCAGCGCATAAGCCGGACGTGGTGGTGATCGAATTGGGTGGTAACGACGGCTTGCGCGGGCAGCCGCCGGCGCAATTGCAACAAAATCTTGCGTCGATGATCGAGCAGTCCCAGGCCAGCGGTGCGAAGGTACTGTTGCTGGGCATGCAGATTCCGCCCAATTACGGGAAGCGCTATGTCGATGCATTCGCCAAGGTATTCAATGACGTCGCAACGGCTAAAAAGGTGCCGTTGGTGCCATTTTTCCTGGAGGGTATCGGTGGCAACCCGGCGTTGATGCAGGCTGATGGACTGCACCCGGCTGTCGGCGCCCAGGGCAAATTGCTGGAAAATGTCTGGCCGACGCTAAAACCGCTGCTATGACGCTTTTCTACCGGCAGGCTTTCGGCTAAGGTGGCGCCCCCCCGATCTGGAGCCCCCGATGTCGCGTCCTGCCTGGTCCCTGTTTAACTACCAACTGATCGAGCCGGACGAGCAGCTGGATCTGTTCGCCTGCCAGGAAGTGCGGGTGCATCTGGTGACGCGTCAATTGGAACTGGGCGGCTCCATCGATCGCACCCTGTGCGGTACGTTATTGCCGGCGCAGCCGCGTTGGTCCCTGGTCGACCGTTCGATTTTCCAGGACCAGCGCCTGTGCCCTTTGTGCCGGGCGATCCTGGAGTCGCAGAAGCGTGGCACGCCGCCAATCTGGCCCGAGTTGCGTTTCGAGTTGTAGGGGGCAGCTAGAAGTCCGCTTCACGTATACAATCGATTTTTACCTACCCGTCGTTCTGCGAAGGATTTTCCGGATGTTGTCGCGCCTTTCCGTCGTCACCTGCTGCCTGTCTCTTGCTGCCTTGTGTGCGGCCGGTCCTGCCGCCGCCTTGCAGTTGCCCCTGCCGCCACCCGGCGAAGACATCGTCGGGCAGGTCCAGGTGATCAAGGCCAAGTACGAAGACACCTTTGCCGACCTGGGTACCACCTACGACCTGGGCTATTCGGAAATGGTAGCGGCCAATCCGGGCGTCGATGCCTGGTTGCCGGGGGCGGGGACCGAGATCGTCCTGCCGACACGCTTCATCCTGCCGCCGGGCCCCCGTGAGGGCATCGTGATCAACCTGGCGGAATACCGGCTCTACTACTTCCCCAAGGGGCAGGATGTGGTCTACACCTTCCCGCTTGGGATTGGCCGTGAAGGCTGGGGCTCGCCCATTGCGCACACCAGCATCATCGCCAAGACGCCGAATCCGACCTGGACGCCGCCGGCCTCGATCAAGGCCGAGCACGCCGCCAACGGCGACCCGTTGCCCAATGTGGTGCCGGCCGGCCCGGACAATCCCCTGGGGCCGTTCAAGTTCACCCTGGGGACGCCGGGTTACCTCATCCACGGTTCCAACATGAAGTTCGGCATCGGTACCCGTACCAGCCACGGTTGCTTCCGCATGTTCAACAACAACGTACTGGAAATGGCCGGCATGGTCCCGGTGGGGACGTCGGTGCGCATCATCAACGATGCCTACAAGTTCGGCAGCAGCGGCGGCAAGGTCTATCTCGAGGCGCATACGCCCTTGAACGACGATGGCACGCCGTCGGTGGTCGATAAGCACACAGCGGTGATCAATGCCTTGCTCAAGCGTGAAGACCTGGCCAATAACCTGCGGGTGAACTGGGATCAGGTGCGTGATGTCGTCGCGGCCGAAGATGGCCTGCCCACCGAGATCGGTGTGCCAGGTGCTGCACCGATAGCTTCCAGCGCGCCGATCGACCTGCAGCAATAAGCGTCCGGTCCGCTGCTGAGCCCGCCACGGCCTTGCGCTGCGGCGGGCTTTTTATTGCGCGGGGTTCTGGGCCGAATCGCAGGCAATAAAAAGCCGATCCAAGAATGGATCGGCTTGATAACAATCCCGAGGGATTATTACTTGCGGCTAGCTTTCTCAAGCATACGCAGAGCGCGCTCGTTAGCTTCGTCAGCAGTCTGTTGTGCTTTTTGGGCAGCAGCCAGAGCTTCATCAGCTTTACGGTAGGCTTCGTCTGCACGGGCCTGGGAGCGAGCTGCTGCGTCTTCAGTTGCAGTCAGACGAGCTTCGGTTTCTTTGGAGACGCTGCTGCAACCGGTAGCCAGAACTGCGGCCAGAGCCAGAGCAGAGAATTTCAGAACGTTGTTCATCGTGTTCCCCTTCAAGGACTTTCTATTAAATGGCTACTTTCTCAGAGTGAGCTAATAGCCGGCGTACATACTACCCATTACTTGTAGTAAGTAAACTGACGTAGCGCAAGAAGCAAAAAAAATTCTTGTGCCGAATCTATTTTGGCTAATCTTTTGGACATTCGTATAAAAACCGTACAGTTTTTTGCAGTCTGATGGAGATTGGATCCAGGCTGAGAAGGCCGGCCCGCATGTGTTAAGCCTTGTAAATAGATGAAATTTTATATATCGAGGCTGACACTTTCGTTTGGCTGGCCTTTACCACGCCCCGCATCTTTTGTGCATGTAGAGGTGACTTTAAGAGCGTCTGTTCGTCTCAAGGTTCAACTGCCGGCAATGTTCAGGCCTTCGATCACCGGTTGATCGAGGCCCTTTCTATATCCGCCAGCGGCAGGGATGACGGGCGCGCCTTGAGCAATTACAGGATTGGTGCCTACTATTCCCTACGTGCTGGTTGTGAGCGCTCAAGGTTTTCTCGTTGTCGAAACCGGCACGGGGTGGCGTAGATGTTCCTTCGCCGGAAAAACATCGGTAAGGTAGGGGTCAGAATCCAAGACCCGCGAGGAGTAGTGATGAGCGAGGCGTTGTCCATCCACCATGACCAGGCTGGTCATCAGTTCGAGACCAATGTGGACGGTCATCGTGCCTATCTGACCTATATGGACCTCGGGAAGCAGACCCTGGACATCTATCGGACCTTCGTGCCCAACGCACTGCGCGGCCGTGGCATTGCAGCTGCGTTGACCGAGGAAGCGTTGAAGTTTGCCGAAGAGCAAGGCTACACGGTGATCCCGTCATGCTCCTATGTCGAACGCTACATGGAGCGCCACCAGCGCCATGCCGCGAAGCTATAACGCACAACATAAAACGCAGCATGAAAAACGCCGGGCTCAGCCCGGCGTTTTTGTGTGCGCATCTTTCAAATACAGGTTCAGCTGCGTTTGCGTTTCGGCAATACGTCCTTGAGCTTGGCGTGCATGCTGCGCAGGGTGTTCTCGGTGGCGGGCCAGTCGATGCAGGCATCGGTGATCGACACGCCGTACTGCAAGTCGGCCAGGTCCTTTGGAATCGCCTGGCAGCCCCAGTTCAGGTGGCTCTCGACCATCAGGCCGATAATCGACTGGTTGCCTTCGAGGATCTGGTTGGCGACGTTTTCCATCACCAGCGGCTGCAGCGCCGGGTCCTTGTTGGAGTTGGCGTGGCTGCAGTCGACCATGATGTTCGGCTTGATCCTGGCCTTGTTCAGCGCCTGCTCGCAGAGCGCAACGCTGACCGAGTCATAGTTGGGCTTGCCATTGCCGCCGCGCAACACCACGTGACCGTAGGCATTGCCCTTGGTGGTGACGATGGAGACGCCGCCTTCCTGGTTGATACCCAGGAAACGGTGAGGACTGGAGACCGATTGCAGCGCGTTGATCGCCACGGTCAGGCCGCCGTCGGTGCCGTTCTTGAAGCCTACGGCCGAAGACAGGCCGGATGCCATTTCGCGGTGGGTCTGCGACTCGGTGGTGCGCGCGCCGATGGCCGACCAGCTGATCAGGTCCTGCAGGTACTGCGGGGAGATCGGGTCGAGGGCTTCGGTGGCGGTGGGCAGGCCCATTTCGGCCAGGTCCAGCAGCAATTTACGACCGATGTGCAAACCGTCCTGGATCTTGAACGAGTCGTCCAGGTACGGGTCGTTGATCAAGCCTTTCCAGCCCACGGTGGTACGCGGCTTCTCGAAATACACGCGCATCACCAGGTACAAGGTGTCGGACACTTCTGCCGCCAGCACTTTGAGGCGCTCGGCGTATTCGTGGGCAGCCTTGAGGTCGTGGA
This sequence comes from Pseudomonas sp. Yb2C2, assembly GCF_052112325.1. Classification (NCBI taxonomy): domain Bacteria; kingdom Pseudomonadati; phylum Pseudomonadota; class Gammaproteobacteria; order Pseudomonadales; family Pseudomonadaceae; genus Pseudomonas; species Pseudomonas sp. Yb2C2. The sequence continues at coordinate 69,561 of NZ_JAVAJK010000027.1, read as the reverse complement.
TCGAGCATGGCCCGATCACGACGAAGAGGCGGTGGTCGGTGCCATCGAGAATGTCACGGATGACTTCGCGGCCTTTGGTGACGGTCTGCAGGGCAGCGTCGCTCAGAGGGATTTCGCGCTTGAGCTGATCGGGTGTGATCAGGGTCTCGTTGGATTCGACGTTTAGGTCATTGATCGGTAAATCAGCCATCGTGTTACTCGCCAGGGTCACGGGTGCCGGCCGCCAGCCATCCCCGTGCGGCGGGCACAGCATGATTTGAATGCAGGGGGGAGGAACCTTAGCGCGTAACACGGGCCCGCGACAATGGGCAAAGCCCGCTTTAATCCAGCGCTGGCCGCACAAACGTCTCATGGGCGAACTCGCCGGCATGGCGCGCCACCCACTCTCGGGCCAGGGCTTCGAGTTGCTGCGGGGTCGGCTCGGCATCTTCGTGCTGGCGGCAGTAGCGCTCTATCCGGCATGCTTGCTCACCCATTCGCGCACCGAACAACGCATGTTCATCGGTAAACGAAATGCCCACGCGGTAGCCGTTTTCCACCTTGCGACACCACGCCACATACCCCGGATATCGGGCCGTGGCGCCCAGGGAGGGAATGTGCAGGTCAACGGCCGTGCCCTGGCGCCATGCGCGGGGCCAATTGCAGGCAACGCCGCCCAGGCCGATAGTGTGCAGGCGTTGGTGGGGGATGGCGGGAGAGGGGCGTTGGATTAACTCGACAGCGACATCATCAGGGTGAGGTAAAAAACGACCCATGTACACGGACTCCGAGCACCGTCCAGTTGACGGCGGTGGCAGCAGTATAGTGAAGGAACTGGAATTGACCGACCTGGATATTGACCAGCAATTGCTGGGATTGCCAGGTATTTCGCTGGTGGTGTTCACCAGCGTGGGGTGTTCCAGTTGCCGTTGGGCACGCCAGCAGTTGCCGGGCTGGCGTTTGCCGGTGGACCGCGTGTGCTGGGTGGATGCCGGGCACAATGGCGGTGCGGTCGAACGCTACCAGATCTTTCATTTGCCGGCGTTGTTCGTGGTGTGCGAGGGTCAGTTCCTCGGGCAAATACAGACACGTCTTACGCTTTCTGACCTGACCGAAACCATTGACCAAGCACTTAGCCGCACTCCGGAGGAACTGCCATGACAGTACAGTCGCCACGTATCGGTATTATCGGCACCGGCGCCATCGGTGGCTTCTATGGCGTGATGCTGGCACGCGCGGGCTTCGACGTGCACTTCCTGCTGCGCAGCGAATACGCGGCGGTCAGCGAGCACGGCCTGCGCGTCAATAGCAGTGTGCATGGCAACCTGCAACTGCGCCCGGTGCAGGCCTACGCCCATGCCGCGGACATGCCGCCGTGCGATTGGTTGCTGGTGGGCACCAAGTCCACCGGCAATGTCGAGCTGGCCCCGACCCTCGCCCAAGTCGCGGCGCCGGACGCCAAGGTGGTGTTGCTGCAAAACGGCCTGGATGTCGAAGACAGTCTGCGTGAACACCTGCCGCCATCCCTGCATCTACTGGGCGGGCTGTGCTACATCGGCGTACACCGCTCCGCGCCTGGCGTCGTCGAGCATCAGGCGTTGGGCCGGGTCAACCTGGGCTACCACAGCGGCACGGCCGCCAACGATGAGGCCCGCCAGAAGGCTATTGTCGAAGCCGGTGCCGCGTTGTTTCATAAGGCCGGCATCGAGTCCCAGGCCATGGCCAATGTGCATCAGGCCCGCTGGCACAAGCTGGTGTGGAACGTGCCCTACAACGGCCTCTCGGTGTTGCTGGGCACGGGTACCACGGCAATGATGGCGGACGAATCCAGCCGCGAGCTGATCCAGGCGCTGATGGCCGAAGTGGTGCAGGGCGCCCATGCCTGCGGCCATGAAATCCCCGCCAGTTACGCCGAGCAGATGTTCGCCATGACGGAAACCATGGACGATTACCTGCCCAGCATGTACCACGACCATATACACAAACGCCCGCTGGAACTGGCGGCGATCTATGGGCGACCGCTTGCTGCCGCCAAGGCCGCGGGTTGCGAATTGCCACGAATGCAGGCGCTGTACCAGGCCTTGAGCTTTATTGATCGGCATAACCGCTGATTCGGGGGACGTACCATGGCAAAGGGATTGGGCGACAAACTGGTGCTGGCGATTTCCTCGCGGGCACTGTTCGACCTGAGCGACAGCCACAAGGTCTACCTGGCCCAAGGGGTGGAGGCCTACCGTAAATACCAGATCGAACACGAGGAAGAGATCCTCGAGCCCGGTGACGCCTTTCCGCTGGTCAAGAAGCTGCTGAGCCTCAATGCCAGCCTGGGCCGTGCTCGGGTCGAGGTGGTACTGGTATCGCGCAACAGTGCCGACACCGGCTTGCGCGTGTTCAACTCCATCCAGCATTACGGCCTGGATATTTCCCGCGCAGCCTTTGTCGGTGGGCGTAGTCCTTATCCTTATTTGGCGGCGTTTGGCTGTCACCTGTTTCTTTCCACCCATGCTGAAGATGTACGCAGTGCCCTCGATGCCGGCTTTGCCGCCGCGACGATTCTGTCGGGCGGTCCGCGCCGGGCGTCCAGCGAAGAGCTGCGGATTGCCTTTGACGGTGACGCGGTGCTGTTCTCCGATGAATCGGAGCGCGTGTACCAGGCCGGCGGGCTGGAGGCGTTCCAGGCCAGCGAGCGCGAGTCGGCACGCCAGCCTTTGCACGGTGGCCCCTTCAAGGGTTTCCTGGCGGCACTCAACTTGTTGCAGCGCGAGTTTCCAGACGAGGCCTGTCCGATCCGCACAGCCTTGGTCACCGCCCGTTCGGCGCCTTCCCACGAGCGGGTGATCCGGACCTTGCGTGAGTGGGACATCCGCCTGGATGAGTCACTGTTTCTCGGCGGCCTGGAAAAGTCCGCATTCCTGGAGGCGTTTGCCGCGGATGTGTTTTTCGATGACCAGGCCGGTCACTGCGAGAAAGCCAGGGAGGTGGTGGCCACCGGGCATGTGCCCCATGGCATCAGTAACGAGGTGAGGATTCAGGCCGAGACTTAGGGGCGCTGCTAAGCTCATTCAATCTCCTCCATCCTGGCCGTCCGGGAGGTTTTATGATTCGTTCGATGCTGTACGCCACGGACCTTGGTCTGTACGCGCCGTATGTGATGCAACATGCGCTGGCGCTGGCGCGGACGTTCAAGGCTGACCTGGATGTGATTCATGTGGTCGAGCCCATCGGGTTGTTCGCCGAATCGGTGTTGCAGAGCTACCTTGATGAGAAGGCCTTGAGTGAATGGCAGAGCCAGGGGCTGAGCACTGTCATGGCGACCATCGAGCAGCGGGTGCTGGACAGTTTTCGCGAAGAGTTGGGGGACGGGGGGCAAGACCTGGAACTGATTCGCTCGGTACGGGTGATCCAGGGCGACCCGTGCGAAGTGATACTCGAGCAGTTGCGCAAACTGTCCGTAGACCTGTTGGTCGTCGGCAGCCACAGCCATGCCACGGCGGCCGCCACACCGCTTGGGCGTACCGCCGCACGGGTGCTGCAGTTGTCTAGCGTGCCGGTTTACCTGGTGCCTGCGTTACAGCGTCGACGCAGTGATGACGTGTGATGGGTAAAAAACGATAAAAAGTTCTAGATTTATCCGTCAAACCTTTAATATAGTTATATACCGTCGCTGATACCCGTGGCGTCTATCTGCTTTGAGGGACACATATGAAGCTTCAACAACTGCGCTACATCTGGGAAGTGGCGCACCACGACCTCAACGTTTCCGCTACCGCTCAAAGCCTTTACACCTCCCAACCCGGTATCAGCAAGCAGATCCGCCTGCTCGAAGACGAGCTGGGCGTCGAAGTGTTCGCGCGCAGCGGCAAGCACCTCACCCGTGTCACCCCGGCCGGTGAACGCATCATCACTACCGCCGGCGAGATCCTGCGCAAAGTCGAGAGCATCAAGCAGATCGCCCAGGAATTCTCCAACGAGAAGAAAGGCACCTTGTCGATTGCCACGACCCACACCCAGGCGCGTTACGCATTGCCGCCGGTGATCCGCGATTTCATCAAGCAATACCCGGACGTGGCGCTGCACATGCATCAAGGCTCGCCGATGCAGATCGCCGAGATGGCCGCCGATGGCACCGTCGACTTTGCCATCGCCACCGAAGCCCTGGAGCTGTTCGGTGACCTGGTGATGATGCCGTGCTACCGCTGGAACCGTTGCGTCGTCGTGCCCCAGGGCCACCCATTGGCCAAGTTGCCGAAGCTGACCCTGGAAGCCCTGGCCGAATACCCGATCGTCACCTACGTCTTCGGTTTCACCGGCCGCTCCAAGCTCGACGAAGCCTTCAGCCATCGTGGCCTCACGCCGAAAGTGGTGTTCACCGCCGCCGACGCCGACGTCATCAAGACCTATGTGCGCCTGGGCCTGGGCGTGGGCATCGTCGCCAAGATGGCCGTCGATACCAACCTCGATAAAGACCTGGTGGTGCTGGATGCCAGCGAGCTGTTTGAGTCCAGTGTGACCAAGATCGGCTTCCGCCGTGGCACCTTCCTGCGGGGCTTCATGTGCGACTTTATCGAGAAGTTCGCCCCGCACCTGACCCGCGAAGTCATGGCCAAGGCGATCCAGTGCCACAACAAGCAGGAACTGGAAGAGCTGTTCGACGGCGTGGAATTGCCCGTCCATTAAGGGGGTTATTTGGCCTCGGTAACCGTAAAGTGTTGCCGGGCGCCTGCCACCAGAATCTCCACCTCATCACCTTCGTACTTGCCCAGCAGGCTTTTGCCCAAGGGTGAACGCGGGGTGATGACGGTCACCGGTTGCCCGACCACGTCCACCTTCAAACCCGCCGCATCCGGTGCCAGGAACAGCCACTGCTGGCGGCCGTTCTCGTCTTCCAGGCCCAGCAATGTGCCGACTTCTATGCCACGTTGATCATCGTACGCACGCAGTGGCAGGTTCTGGCACAGCGCCAGCGCCTGCTTGATTTCCTCGACGCGCCTGGCTTGCCCGGCTGCCAGGTAAGACGCCTCCAGCCCGAGGGTGTCGTATTTGTTTTCGGCGATATTTTCTTCGTGGGTCGCGGTTTCGTAGGCGGTCTGCGCGGCGCGCTGGGCGATGTCGAGGTCGACCGTGAGTTTTTCCAGGATCAGCTGGTGAACGGCGTGTTTATTCATGGTCATCAATCGCAGAATTGCAGGACATTGGCCCGGGTCTTTTCATTCGGTGCGTTCTGGTCCTGCTGCAGCCAGAACTGGCATTTTGGGTTGGACAGGTTGCGTGCGTTATTGCGGGCCTGGTCCAGGGCCTGCTGTTGTTCCTGCTTCTGCAGGTTCTGTTGGTACTGCTCGAACATACGGTTCGGCGGCTCCGGCGCAACCGCTGCAGGTTTGCCCAGTTGCTGAACGGCCTGGGCTACAGGCGCCAGGCTCTGCGGGAACAGATAGCGCGACGCCAGCCAACTGGTCAGCGCAATGGCGATAAATCCCAGCCACAGCCCCAGGGCAACGGCGAGCGTGAGCTTGGGCAGCGACATAGGCGCGCTAGAGGACATGATGAGCTCCTTGAAGGACAACGTAGGTACCGTCTTATCCACCCCCACGCAAATCCGGGGGTGTTGATGGCGATTGTCGCACAGCCACTGTGCAGAATAATCGCGATCAAGCCTTCTGCATTGGCGCATTTATGCGGACAATCGAGCCTTTGAGCGTTGGAGCGCGGAATGAAAGCCCGCTGGGATATTTTTTGCAGCGTCGTCGATAACTATGGCGACATCGGCGTGACCTGGCGCCTGGCCCGGCAATTGGTGGCGGAGCAGGGCTGCGAGGTGCGCTTGTGGGTCGACGACCTGCGCGCCTTCGAGCGTATGTGTCCGGAGATTGATGTGCGCCTGGACCAGCAATGGCAAGAGGGTGTCGATGTGCGCCATTGGCCGGCCGTGTGGTCGAGCGCACCGGCAGCCGATGTGGTGATCGCCGCCTTCGCCTGCCAGTTGCCGCCTGACTACATGGAAGCCATGGCCGCGCGTGAACGCACGCCGTTGTGGATGAACCTGGATTACCTCAGTGCCGAAGACTGGGTAGTGGGGTGCCATCGGTTGCCGTCGGTGAAGTTCAAGGGTGTGCAGAAGTACTTCTTTTTTCCGGGTTTCCGACCCGGCACCGGGGGGCTGTTACGCGAGGCAGGGTTGCTGGAGCAGCGTCAGGCGTTTCAGCAGGATGCCGCTGCGCAGCGGCAATTCCTGCAAGCCTTGGGTGTGTTTCCGGCAGCTGGTGCGCGGCTGATCTCGTTGTTCGCCTACGAAAACGCCGGGCTGGCCAGTTGGCTGGATGCACTTTCGACCGACGGGCACACCACTCATCTCTTGGTGCCGGAAGGGCGCATCCTCGGTGATGTACAGCATTGGCTCGGTGTCGAAGGCCTGGCGGTGGGGGACGTCCATCAACGCAACGCCCTGACCGTGCAGGTGCTGCCGTTTGTGCGCCAGGAGCAATATGACCGCCTGCTGTGGTGTTGCGACTTCAACGCCGTGCGCGGCGAAGACTCGTTCGTGCGCGCCCAATGGGCCGGGCGGCCGCTGCTGTGGCACATCTATCGCCAGGACGAAGACATCCACCTGGACAAGCTCGACGCCTTCCTGGACCTGTACACCGCCGCGCTGTCACCGGCCGCAAAGGCTGCCCTGGTCGAGCTCTGGCAAGCCTGGAACACTGATGGCGATATGGCACAAGCGTGGAAAATGCTGCTGGCGCACTGGCCTGAGTTAAGCCAGCACGCGCAGACGTGGTGTCTGGAACAAGGCTTGCAGGCCGATCTTGCGACGGCGCTGGTACAGTTTTATGAAAGTTGGATATGATACGCGACCTTGATTTTTGTAATCCCATCCAAATTTCGGATATACGCAATGAAAACTGGTAAAGAACTGAAACCCGGTACAGTGATCCGTCTCGAAAACGACCCTTGGCTGGTTCAGAAAGCTGAGTTCACCAAGTCTGGTCGTAACAGCGCAATCATGAAGACCAAGCTGAAGAACCTGCTGACCGGTTACAAGACCGAGATCGTCTACAGCGCCGATGACAAACTGGACGACGTGATCCTCGACCGCAAGGAAGCGACCCTGTCCTTCATCAGCGGCGACACCTACACGTTCATGGACACCACCGACTACACCATGTACGAGCTGAACGCTGAAGATATCGAAGCTGTTCTGCCGTTCATCGAAGAAGGCATGGAAGACGTCTGCGAAGCTATTTTCTTCGAAGAGCGCCTGGTTTCCGTAGAGCTGCCGACCACTATCGTGCGTAAGGTTGCCTACACCGAAGGTTCCGCTCGCGGTGACACTTCGGGCAAAGTAATGAAGCCTGCCAAGCTGAGCAACGGTACCGAACTGCAAGTAGCCGATTTCATCGAAATCGACGACCTGATCGAGATCGACACCCGCGAAGGTGGTTCGTACAAAGGTCGCGCCAAGAAGTAATTCTGGCCCCGCCGATACGAAAAAAGCCCGACCTAGCGTCGGGCTTTTTCGTGGGCGCTGCTTTTTTACTTCAGGTGTTGCTTGAGCTCGTCGGATGCCTGCAGCAAGGCCGAACGCACCGCTGGTACCTGGCTGACCACATTGAGCAAGCCGTAGTCGTGGATCATGCCGTTGTAGCGCACGGCCGTCACTGGAACCCCGGCCTGGTCCAGCTTGCGCGCATAGGCTTCGCCTTCGTCACGCAACACGTCGGCACCGGCGGTCTGAATCAGCGCGGGCGGCAAGCCCTTGAGCTGATCCGCGGTCGCCCGCAGCGGCGAGGCGTAGATCTCGGCGCGCTGATTGGCGTCGGTGGTGTAGTTGTCCCAGAACCACTTCATCATGTTCCTGGTGAGGAAGTGCCCTTCGGCGTACTGGTTGTAGGACGCCGTCTCGAAATTGGCATCGGTCACCGGCCATAACAGCAGTTGGAACTTGATCGCAGGTGTGCCCTTGTCCTTGGCCATCAGGCTGACGACGGCTGCCATATTGCCGCCGACACTATTACCCGCGACCGCTAGGCGTTTGCCGTCGACGTTGATGTCCTTGCCATGCTCGGCGACCCACTTGGTTGCGCCGTAGGCTTGGTTGATCGCCACCGGATAGCGGGCTTCCGGTGAAGGCGTGTAGTTGACGAAGACCGCCACGGCCCCCGAACCCACCACCAGATCGCGCACCAGGCGCTCGTGAGTCGGGTAGTCCCCCAGCACCCAGCCGCCGCCGTGGAAGAACATGAACACCGGCAATGTGCCCTTGACCCCGGCTGGCCGCACGATGGTCAGGTCCAGCGGCTGGCCATCGACCTGAATGGTCTTCTGGCTCACGTCCGCCTTGGGCAGGGTCAACTTCACACCGGCCTGGGCACCCGTCAGTACGGCACGGGCTTGTGTGGGTGTCAGTTGTTCCATCGGTTTGCCAGTGCCGGCGTTCAACACATCCAGGAAGGCCTGGGTACTGTGTTCAACGTCGCCATTGGCGGCAAACGCGTGAGTGACGGACAGGGCGAGCAGGCTGCCGGTCAGCACGTTGGCAAATGTGTTCATGTTCTTCTCCAGTGACAGCGGCAGTGGTTAGACGGTTACGTGCAGGCGCACATCGACGTTGCCACGGGTGGCGTTGGAGTACGGGCAGACTTGGTGCGCAGCGTCGACCAGGCTTTGCGCATCGTCCTCGGCCAGGCCTGGCAGGCTGACGTGCAGGTCGATATCCAGGCCGAAACCGCCAGGGATCTGGCCGATGCCGACGTGGGCAGTGATCGAGGCATCATCCGGGATTTTGCGTTTGGTCTGGCTGGCGACGAATTTCAGGGCGCCGATAAAGCAGGCCGAGTAACCGGCGGCAAACAGTTGTTCCGGGTTGGTGGCCTGGCCGCCGGCGCCGCCCAATTCCTTGGGGGTGGAGAGTTTGACGTCGAGGATATTGTCGCTGGAAACAGCGCGACCATCACGGCCGCCGGTGGCGGTGGCTACTGCGGTATAGAGCGTTTGCATGGTGTCGTCCTCTTGGTTTTTAGCGCTAAAATTTTGCGCGCTAAGTAGTTGGTGAGGTAAATGTATAGCGCTAATGTTTAGTGCGCAAGATAAATGTATAAATATTTTTCAGTCGCTGCAAACCAATGTGGGAGGGGGCTCGCTCCCGATAGCGGTGTTTCAGTCAAAAGATTCGTCGACTGATAAACCGTCATCGGGATCAAGCCTCCTCCCACAGGTTGAGTGTTTTGCCGTGTTCAGATCGCGTTCTGCAGGTTGCCCCGCAACGCAAGCAAGTCAGCCTGCAGCTTGCGCAATTGGTCCAGCTCCAAACCGCTGGCGCCGAGAATGCACTGTGGAATACCCATGGCCTTTTCCTGCAAGGCGCGCCCGGCGCCGGTCAGTTCCACCACCACCACGCGCTCATCTTCACGGCTGCGGGTGCGGCTGAGCAGGCCTTCGGCTTCCAGGCGCTTGAGCAGTGGTGTCAGGGAGCCCGGGTCGGTCAGCAGGCGGCTGCTGATTTCTCCGACGGTCAAACCATCTTCTTCCCACAGCACCATCATGGCCAGATACTGCGGGTAGGTCAGGCCGAGGGCTTGCAGCAGCGGTTTGTAGACCTTGGTCATCAGCAGCGACGTGGAGTGCAGGGCGAAACACAGTTGGTTGTCCAGCAACAGGGATTCGCACGGGGCGGGATTTTTGCTCATGGTGGTGCCTCAAAAAAGCGTGTCTGCCTGGAATCTAGCGGGCAAATCTTTAATGCGCCAGATAATTTTGTGCGGGTGGTCAGACCAGTCCGCTTTGCAGGGCCAGATCCCAAGGCGGCACGGGGCTGAATCGGGACTTGAGGTATTCCAGCAGCAACCGGCTGCGCGCATTGGGCTGCTGTTCCAGGCGCAGTGCATAGATCCCGGTGGTCTCCGGGTTGGGCAGGCCGTCTTGGCAAAACAGCGGCAGTAACTCGCCGCGCACCAGGTACTCACTGGCCAGCCAGGTGGGGAGGTGGGCGATCCCCAGCCCGGCGAGGGCGCCCGATAACAACGCTTCAGCGTTGTTGGCGCTCATGCGGATGCGCCGCGGGCGATGCGTTGCACGTCGCCCGTCCAACTCGAAGCGCCACGCGAACATCGGCGCCAGGCCGTCCCAGTCCAGGCCGTCATGCTCGCTCAATTCGCGAGGGTGGGCCGGGGTGCCACGGCTTTTCAGGTAGGCCGGACTGGCGCAGGCGATGCGCACGATACTGGCCAGGGGCGTGGCGATCAGCCGTGTATCGACGATATGCCCGGCGCGCAGCACCAGGTCGACCTTGCCCAGATGCGCGCCCTGCATATCGACAAAGCTGTCGATCAGATGCAGGTGCACATCCAGCCCCGGGTACACATTCAGAAAGTCGGCGATCACGGGTGCCAGATGCCGTCGACCAAACGCTGCCGGTGCGTCCACGCGGATCAAGCCTTCGGGGGCATGGCTCAAGGAGACCGCTTCCGCCCGCGCCAGTTGCAGCTCGCTGACAATCCGTCGTGCCCGCTCGGCGAAGGCCAGGCCCGCCGGGGTCGGCACCACCGCGTGAGTGCTGCGCTGGAACAGGCGGCTGCCCACGGAGCTTTCCAGACTGTCGATGCGCCGCGCCACCGCCGAAGGGGTCAGCGGATGGCGACGGGCTGCGGCAGAAAAGCTGCCGGTTTCCAGTACATCGAGAAACAGGCTCAGTTGATCGGTCAGCGTGTTGGGATTCATCGATGCGCGCTTATGCGAGATTGGCACAGCCATTGTGCGTTGCTGTGCGTTTCCGCGCCAGGGTCGACTGCGTAGCATGCAGGGCCTGGGAATGTGGAGTAGCGAGCGGTGTTGGATTTAGCGGTTTACCTGGTATTGGGCGTGGCCCTCGGCACGGTCGGTGGCCTGTTTGGTATTGGCGGTGGGCTGATTGCGATCCCGGTCCTCGGCGTATGGTTCGGCCTGGACCAACAACTTGCCCAAGGCACGGCGCTGGTGATGGTGGTGCCCAACGTGATGCTCGCCCTGTGGCGTTACCACCAGCGCAATCGCATCGAACTGCGCCACGCCCTGCCGTTGGGCATCATGGGCTTCAGCTTTGCCTGGCTCGGCTCGATCTGGGCCGTGGGGCTGGACGCAGGCGCCATGCGCATCGGCTTTATCGTGTTCCTGCTGACGCTTTCGGCTTACAACCTGCTGCGCATGTTCACGCGAAATGCACCGCCGACGGCACACATGCGTTATGCCTGGCCCTGGCTTGGCGTGTTGGGCGCGGCGTCCGGTTCCATGGGCGGTTTGTTTGGGGTGGGCGGCGCGGTGGTGGCCACGCCGGTACTGACCAGTGTGTTCGGCACCACCCAGGTGGTCGCCCAGGGCTTGTCCCTGGCCTTGGCCCTGCCCAGTACCGGGGTGACCCTGGTCACCTATGCCTGGCACCACGAAGTGGACTGGCTGATCGGCATCCCCCTGGCCGTCGGTGGCCTGCTCAGTATCAGTTGGGGCGTGAAAGTCGCCCACGCCCTGCCGGAAAGGCTGTTGCGCGGCCTGTTCTGCGGCTTCCTGGTGCTGTGTGCGGTAATGCTGACCTTTAAAGTCTGAAGCCTTCGAGAATGTACTCGGCCAGGCAATCGGTGATCGGTGAGGCCATCAGGGGGTTACGCAGCAAACGCAGGTTCATTGACGGCAAGGGCGGTAACCCTTCCTCGCTGCCGAGTATGCGCAGGTCTGCAGTCACCAGGCTTTCCATGCTGACCATGGCCGCCAAGCCCGCGCTGACGACTGCCTGGATCGCCGCCCCATTGGTGCTGTGATAGGCAAGGCGATAATTGCGCTCGACCGAATCCAGTGCCCCAAGGGCCCACTGGGTATAAAGGCAGTCAGCACCGGAAATCGCCAGGGGCAGGGCGTCGTGCTCGTCTACGCAAAAGCACGGTGCTGCGGCCCATACCATGCGTTCGGAACGCAACAGCTCCCCGACATCATTCCCGGGCTCTCGGCTGATCACGGTCAGGGCCAGGTCCCGGCGCTGCATCAGCACCGTGGACGCCTCGCAGTGCATCTCAATCTGGATCAGCGGGTATGCCTTGGAAAACCGCTGGAGAATCCCCGGCAGGAAGCGCATCACGTAGTCATCCGGTGTACCGATGCGTACCAGCCCCACCATATGTGGCTCGCGCAGGGTGTTGAAGACTTCGCTGTGCAATTTCAAGATACGCCGCGCATAGCCCAGCAGCACTTGGCCCTCGGGGGTAAGCCGCACTTGCCGGCCATCGCGCTCGAACAGTTTGCGCTGCAGCACGTCTTCTTCCAGGCGCTTCATCTGCATGCTCACCGCCGATTGGGTGCGGTTGACCCGTTCACCGGCGCGGGTGAAACCGCCCTGGTCGGCGATGGCGACGAAAGTGCGCAGTACCTCAGTGTCGATGCTCGGGTAGCCGGACAATTGATCAATCTCCGAGATGTATTGCATAAGAAACATTCGTTGGATTGATCTTAAGGCCAGGCACACACTCGCGTCATCCCCATTGGAGGGCGAGAAGATGAAAGGTCAAAGAGGCTTTGTGTTGATGGCAAAACGTCCGTTTTCCGGGCTGTTTCACAGGATTGCCCGTTGGCAGGCGCTGCATGGGGAGCGTCAGGTCCTGGCCAGCTTGAGCGATGATGCGCTCAAGGACATCGGGCTCAATCGCGGCGACGTTGAGCAGGATCGCTATCTGCATTTCTGGCAAGACCCGCTGCGAAAATGACGCCGGATGCAGTAGGGTGGTTGGCGAGCCCACATGGAGAACCTCATGGCCGCCGACCTGTCTTTTTCCCTCAAGCAAGCTCGGCGCATGGCGCTGGCGGCCCAGGGATTTTCCGGGCGCCAGGCGCCCGTACTGATAAAAGCTGCGCACATCAACCGCGTGATCGAGCGCTTGGGCGTGTTGCAGATTGACTCGGTCAATGCGCTGGTGCGCTCTCATTACTTGCCGCTGTTTTCCCGCCTGGGCGGTTACTCGCCGTTGATGCTTGAACAGGCGGCCTGGAGCCAGGGCCGGCGGCGTTCGCTGTTTGAGTATTGGGGGCACGAGGCCTCGTTGCTGCCGATGGCGTTGTATCCCTTGATGCGTTGGCGTATGGAGCGGGCGCGGCAGGGACGGGGAATCTATTCGCAGATGGCGCGCTTCGGTCGTGAGCAACAGGCCACGATCCAGCGCGTTTTGCAGACTGTCGAACAGCAGGGCGCGCTGGGCGCGGGCAGTTTGTCGACCCGCGAAGAGCGAGCCGGTCCCTGGTGGGACTGGAGCGATGAAAAGCATGCGCTTGAATGGCTGTTCGCCGCCGGCCTGGTTACCGTTGCCGGCAGGCGTGGCTTCGAGCGGCTCTATGACTTGCCCGAGCGCGTCATCCCTGGCGATATCCTCCAGCAGGCGCCGTTGACCGAGGCCGAGGCCCAGCGTGGCCTGTTGCTGCACAGCGCCACCGCCTTAGGTGTAGGCACCGAAAAAGACTTGCGCGACTACTTCCGTCTTGACCCCGCCGACAGTCGCAGTCGCCTGGCGGAATTGGTCGAGGACGGGCAATTGCAGGTGTGCCAGGTGCAAGGCTGGAAGCAGGCAGCCTACTGCCTGCCCGAGCCCAAAATGCCACGCAAGGTGTCGGCCAGCGCACTGCTGTCGCCCTTCGACTCGCTGGTCTGGGAGCGCAGCCGCACCGAGCGCCTGTTCGATTTCCGCTACCGCCTGGAGATCTACACCCCGCAACACAAGCGGGTGTACGGCTACTACGTGCTGCCGTTTTTGCACAACGAGCGGATCGCTGCACGTATCGACCTGCGGGCCGAACGCGCCAACGGGCGCCTGGCCGTGCATGGGGTGCACGAAGAGGAGTCGGGGCTGGATGATGAGGGGATGCAGGCGCTGGCCCTGAACCTGCGGCAAATGGCCGACTGGCTGGGGCTGGAACATATCCAGCTCAATTGCCAGCGGCCGAGTGCCGACCGGTTGCGGGCTGCGATGATCAGCGTTTGACCTGCTTCAATGTCTCGGCAATCAGGAATGCCAACTCCAGAGACTGATCAGCGTTCATCCGCGGGTCGCAATGGGTGTGATAGCGGTCCGACAAGCCATCTTCGGTGATCGGCCGTGCGCCGCCGATGCACTCGGTGACGTTCTGCCCGGTCATTTCGATATGAATCCCGCCGGCATAGGTGCCCTCGGCCTGGTGCACCTGGAAGAACTCCTTGACCTCGCCGAGGATCTGCGCAAAGTCGCGGGTCTTGTAGCCGCTGCTGGCCTTGATGGTGTTGCCGTGCATCGGGTCGGAGCTCCACAGCACCTGCTTGCCTTCGCGCTGCACCGCGCGAATCAGCTTGGGCAGGTGGTCGCCGACTTTGCCTGCACCCATGCGCGCGATCAGGTTGAGGCGGCCGGGGTCGTTGTCGGGGTTGAGGATGTCGATCAGGCGGATCAGGTCGTCCGGGTTCATGCTCGGGCCGACCTTCACGCCGATCGGGTTGTTCACCCCGCGCAGGAATTCGACATGGGCGCCATCCAACTGACGGGTGCGGTCGCCGATCCACAGCATGTGGGCCGAGCAGTCGTAGTAGTCGTTGGTCAGGCTGTCGCGGCGCACGAAGGCTTGTTCGTAGTTGAGCAGCAGCGCTTCATGGGCGGTGAAGAAGCTGGTTTCGCGCAACTGCGGCGAGCTGTCCATGCCGCAGGCGCGCATGAAGGCCAGGGTTTCGTCGATGCGGTCGGCCAACTGGCTGTATTTTTCCGCCAGGGCGGAGTTGGCGATAAAGTCCAGGTTCCACTTGTGCACCTGGTGCAGGTCGGCAAAACCGCCCTGGGCAAAGGCGCGCAGCAGGTTGAGGGTGGCGGTGGACTGGTGGTAGGACTGCAGCAGGCGGTCCGGGTCCGGCACGCGGCTTTTTTCGTCGAAACCAATGCCGTTGACGATGTCGCCACGGTAGGCGGGCAGGGTGATGCCGTCGAGGGTCTCATCGTTGGCCGAGCGCGGCTTGGCGAACTGGCCGGCCATGCGCCCGACTTTCACCACCGGGCAGCCGGCGGCGAAGGTCATCACGATGGCCATCTGCAGCAGCACCTTGAAGGTGTCGCGGATTTTTGCGGCGGAGAACTCGGCAAAGCTCTCGGCGCAGTCGCCACCTTGCAGCAGGAACGCGCGACCCTGGGTCACCTCGGCAAACTGACGGCGCAACTCGCGGGCTTCCCCGGCAAACACCAGCGGCGGATAGCTGGCCAGGCTCTGCTCCACTTGCAACAAGTGCGCAGCGTCCGGGTACTGGGGTTGTTGCTGGATTGGCAGGGCGCGCCAGCTGTCGGGGCTCCAGGGTTGGCTCATCATGAACTCGATTGGGTGGTTGACGGTCGGGCGCCAATGTTATCAGCAATTAGTGCGTGACCTGTTGCCGCCGGTTGGCCGACAATCGCGCCTTTGCCGTGGGGTAGACCCTTTAGGAGTAGTGATGAGCGAGGAGCGTGTCGAGCGCCTGCTGGCCGAAGTCCATGATGATTTCGGCATGATTCGTGTACTCGAGGTGGCCGATTACCGGTTTCTCGAGTTTGGCGACGCCATCGAGCAAAGCTGCGTGTTCACCGCTGACCCGAGCTGGCTGGAATACGACTACACCCGCGCGATGCTGATCGGCGCGTTGTGCCATGAGCAGCCGGAGAGCGCACTGTTCCTCGGCCTGGGAGCTGGCACCTTGACCCAGGCGTGCCTCAAGTTCCTGCCGCTGGAGGATGTCGAAGCCATCGAGCTGCGCCCCGATGTGCCGCGCCTGGCCATCGAATACCTGGGGCTGGATGATGATCCGCGCCTGTATATCCGCATCGGCGACGCCTTGGAATTGTTGGAGAGCGCTGAATCGGCGGACCTGATTTTCGTCGACCTCTACACGGATGTCGGTCCCGGCGTCGGACACCTGGCCTGGACCTTCCTGGAAAACTGCCAGAAGAAACTCAACCCCGGCGGTTGGCTGGTGATCAACCAGTGGGCGACCGATGATGGCAAACCTTTGGGCGCGGCGTTGCTGCGTGGTTTGTACCACCGGCATTATTGGGAACTGCCGGTGAAGGAGGGCAATGTGATCCTGTTGGTGCCTTCGGAGCTGGACCAGGCGCTGGATCTGGATGCGCTTTCTACTCGGGCTGAGTTGTTGGCGCCGCGTCTGGGTTATTCGTTGCAGCCGTTGATCAAGGCGATTCGTCCGGCTACATAAGCTAGATGCCCTTGAACACCCCCGGCCGCTTCTCGACCATCGCCCGCACGCCTTCCTTGGCATCCTCGCTGTTCAGCAATTTATCCACCATCGGCGGCAGCGCGGCGGCGGCAACGGTTTCGCCTTCCATGTGTGCCAGGCGGGCCGACATCAAGGTGGCCTGGACGCCAAGCGGGGCCTGGCGCGCGATGCGGCTGGCGAGTTCGATGGCGCGGGGCAGCAGGTCTTCACTGGCCATGACTTCCTGCACCAGGCCCAGGCGCAGGGCTTCATGGGCGTCGAATTCATCGCCGGTGAGCAGCCAGCGCATGGCGTTGCCCCAGCCGGCGATCTGATGAAAGCGCAATGTCGCGCCTCCAAACGGAAAAATCCCACGTTGCACTTCCATCTGCGCAAAGCGGGTATTGCTCGCGCACAGGTTGATATCCGCCGCGAGCATCAACTCGATACCGATGGTCAGGCAATAGCCCTGGGCCGCGACGATCACCGGTTTGCTGACCCTGGGGCCGGCGAAAACGCCCCAGGGATCGCAACCGCCCAGGGGCGGTTGCCAGCCTCCAGCCATCACAGCGCTGACATTGGCCAGGTCCAGGCCCGCGGTGAAGTGGTCGCCGTGGGCAAATACTACGGCCACCCGTGCTTCGTCATTTCGATCAAATTCGCCATAAGCCAGGCTCAGTTCATTGAGCAAGTCCAGGTCAAAGGCGTTGCGCTTGGCGACCCGATCCAGGCCCAACAGCAGGACATGGCCCTGGAGTTCACGGCTGACGCGGCTGCTGCTGGCTTGATTCATCGGGTGTTCCCTCGGGCGCAATGAAGGGTTTCAGACCAAAGGGTCTCGATGCAAGGTGAACCGTTTAAGCGTTATGACCAGCAGGGCCGGGCCTTTGAAAAATAGACCCTGCCGCGCTTATCTGCAAAGACTGTGATGCAGCGCGGTTTATCGGCGCCTGGCGATAAAAAAAGCTCCCTTTTTCAGGTATTTCCGGTATAGTGCGCGCCGGCCTTTAACCGGGCCGCGTTTAGGTAGCGCAATTCCCCGAAGTCAGCTTCGGCTGCACGTCCGCACAGCGGACTCTCCCTTGACGAATCTTTTTCATTCATTCGTTTTCGCAAATCCCCGCCGACAAAGCAGCCAGGGCGACTCTTGAGTCTCAACACGGCATGCGCAGCTTTGGAGCATGGGTCTTTGCGGATGCACTTAGAGGCAGACCCATGACCCAGGAAACCGGCGGCTTCGCCGCTTTTAATCTTAACCCGAACATTCTCGCTGCCGTCATCGCGACCGGCTACGAAGAACCTTCGGCGATTCAGCAGCAATCGATCCCGATCATCATGGCCGGCCAGGACATGATTGGCCAGGCGCAAACCGGTACCGGTAAAACCGCCGCGTTCGCCCTGCCTATCCTACACTGCATCGATCCTGCCAAGCGCGAACCGCAAGCCCTGATCCTGGCGCCAACGCGTGAGTTGGCGCTGCAAGTAGCAACCGCTTTCGAAACCTACGCCAAGCAAATGCCAGGCGTTACCGTTGTTGCCGTCTATGGCGGCGCGCCGATGGGCCCGCAACTGAAAGCCATCCGTAATGGCGCTCAGATTGTTGTTGCCACCCCGGGCCGTCTGTGCGACCACCTGCGTCGCGACGAGAAAGTCCTGTCGACCGTGAACCACCTGGTTCTGGACGAAGCTGACGAAATGTTGAAGCTGGGCTTCATGGATGACCTGGAAGTCATCTTCAAGGCACTGCCTCCGACCCGTCAGACCGTCCTGTTCTCGGCTACCCTGCCACAGTCGATCCGTGCCATTGCCGAACGCCATCTGCGCGATCCGCAACACGTGAAGATCCAGACCAAGACTCAGACCGTTACCGCGATCGAACAGGCTCACCTGTTGGTTCACGCTGACCAGAAGACCTCGGCTGTATTGAGCCTGCTGGAAGTCGAAGACTTCGACGCCCTGATCATGTTCGTGCGTACCAAGCAAGCGACCCTGGACCTGGCCAGTGCCCTGGAAGCCAAAGGCTACAAAGCCGCTGCGCTGAACGGTGACATCGCCCAGAACCAACGTGAGCGCGTGATCGACTCCCTCAAGGATGGCCGCCTGGACATCGTTGTGGCGACCGACGTAGCGGCTCGTGGTCTCGACGTGCCGCGTATCACCCACGTGTTCAACGTTGACATGCCTTACGATCCGGAATCCTACGTTCACCGTATCGGCCGTACCGGCCGTGCCGGTCGCGAAGGTCGTGCACTGCTGCTGGTGACGCCACGTGAGCGCCGCATGCTGCAAGTGATCGAGCGTGTAACCGGTCAGAAAGTCGCCGAAGTCCGCCTGCCGGATGCCCAGGCTGTTCTCGATGCCCGCATCAAGAAACTGACCAACAGCCTGTCGCCGCTGGTGGCTGACGCTGAATCGACCCACGGCGACCTGCTGGACCGCCTGACCGCCGATATCGGTTGCACCCCGCGTGCCCTGGCTGCAGCCCTGCTGCGCAAGGCTACCAACGGTCAGGCCCTGACCCTGGCGGCCATCGAGAAAGAGCGCCCACTGGTGCCGAACAACGCGCCACGCGGTGATCGTCCAGAGCGTACCGGCGACCGTCCGGACCGTGGTGATCGTGAGCGTCGCGCTCCGGTTCCATTGGCTGAAGGCCGTGCTCGTTGCCGTACCGCGCTGGGCGCACGTGATGGTATCGCTGCCAAGAACCTGCTGGGCGCTATCCTCAACGAGGGTGGCCTGGCACGTGAAGCCATCGGTCGCATCCAGGTCCGTGACAGCTTCTCCCTGGTGGAGCTGCCGGAAGACGGTCTGGAAAAACTGCTGACCAAGCTGAAAGACACCCGCGTTGCCGGCAAGCAATTGAAGCTGCGTCGCTACCGCGAAGATTGATCCGCCCTTGGGCTGATTGATCGCACATAAAAAATCCCCGACTGGTTCGGGGATTTTTTTGTCCGCTGTTAACCGAAGCGGTAGATGTCCATACCCAGCGCGCCCATGGTGAACCCCTGGTGTGCAACGCTGAAGTCACCCCCGGCGCCGCGCGCAAAGTACAGCGGCAACAAATGTTCATCGCTGGGATGATTGCGCACGGCGTGGGGCGCCTGGCGACGGTAATCATGCAAGGCCGCCTCGTCGTTGGCGGCGAGTGTCTCCACCATCCAGTCACGGAAGTCGCGTGCCCAAGGCTCGATACTCTCAGGTCCGGCCTGCCAGTTCAGCTCGCCCAGGTTATGGGTGATGCTGCCGGAGCCGATCAACAGTACGCCCTGTTCGCGCAAGCTGGCCAAGGCATGCCCGACGCGGGTTTGCAGGGCAGGGCCCATGTGACTGGGCAAGGAGACTTGCACCACTGGAATATCCGCTGCCGGGTACATCAGCGAGAGCGGCACCCAGGTGCCATGGTCAAAAGGGCGGCGCTCATCGATCCGCGCATTCAAGCCGTCGGCATGAAGCAGTTCGACAATTTCGTTGGCCAATTGCAAGTCGCCCGGTGCCGGGTACTGCACGGTGAACAGCTCCCGGGGGAAACCGCCGAAGTCGTGCCAGGTCTCGGGCGCAGCACTGCCGCTGACCAGCAGTTCCTGACTTTCCCAATGTGCCGACACCACCACAATTGCCTTCGGCCGCGGCAGTTCAGCGGCCAGGCGCTGCAGGGCGGGGCCGCTGGCGCCGGGTTGCAGGGCAAGCATGGGCGATCCGTGGGAGATAAACAGGCTGGGCAACATAAGGAAGGTCCTGAGGTTTAACATGGGCCCATCTTCAATCAGATCATTGATCTAAATCTAATATAAGTTTTAGCGCTTTTTGATCGAATTTTCGGAGGTGATTCCATGGAGCCCAAATTCTGGCAGGAGCGCTGGGCGCGCAATCAGATTGGCTTTCACCTGCCCGAGGTCAATCCTTACCTGCTGCGGTATTGGCCTGCGCTGGGCCTTGCCCAGGGCGCCAAGGTGCTGGTGCCGCTGTGTGGTAAAAGCCTGGACCTGATGTGGCTGACCAGCAACGGCTATCACGTATTCGGCGTTGAACTGTCGGAGCAGGCGGTAGAAGCCTTTTTCAGCGAGCAGAACCTGACGCCGCGCATCACTCGGCACGGCGTGTTCAAGGTGTACCAGGCTGATTTGATCGAAATATGGTGCGGCGATTTCTTTGCCTTGGACGCCGGGGCACTGGCTGACTGCACTGCGCTCTACGACCGTGCCGCACTGATCGCCCTGCCGCCGCTGATGCGCGCGCAGTACGCCGAGCAGTTGAACAGCCTGTTGCGGCCAGGCTGCCAGGGAATACTGATCACCCTGGACTACGACCAGACGCAAAAAGCCGGCCCGCCCTTTGCGGTGCCGGATGATGAGGTGAAGGTGCTGCTGGGTTTGCAGTGGAGCCTGGAGGTGCTCGAAGCCCAGGATATCCTGGGTGAGAGCTGGAAGTTCGTGCAGGACGGTGTCACGTGTCTTGAAGAGCGCGTTTATCGGCTCACCAAGGGGTAAAACCCGCGCGCAAAAAAGGGGCAATCCAATCGCCCCTTTTGCATTACCGGGTATCAGCCCCGACGACGCAGCGCGTCGATACGCTCTTCCAGCGGCGGGTGGCTCATGAACATGCGAGCCAGGCCCTGCTTGACACCACCGTTGATGCCAAAGGCGGTCAGGCTGTCGGGCATATGCACCGGCAGGCCCTGTTCGGAGCGCAGGCGCTGCAGCGCACTGATCATTGCACTGGTGCCAGCCAGGCGCGCGCCGGCTTCGTCTGCACGGAACTCTCGTTTGCGCGAGAACCACATCACAATCGCGCTGGCCAGGAAGCCCAGTACCACTTCGGCAAAGATGGTCGCTACGAAGTAGGCGATTCCGCGGCCGCCTTCGTTCTTGAAGATCACCTTGTCGACAAAGTTGCCGATGATCCGCGCAAAGAACATCACGAAGGTGTTCACCACGCCCTGCACCAGCGCAAGGGTAATCATGTCGCCGTTGGCTACGTGGCCGATCTCGTGCGCGAGGACCGCCTTCACCTCATCGGGTGAAAAGCGCTCGAGCAGCCCTTGGCTGACCGCCACGAGGGCGTCGTTCTTGTTCCAGCCCGTCGCAAAGGCGTTGGCCTCGTAAGCAGGGAAAATCCCGACCTCGGGCATTTTTATACCTGCTTCTTGAGACAACTGCTCCACGGTCTGCATCAGCCATTGTTCATGGCGGGTGCGTGGTTGAGTGATGATCTGGGTGCTGGTGCTCATCTTCGCCATCCACTTGGAGATGAACAGCGAGAACAGCGAACCGGCAAAACCAAAGACCGCACAGAAAATCAGCAGCTGATTGAGGTTCAGATCAACCCCGTTGGCCGCCATGAACCCGTTGAAGCCGAAAAGGCTCAGGGTGATGCTGGCAATCAGCACGACCGCCAGGTTGGTGGCCAAGAACAGCAGGATGCGCATCATGGTTGTAGAGTTCTCCTCATGCTTAATATGTCGCGTACTGCGGGGTATATAAGGTGCGGCTTGGGGTGATTCAACCGAGCGACTATTTCAAACTGTGTCCTACAGCCTGAATGTAGAGCCTTGAAGGGATTTTCCGATGACGAATGTTATCCGTGAAAAGCTATTTTTTGCCTTGCGGCCCCGTAACCACAGGGGCTTGTGGATGTAGAAACGCAAATGCAGTACGGGGAAAGTGCACAGCCAGAGAAGTGTTGCCAGATAATCGCTGTACGACCGAATGCCGGTCGTACAGCGCCACGTCGGTTACTGGCGATAGGACTTGAGGAAATTGCCGATACGGCCAATGGCCATGTCCAGGTCATCCACGCGGGGCAGGGTCACCACTCGGAAGTGATCCGGCCACGGCCAGTTGAACGCCGTGCCCTGGACCACCAGCAGCTTTTCCGAGAGCAGCAGGTCGAGCACGAATTTCTCGTCGTTGAGGATCGGGCAGACCTTCGGGTCGATCCTCGGGAAGGCGTACAGCGCGCCCATGGGCTTGACGCAGCTCACGCCCGGGATTGCATTGAGCAGCTCCCAGGTACGGTTGCGCTGTTCCAGCAGGCGGCCCTGGGGCAGGATCAGGTCATTGATGCTCTGGTAGCCGCCGAGGGCGGTCTGGATTGCGTGCTGGCTCGGCACGTTGGCGCACAGGCGCATGTTGGCCAGCATGTCGATGCCTTCGATGTAGCTCTGGGCATTGTGCTTGGGCCCGGAAATCGCGATCCAGCCGGAGCGGAAGCCCGCCACGCGGTAGGACTTGGAGAGGCCGTTGAAGGTCAGGCACAGCAGGTCCGGCGCCAGGGAACCGGTGCAGATATGCACCGCATCGTCGTAGAGGATCTTGTCGTAGATCTCGTCGGAGAACACCACCAGGTTGTGCTGGCGTGCCAGCTCGAGCATGCCCAGCAGCACTTCCCTGGAGTACACCGCACCGGTGGGGTTGTTCGGGTTGATGATCACCAGGGCCTTGGTGTTCGGCGTGATCTTGGCCTTGATGTCGGCCAGGTCCGGGAACCAGTCGGCGCCCTCGTCGCACAGGTAATGCACCGGGTGGCCGCCGGCCAGGGTCACGGCGGCGGTCCACAGTGGGTAGTCCGGTGCTGGCACCAGCACTTCGTCGCCGTTGTTGAGCAGGGCCTGCATGGACATCACGATCAGCTCGGACACACCATTACCCAGGTAGATGTCTTCGATGCCGACGCCTTCGACCTGCTTCTGCTGGTAGTACTGCATCACGGCCTTGCGCGCGCTGAACAGGCCCTTGGAGTCGCTGTAGCCCTGGGCGGTGGGCAGGTTGCGGATCACATCCTGGAGGATTTCATCCGGCGCTTCGAAACCAAAGGGCGCCGGGTTGCCGATGTTCAGCTTGAGGATGCGATGGCCTTCCTCTTCCAGGCGCTTGGCGTGCTTGAGCACCGGGCCGCGAATGTCGTAGCAGACGTTGGCGAGCTTGTTCGATTTGCTGACCTGCATGGCGATGTGATCCTGAAAATGAACGATCCAGACGGTGTGGGCACTACCGTACTGTGAATGCTGCAAGGTCCGCACCCATAAATACGTTTGAATGCCGGTAGCGCGGGTGCCAGACTGGCGTTTTGAAGAGGCGCAATCATACGTGCCGCCTGATCCGTGGAAAAGATACAGATCAGGCTTTTTCAGTTGCCGAGGTGTACCGATGGAAAAGTTGCAGAAAACCGTTGAAGAATGGAAGGCAATGCTCGATCCGGAGCAGTACAACGTGTGCCGTCTCAAGGGCACCGAGCGTCCTTTCAGCGGCAAGTACAATGAGACCCGGACCGATGGCGTGTATCACTGTATCTGCTGCAATGCGCCACTGTTCGATTCGACCACCAAGTTTGACTCCGGCTGCGGCTGGCCGAGTTTCTACGCGCCGATCGCCGACAGTGCAATGATCGAGATCCGTGACGTCAGCCACGGCATGATCCGCACCGAAGTCACCTGCGCCAAATGCGATGCGCATCTGGGCCATGTGTTCCCGGACGGTCCGCCGCCGACGGGGCTGCGGTATTGCATCAACTCGGTGTGCCTGGAGCTTGTACCCCGTTAACTAGACTGACGGCGGGCGCCTGTAGGAGCGAGCTTGCTCGCGAAAGTCGTCAACGATTACACGGGCATTCTGGTTCAGCCCGGTGTCCTTGAGTTTTTCGCGAGCAAGCTCGCTCCTACAGAGTGCTGATGAGGTGTCATCAGTGTGGTCAATTAAATTGCACGCAATTGAATTGCCTACTATGTTTCATCCTCTTTCTTCCTTATCGAGGCACTGCCATGAGCAACAACCTGCTGAGCATCCCTTGCACCACCATCAAGGGTGAGCAAAAGACCTTGGCCGATTTCGCCGGCAAGGCCGTCCTCGTGGTCAACACTGCCAGCAAATGCGGCTTCACCCCGCAGTACAAGGGCCTGGAGCAACTCTGGCAGCAGTACAAGGACCAGGGCCTGGTGGTATTGGGCTTTCCTTGCAACCAGTTCGGCAAGCAGGAGCCCGGTGACGAAGGTGCGATTTCCGAATTCTGCGAGCTGAACTTCGGTGTCAGCTTCCCGTTGTTCAAGAAGATCGACGTCAATGGCAGCGATGCCCATCCACTGTTCGTGCAACTGAAAAAACAGGCGCCGGGGCTGCTGGGGTCCAAGGGCATCAAGTGGAACTTCACCAAGTTCCTCATCGGCCGCGACGGCCAGGTGGTCAAGCGCTTCGGTCCTGCCACCAAGCCGCAGGACTTGACCCAAGAGATCGAAGCCTTGCTCAAATGACCGACTTGCCCAGTGTGTCCCTGGCCCTGGACAACCAGCTGTGTTTCAAGCTCTACGCTGCGTCACGCGCTGTCACCCGTGCCTATAAGCCGATGCTCGACCAGTTGGGTCTGACCTACCCGCAATATGTGGTGATGCTGGTGTTGTGGGAGTGGCACGCCACGCCTGCGCTGCAGCCGACGGTCAAGGCCCTGGGGGAGCGCCT
Source organism: Pseudomonas sp. Yb2C2 (assembly GCF_052112325.1). NCBI lineage: Bacteria > Pseudomonadati > Pseudomonadota > Gammaproteobacteria > Pseudomonadales > Pseudomonadaceae > Pseudomonas > Pseudomonas sp. Yb2C2. The sequence continues at coordinate 44,934 of NZ_JAVAJK010000027.1, read as the reverse complement.
GATGCTCGACTCAGGCACGCTGACGCCGCTGCTCAAGCGCCTTGAACAGCTTGAGTTAGTGACGCGTCGGCGCAGTGCCAGGGATGAGCGTGAAGTGCACTTGAGCCTGACCGAGGCCGGTGTGCAACTGCGGGACCAGGCCCATGGCCTGAAGACCCGCCTGTTGTGTGATCGCGGCATCGACCTGAATCAAGCCGATGCCTTGCGCGATGGTCTCGACCAGTTGCTTGTGCAACTTAAAGACTTGTCGTCCCAGGCACCCACAAGTCCAGCAGGGCATTGAGTTCTTCGCGGCGGAACGGCTTGGCCAGGTAATCATTCATCCCCGCCGCACGGCAGCGCTCGCGCTCTTCGGACAGGGCATTGGCGGTCAACGCGACAATCGGCAGGTCCGGCCAGCGTCCGCTGCGCCGAATCTGCCGGCTGGCCTCATAGCCATCCATCACCGGCATGTTGCAGTCCATCAGCACCATATCGAAGCGCTGTTCTTCAAGAAACTTGAGCGCTTCGCCACCGTGGGCGGCCACGATCACTTCGCAGCCCAGTTTGCTGAGCATGCCCTTGGCCACCAGTTGGTTGACCGGGTTGTCCTCCACCAGCAGGATGCGCGCCCGATGTGCGAGCGGTGCGGCATCCACTTGGACGGGGTCAAGCACCAGGTGCGCGTCGGTGCGTAAGTTGCGTTGCAGGATCTGGTACAGCGCGTTGCGGCTCAAGGGGCGTGCCTGTTGGTGCAACGGCGCCAGTGCCGCCACTTCTTCGCTGGGCATGAAGTTGCCATAGGCGGTCACCAGCAGGATGGGCGCGGTAATGCCCGGCCGTATGCGGAACAGGCATTCCGGGCAGTCGGTAATCAGCAGGTCGGGGGTTTGCCCGCTCAAATCGTCATCCATGGTGAAACAACGCAGGGACAGTCCCCAGCAGGGCAGCAGGGTCGTGAGCAACTCTGTCAGGCCGCTGCCGGCGTTGGTGATGGCGATGACCTCGCCTTTGAGAGGCGCTGGCTGCACTGCGGGCAAATGGGCGGGCAGTGGCAGGTCTGCGCAGAACTGGCTGCCAAAGCCCACTTCCGAGCTGATACTCAAGCGCCCCTTCATCGCTTCGCACAGGTTGTGCGTCAGTGCCAGGCCCAGGCCCGTCCCGCCATACTGGCGAGTGATGCCGGCGCCGGCCTGGGTGAACGGTTGGAAGATTTTCACCTGCGCTTCCTGCGCAATACCGATGCCGGTATCGCAGACTTCAATGCGTACGCCGCCGTCGTGGGTACCCAGGCGCACATCAACCCGACCAAAGCGGGTGAACTTCAAGGCGTTGGAGAGCAAGTTGCTGACAATCTGCCGCACACGGGTCGGGTCACCGAGCACCTGGGCCGGGAACTGCGGGTCGATCAGGCAGCTCAGCTCCACGCTCGGTGCGGCGTTCTGCGATAACAGGTTGGCGGTGTCTTCCACCAGCGCGCCGAGGTCGAAGGGGATGCGCTCCAGCTCCAACTGGCCGGCGTCGAACTTGGACAGGTCGAGAATATCGTTGAGCAGTTCCACCAGCACTTTGCCGGAGTCATGGGCGATAGACAGTTGCTGGCGTTGTTCGGCGTTCAACGGGCTGTCCAGCGACAGTGCGATCATGCCCAGCAGGCCGTTGAGCGGGGTGCGGATTTCGTGGCTCATGTTCGCCAGGAAGGCCGCCCGGGCCTGTGCCATGCCCAATGCATGCATCTTGGCGGCTTCCAGCTCATCGTTGGACTGGGTCAGCCGCTGGTTGCTGGCCTTGAGTTCAAGGGTGCGCGCGGACACGATATGTTCCAGTTGCCCCAGGTATTCGGTCAGCCGATCCTCGGCGTGGCGGCGCTGCTGGATTTCGGTTTCCATGTTTTCGAATTGCTGGTTGGCGACGTCCACCAGCACGCCGATTTCATCGTGCTCATGCCCTGGCGGGCAGTCCAGGCGTGCCTGCTTGCGGGTACTCAGCTCACGAATAATGCGCACCAGCGGTTGGGTCAGCATGACGTAGAACAGGCCCAGCAGAATCCCGGTCAGCAGCAGGCTACGCGCGAACCCGTTGAGCAGGGTGATCTCGGCGCGGCGCAGGAACCGGCTGCCAAAGGCGTAGGTGTCGACGTCCAGGCGCAGTACGCCAAGTGACTCGTTGGGCATGTGGCTCAGGAACAGTTGGTCTTCGAACTGGCGGTTGGCGCCAAACATGAAGTCACTGATAGGCCGGTAGGTGCTTTCCTTGCGTGGCCGGTCGACATCGGCCAGCACCACGCCGTTGTTGTCGATCAACTGCGCGCGAATGATGGCGGGGGAGTGCAGCAGGCCCAGGGTCAGTTCCTGGGCCAGTTCGGCATCGATGTTGTAGGCGATACGTGACGCGGGGTTATGGCTGATTTCGATCAGCGAACGTATTTCGCGGTTGATGGATGCGTCTTCGCTGGCATAATCAATGCCGATTTGGATCAGGCTGAGCAAGGTTCCCAAGACGAAACCGACCAGCACCGTCAATCTGGCTTGTTTATAAGACAAGCGGTGGGCGAACTTGATATCCATTGAGTGTTGAACCACTTCACGTTTCCCTTCGCCCGGCAAGCATAGCTGAACATCCACACGCCCAGGCCTGCCCGGCATGAAACGTTTTTTACGCAGCCCCAAGCGGTCTGTCGCAGGGTTGCCAATACGCCATCTTTTGCAAGAACTTGCCAGAGGAATAATCGTGGATTCTCGATTGAGTGCCTTTCTGGAGCGAGCCGATGCCGTGCTCGCCCGCCTGGAACCCTTGTTGCCCGCGCCGCGCCAAACCATCGACTGGAACCAGTGCCTGGCCGCCCGCTGGCAGCGTGAGGGCCGCAGTGGCTTCCTGTTGCCGCTGGACGTGAGCCTGGACATGCGCTTGTCCGACCTGATCGGCGTGGACAAGCAACGTGAAACCCTGGCGCGCAACACCCAGCAGTTCCTGGATGGCCTGCCTGCCAACCATGCGTTGCTGTGGGGGTCGCGGGGCACCGGTAAATCGTCCATGGTGCGCGCTTTGCTCGCTCAACACGCCAAGGCCGGTCTGCGCCTGATCGAAATCGAGCGTGACCACTTGGCCGACCTGCCGCGGGTGGTCGAGCAACTGCTCAAGTTGCCGCAACGTTTCATCCTGTTCTGCGACGACTTGTCGTTCGAAGCCGGCGAAGGCGACTATCGGGTGCTCAAGAGCGTGCTGGATGGCTCCCTGGAACAGGCCCCTGAAAACGTGCTGCTGTATGCCACGTCCAACCGCCGCCACCTGGTGCCGGAAAACCAGAGCGACAACGATAACTGGAAGCGCGTGGACGGTGAGTTGCACCCGAGCGAGGCGGTGGAAGACAAGATTGCCTTGTCCGACCGCTTTGGCTTGTGGCTGTCGTTCTACCCGTTCACCCAGGAACATTTCCTGGACGTGGTCGAGCACTGGATCGGCGAGCTGGCGAACAAGGCGGGTTTGCAGTGGCAGCGTGATGAGGACCTCGACATTCTCGCCGTGCGCTGGGCCACCGGGCGCGGCAACCGCAACGGTCGTTGCGCGTATCAATTCGCCCGTTACTGGGTGGGTCTCAAATTGCTGGAGCGTCAACCATGATCGATTTACAACAGGCCGGCACCGGCCTCGGTGGCTATGCCTTGCTGAGTGCCCAGCTGGAGTCGCTGCTGGCCGATGAGCGTGATTTCATCGCCAACAGCGCCCAGTTTTCGGCTTTCCTGTTCAGCCAGCTGGATGACCTGAACTGGGCGGGCTTTTACCTCAACCGCAATGAAGAGCTGGTGCTTGGCCCGTTCCAGGGGCAGATCGCCTGTGTGCGTATTCCGTTCGGCCGTGGGGTGTGCGGCGCGGCCGCGGCCTCGCGGCAAACCCAGCGAGTAGACGATGTGCACGCGTTCCCCGGGCATATCGCCTGTGACAGCGCGTCCAACAGCGAACTGGTGGTGCCACTGGTCAAGGACGGCACATTGATTGGTGTCCTTGACCTCGATAGCCCGTCGTTGGCCCGCTTTACCCCCCAGGATCAGGCCGGTATCGAACAGCTGGCGGCGATTTTCCTGCGTTTGACCGACTGCTGATCGAAATAGGGGCGCAGCCCCGCCCCTTATCGGCCATCCAGTTCGTCAAGCCGCACTTGCAGCATCCTCTCCAACTCCAGCATCAGCTTCTCCAGGGATTTCACCCCCGCTTCGATCAGGGGCCGATCATCGCCCCGGGCACAGGCCTGTTCGACGGCTTCGCATTGCGAGGCCAGCGCAGAGGCTTGAACGATGCGCGCGGCCCCCTTGATCTTGTGAGCCTGTTCGATGATCTCTTCGGGCAAGGCCTGCGCAGCGATCAGTGCAACCAACTCCTGGCGATCCTGGCGACTGCTGCTCAGCAACTCCTCCAGCAAGAGACGGCTCATGTGCGGATCGCCACCGGTGAGGGCCTCGAAGTTGCCGATGTCCAGGGTCATGCCGCTGGGTTGAGGACTGATTTTCGCCAGTTGCAGCTCCAGCGCCGTAAGATTGATGGGTTTGAACAGGCAGTCATTCATGCCCGCCTGCGCACAGCGTTGTTTCTCTTCGGGCTGGGCATTGGCGGTAAAACCCAGTACCACGCAAGGCGTCAGTTGTTCGCGCTCCTCGTATTCGCGGATCGAACGACTCAGTTCGTAGCCATTCATGATCGGCATGTTGCAATCGGCGATCACCAGGTCAAAGTGCTCCTGGCGCCAGGCCTGGAAGCCGGAGGCGCCGTTCCGGGCGGCGGTGTACTGATGGCCCAGGTAGCCGAGCTGCTGGCACATCAACAGGCGATTCGCCGGATGATCGTCCACCACCAGCACATTGAGCACCGGCACGTTCGAGGTCTCGGCGGGCTTGGGTTCTTCGGCCACCTGCAGCGCCTGCAGGCGATTCATCTTCAGGCTCACATGCACCTGGGTGCCCACCATGGGCACGCTGCTCAGGCTCAGTTGCCCGCCCATCATCGCGCACAGGCTGCGACAGATCACCAGCCCGAGGCCCGCACCGCTCCTGGCCAGCTGTCCTGAGTTGTCCGCCTGGGCAAAGGGTTCGAACAGGCGCATCTGGTCGTCCCGGCTGATACCGATGCCGGTGTCCTCCACCACCAGTTTCATCTCGACCTGCTGCGGCAGTTCGGTGGCCGATACTTCCACCTTGATCTTTACCTGGCCACGTTCGGTGAACTTGATGGCGTTGCTGATCAGGTTGGACAGCACCTGCTTGAAGCGCAGCGGGTCGATCAGCACTTCGGTGTGTTCCAGATCAGGCGTGAACTCCAGCAACAGGCTAAGGGTCTTCTGGCGTGCCAGGCCGTCGAAGACACGCACCACCGACTCGATCACCTCCCTCAGGTTGACGCGTTCCGGTGCCAGGCTGAGGCGACCGGATTCAATCCGCGCGATGTCCAGGATGTCGCCGATAAGCTCCAGCAGATCCTTGGCCGAGTTGTAGGCGACTTCGATGGCCGGGCGGTCGAGGTGGCCCTGGTCCGCCCGCTTGAGGGTCAGCTCGAGCATGCCGATCACCGCGTTCATCGGTGTGCGGATTTCGTGGCTCATGGTGGCGAGGAACGTGCTCTTGGCCCGATTGGCTTCGTCGGCTCGCTCCTTGGCGGTGCGGAGTTCGTCGAACAACTGGCGTCGCTCACTGATATCGATCCAGCCACCGATGATGCCCTGGACTTCACCGACGGAGTCGCGGTACGGCAGGATCCAGTGGTAGATCGTCAGTTTTTTTCCGCGAATATGCAGGGTGCGGTCCAGGATCAACGGGTTGCCCTCGGCCACCACGCGCTGATAGTCGGCATGGTATTGCGCCGCCTCGACTGCGAGGGCTGTGCTGATCTGGACCGCGCTTTTACCTATCACGTCCTCGCGCTTGACGTCGAACGCCTGCAGGTAACTGTCGTTGCAGGTCTGCAGCAGCCCCTTGTTGTCACGCACGTAGATCGGGTGTGGGGTTTCATTGACCAGGGCGCGCATGAACTCGAACTGATCATTGAGGGCGCGCTCGGCCATTTTGCGGTGCTTGATCTGGCGGCGCATGTACGCGTTCCAGCTCAGGGAAATCAGCAGCAGCAGGCCGGTCCCGATGACGATGCGCGCAATCAGTTGGTGATAGTCGCGCCAGTAACTGTCCGAGGCCGCGGTATAACCGCGCCAACGACTGTTGATCACGCCCAGTTCGTCCGGGGCGATGCTGAGCAACGCCTTGTCGAGAATCGAGCTGAGTTCGGTGGCGCTGCGGGATGTCGCCAGCCCGAAGGTGGCCGGCATCGTGCCAATGCTGAAGCTGATTTGGATCTTGTCCTGGAGTATCTGCGAGGACAGGAAGTAATTGGCGACCACCAGGGTATTCACCGCGCCCTCTACATGGCCTTGTACCAGCAGTTCGGCTGACTTGAACGTATCGCCGGTATCTACCAGCTGAATCTTTGGGAAGTGCTCACGCAGGAATTTTTTCAGCGGACTGCCCTGCGTGATTGCCAGGCGCTTGCCCTCCATTTCCTCCAGGCCCGTAGGGGCCTGGCCGTCCTTGCGTGTCAGCATCACGTAGGAGTTTTCCAGGTAGGGACGACTGAAGTTCAGTTGGGCTTCTCGCTCGACGCTGGGGATGATTGCGCCGACGATGTCCGCTTTGCCGCTCTCTACATGCTCGATCATGGTGTTCACATCACGCCCGCGCTGGATCTCGAAGCGCAGCCCGGTGCGTAGGCGAATCAGTTCCAGCAGGTCGGCGGTAATGCCGCGAAAATTGCCATCGGCGTCGAAGAAGGTCAGCGGCGCAAAGGTAGGGTTCACGATCACTTTGACGACCGGGTTCTCCCTCAGCCAACGTTCTTCGCGAAGGGTCAGTTGCAGCTTTTGGTCGGTCAGGAGGATGTCGCTGCCGGCACTCCAGCGTTTGGCAATGGTTTCCCGTTCGGCAGCGGGCACGGCCCTCAGGACGGCGTCGACGATGCTCAACAGCGTCTGCTGTTCCTGGGGCATGGCAAAGCTGAATCCATAGGCTTCATGTTTGCCGAAGTTCGCCATGCGAATGTTTTTCAGGTAACCCTTGTTGATCATGTAGTGGGTGGAAATGGTATCGCCGAGAAAGACGTCTGCCTGGTCGAAGGCCACTGCATTCAAGGCGTTTTGATAAGAAGGGTAGGCACGGATGATTGCCTTGGGGTAGAGCCTTTCCACTTCGTGCAGTGGCAGATAGTGATAGACCAGTGCCAGGCGCATGCCGGCCAGCCCATCAGCCAGGCTGCGGGTTTCGCCTTCGCGGGTCACCAGCACTGGCCGGTCCACGGCGTACGGCTCCGACAGGGTCAGGTTGGGATTTGCCGCTTCAAAGCTGTTGGAGGAACCCAGTAAATCGATTTCACCCGCTTCGAGGGCATGAATGGCGGCCTCTCGGGAGGGGTAGCGCAACACTTTTACCGGCACGTCCAGCGCCATTGCCAGCAAGCCGGCGTAGTCGGCGGTGAGTCCCTCATAGTCACGCCCGCTGGAGGTGAGGTCAAAAGGCGGGTAGTCAGGAAACGCCGCGCCCAGTACCAGTTCGCGTTTGTTCTGGAGCCATTGGCGCTGGGCCTTGTTCAGGTAGGGTTCCAGCTGCACGGAGCTCGCACGACTCAAAAGGTTGAAATGCTCCGGGCTCGCTGGAGGGGTGGCAGGCACGGCGGTGCTGAAGCACAAACCGGCACTCAATATAATCAAATAGTCCTTTATACGTCTGGGCATCCTGTTTCTCACACTAGCGCGTTCCGTTTTGCCATCTCGATAAGTTCTACCAAGGACTTGGCTTGAAGTTTCTGCATCAGCCTCTTTTTATAAGTGCTTACTGTTTTGTTGCTCAAGAACATACCTTTGGCTATTTCCTTGTTGGTGCGGCCTTGTGCGAAAAGTTGCAATACCATCAACTCCCGATCGTTAACCGCCTTGAACAGTTCAAGTTCCTTGCAGGCCTCATCGTTGGTGTTCAAGGCTTGGCTGGGGAAGTAGTTATAACCGGACAGTACAGCGCGGATGGCGCTCATCAGCTCGCTCAGGTCACCTTCCTTGCACACGTAGCCATCGGCTCCCGAACGCATGCAACGCGTGGCAAACAGGGTGGGGGATTGAGCCGTCAGCACCAGGGTTTTCATCGACGCGTTCATGGCGTTGAATCGGCAAAGCACTTCCAGCCCGTCGAGTTTTGGAATGCTGATGTCGAGGATGATCAGGTCCGGCATGCATTCGCGGACCATTTGGATGGCGTCGCATCCGTTATCCGTTTCGCCGACTACTTTGAAATTTTCTTCGTGTTCCAACAACATTCGTATGGCAAGTCTTATAACCGGATGGTCGTCAATAATAAAAACTGTATTCATGATCATATTCCATGCAAGTACAAATAAAGCGGGCACATTAGCTCAGAAGCCGATGGATAAGCATGAACTTGGGGGGTGGCAGGTATAAAACAGGAAAGTTCCTACATTAAAAAAGGTAAAAGCCTACCTGTCTCTAAGGAGCTGTAACGCAAGAGGCCAAGGTTCCGCAGGGGCATGGGCCGAAGGAACATGGCAAGGACTTTACGGTGGTTATGCGCGATTTTTCCGACCGGTCGATCTGTTTAAAGTCCTACATTTATAACGTGAGTAATGTATGGGTCAAACGTGCAAGCTCATCTTTATTCAACGGCTTTGGCAAGTAACCGAGCAATGGCAGGCCACGTTTGAGGGCTTGGGTTTGCAACGCTGAAAGTTCTGCCTCGGGAAGTCCGCTGAGCAAGATGGCGGCCTTGATAAAGCATTGGCGACTGGCGATTTCAATCAACTCAAGACCGGGCAGGTCGGGCAGGCACTGGTCACAGAGGATGATGTCGAAGGGAGCCTCGGCCTGGGTCATCAAACGGATTGCCTGCTCGGCGTTTTCGGCCGGGGCCAGGTGCTCGAAGCCGAAGCTTCTCAGCAGGCATTGGGTGGCGAGGAGCTGAAAGGGATGGTCCTCCACCAACAGGATCCGAAAGGGGTAGTGGGGCATAGAAGGCACACGGTGAGTCAAGCGTCGATAGGGGGCACGTAGGAACTGTTCGCCAGACCTGCCCGGAGCGTGCGCGATTATTCTTCGGGCGCTTGTGCGAATTCGATCAGGCCGCTCTGTTCCCATCGTAGGCAGATTCTGTTCAGTGAACAGGCGGCGTGATCAGCCAGGTTATTGAGGACTGGAGCGCCCGGTCATCTCCCGTGCCATCTCGGTGGCGTAGCTGTCGGTCATGCCGGCGATGAAGTCGATCATCCGCAGGAACGACCTGTGCAGCGGCCATGCAGGGTCCGGCGCGTTGTTGCCCAACAGGTCGAGAATGCGCCGGTTCTTGAACGACGGCGTGCGTCCGCCGTGCTGCTCCAGGGCCGCGCCGCAGAAGGCGTTCAACAGGATTTCCAGGGTGGTGTAGGCGCCGATCTCGTGGAGGGTCTTGCGCTTGTCCTGGAAGATTTTCTTGCGCGCCATGTCCTTGGCATCCAGCACGCAGCGTTTGGCGGGGCCGTGCATGTGCTCCACCAGGTCGCCGGGCAGGGTGCCGGCAAGCAAGGCCTCCTGTTGTTCGACGAAGGCGCGCGCCGCGGCGTTGGTCAAGTGCTCGATGGCCTTGCCGCGCAGGATCGCCAGCTTGCGTCGGCGCGAGTCCTGGGCGCCCAGTTGCCGGTAGGTCTGCGGCAGGTCGTCGCCCACCAGGTCGAGCAGCAGTGACTCGACTTCGGTGTACTCCAGCAGGTCCATTTCCAGGCCGTCCTCCAGGTCGATCAAGGCGTAGCAGATGTCGTCTGCCGCCTCCATCAGATAGACCAGTGGGTGGCGAGCCCAGCGTTGTTCCTCGAGTTGCGGCAGGCCGAGCTTGCTGGCGATCTGTTCGAGGATCGGCAGTTCGCTCTGGTAGCAGCCGAACTTGTGTTTCTTGTAACCCAGGGAATCGGCGTGGCGGGCGGTCCAGGGGTACTTGAGGTACGTGCCCAAGGTCGCGTAGGTCAGGCGCGTGCCGCCGTCGAACTGGTGGTATTCCAGTTGGGTCAGTACCCGGAAGCCTTGGGCATTGCCTTCGAAGTTGAGGAAGTCATTGCGCTCGGCGCTGCTCATGTCGTCCAGCCAGCCGCGCCCCGCTGCCTGTTGGAACCAGTGGCGGATGGCGTCTTCGCCTGAATGCCCGAACGGCGGGTTGCCGATGTCATGGGCCAGGCAGGCCGATTGCACCACCATGCCCAGGTCGCTCGGGTCACACCAGTCGGGCAGGGCGCTGCGCAGGGTTTCGCCCACGCGCATGCCGAGGGAGCGGCCTACGCAACTGACTTCCAGGGAGTGGGTCAGGCGTGTGTGGATATGGTCGTTGCTGGACACCGGGTGCACTTGGGTCTTGCGGCCCAGGCGGCGAAACGCGCCGGAGAAGATAATGCGGTCATGGTCTTTGTGAAACGGGCTGCGGCCTAGTTCTTCCGGGCTGTGCAGGGGTTTTCCAAGGCGTTCGCGGGTAAGCAGGGTGGGCCAATCCAAGGCGGGTACTCTCCGTACGGTGAATGACCCGCCCAGCTTCCCGGTTCCGCCTTGGCGGGGCAAGCGAAAATCTACAGGCCGGCCGCGTCGATATCGATTAACAGCAAGCGCTGACCGTTATCGAAGAATTGTCCGGCGGTGAGGCAGTACTGGTTGGTGGTGGCATCGCGGTAGGTCGAGGACAGCGTCAGGCGACGCTCCTCCCAACCTTCGGCCAGCAGGTGATAGAAGTACGGGCGCCATGACCAGTTGTGGCCCAGGTAGCGGCTGTCGGCCTGCCAGGCGTCCTGGCGCCATTCGAAGTTGGGGGTCAACTGGGTGCCATGCCGGTCGCATTGGTAAAAACGCAGCAGCCAGGGGAAGGCCGGCAGTTGGGGCAAGTGATCCAGCGGGGCTTGGGCCTGTGCCCAGGATTGCAGGATCTTCATCAGTTCGGTCAATTGCTGGCGCAGTTGCATGATGCGCCCGCGTTCGGCCAGCTTCTGCTGGACATACGCCGCGCGCAGTTGGTCAAAGCGCGGCACGAAGGCGTCGGTGGCGAACCAGTCCAATTGCGCCTGGGCAAACAGATAGCCCTGCACGTAGCGCGAACCGCATTCCAGGGCGAAGCTCAGCTGCGCCTCGGTTTCCACGCCTTCGGCAATGATCCAGCAGCCGGTCTTTTCCGCCATCTGCGCCAGCGCCCGCACGACGTCACTGCTCGGTCCGCCCCTGGCGGCTTGCTGGAACAGGCGCATGTCCAGCTTGAGGATGTCCGGCTGCAGCGCCAATACCCGGTCAAGCTGGGAATAGCCGGCGCCGAAATCATCGATGGCGATGCGCGCACCGGCCTCGCGATAACGTGCCACCACCTCGGCCAGGCGCTGGATGTCGCCGCCCAGTTCGGTGATCTCGAACACGATGCGCTGCGGGTCGACGCCATGGCTGTGGATCTGTTTGAGGCTCGGCAGCGCCTGGCCCGGACGCAATTGGTTGATCCAGCGCGGCGAGATATTCAGGCTGAGGAACCAGTCTTCGGGGGCTTCATGCAGGCGGCTTAACGCGTTGTCGCGAATCTGCCGGTCGAGACGGCGCAAGCTCGCGCCTGGCGTGCGTGGGTCGGCGAACAGCGGGCCAACGGACTGCAGGCGGCCATCAGCCTGGCGTAGACGCCCCAAGGCCTCGACGCCGGCAATGCGCCCGGTGGCGGTATCGATAAACGGTTGGAAGCAGGCGAGCGGTTGCCCGTCGATCACGGGGCCTCCTTAAAAACACTGGCGAAAAAAGACCCGGCCCTCGAAACGAGGACCGGGCCATTCTGTTAGCAAGAATGCAGCCAGCAGGCTCAACCTTTGCGTGAATTGCCCTGCATGGCCAGTTTGATCAGCGGGATCAGGCCGGCACCGAGGCGCACCAGGCGCGTCACACTGCTGATACCGCCGCCCTTGGCGCCCTTGCCGGTGAAGAAACCGATCAGGGTTACAGCGGCCACGCCCCACAGCGGCGCGTGCTTGATGCCCAGGCCGCCCTGAAAGTTTTGGCCCAGGTTGCGCACCTTGTTCAGCGGCGCCATCAATTGCTGGGATTCGTGGCGTATCTCCTGGCGGTGCATCTCCATGCGCAGGCGGATCAAAGCCTTGCGCATTTCCCGGCGGGAGGTTTGCTGGATTTCATTCGAGCTCATGGCAGCAGGCGCTCCCGATCATTGGCCAGCTCTTCAAGGGTGGCGTGGAACGGCGTGGACTCATCGAACACCGCCGCTTTCAAGCGCACCCCGCAGAAGGCAGCGGCCAGGCTGTAGAACACGCAGAGGCAGATGATCCCGGTCAGGCGGTAGCCGGTGTCCCATACCAGGATCATCACCAGTGTCGACAACCCCACCAGCAACAACAGGGCAAATACCAGCGCCAGGCCGGCAAACAGCAGCAGGCTGACGGTACGGGCCTTCTGCTCCTGCAATTCGATGCCAAACAGTTCGACGTGGCTGTGCAGCAAGCCAAGAACGGCCGCGCCCAGGCGTCGTGAGGTGGTACCCGTGGACGAGCCAGTTTCGCCGATAGACATGATTAGCGCCTTGTGGCCAGCAGGCCGATCAGAAAGCCCACGCCGGCGGCAATGCCTACCGACTGCCAAGGGTTGGCCTGCACGTAATCTTCGGTCGCGGTGACCGCCGCCTGGCCGCGTTCGCGCAGGGAGTCTTCGGTTTGCTTGAGGGTTTCGCGGGCCTGCAACAGCGTGTCATGAATCTTGGCGCGCAGCTCATCGGCCTGGTCGCCCGCAAGCACCTTGGTGTCGTCCAGCAACCTTTCGGTGTCAGTCACCAGGGTTTGAAAATCCGCCATCAGTATTTCTTGAGCAGTCTTTGCAGTTCTTCTGGCCATGGTTATCTCCGTGATTGGCTGATCGGTACGTGTGGTTTCGAGTCACCGGTATCGGTGAAGGTTCAGTGCAATTGTCTGGTACAGCTTTTGCTTTGCCTTGGTGCGCACGCCCCGTGGCTTGCGCTGAATCCGGGCGGTCGGGGCTCAGGTCTCGAAAAACCTTACCCTAAATAACTCAAACTCGCGGAAAAACCCTGTCGGCAACGGCCGGTTGTGTTGAACGCTGCGCTAAAGCGGTTCACGCCCTCTGAAGAGGGGTGGTGCCGGAGGTGCCAATTTAGTGCGCGCAACCCCTGGCTTGAACCGCTTTGGTGCTTTTTGCCTTACACAGGCCTGCCAACTTCAATGGAAAATCTGCAAAGTGCGGTGGACACTCTGGTCCACAGCTCCAATACCCTGTTTATCCTGATCGGTGCGGTCATGGTCCTGGCCATGCACGCCGGCTTCGCGTTTCTGGAAGTCGGGACGGTGCGCCAGAAAAACCAGGTCAACGCCCTGTCGAAGATCCTCAGCGACTTCGCCATCTCCACCCTGGCCTATTTCTTTATAGGCTATTGGATCTCCTACGGGGTGAGCTTCATGCAACCGGCGGCCGTGATCAGCGCCGACCATGGTTATGGCCTGGTGAAGTTCTTCTTCCTGCTGACGTTTGCGGCAGCGATCCCGGCGATCATCTCCGGCGGTATTGCGGAGCGTGCAAAGTTCGCTCCGCAGTTGTGCGCCACCGCGTTGATCGTGGCGTTTATCTATCCGTTTTTCGAAGGCATGGTGTGGAACGGCAATTTCGGTTTGCAGGCCTGGTTGCTCAAGACGTTCGGCGCCAGCTTCCATGACTTTGCCGGCTCGGTGGTGGTGCATGCCATGGGCGGCTGGCTGGCGCTGGCGGCGGTGCTGCTGCTGGGCCCGCGCAATGGGCGCTACCGGGAAGGGCGCCTGGTGGCGTTTGCGCCGTCGAGCATTCCGTTCCTGGCGTTGGGCTCGTGGATCCTGATTGTCGGCTGGTTCGGCTTTAACGTGATGAGCGCGCAGACCCTGGACGGCGTCAGCGGCCTGGTGGCGGTGAACTCGCTGATGGCCATGGTCGGCGGCACCGTCGCCGCCCTGGTGATCGGCCGCAACGACCCAGGCTTCCTGCATAACGGTCCGTTGGCCGGGCTGGTGGCGATCTGCGCGGGTTCCGACCTGATGCATCCGGTGGGCGCGCTGGTCACCGGTGTGGTTGCGGGCGGGCTGTTTGTGTGGTGCTTTATCGCCGCCCAGGACCGCTGGAAGATCGACGATGTGCTGGGGGTGTGGCCACTGCATGGCCTGTGCGGTGTATGGGGCGGGATTGCCTGCGGCATCTTTGGGCAAAAGGCGCTGGGGGGATTGGGCGGCGTGAGTCTGATCAGCCAATTGATCGGTACGGGGCTCGGTGTGGTCGTCGCGTTCGGCGGCGGCCTGCTGGTGTATGGCGTGATCAAGCGCGTACAGGGGCTGCGCCTGAGCCAGGAGGAGGAGTATTACGGCGCAGATCTGTCGATCCACAAGATCGGTGCGGTCAGTCAGGATTGATAGGCGCCTCTTCGTCGGTGCTCGGGTGCGTGTAGAAACCGTGCAGCAGGCGATAGCGGTTATGCCGGACTTCATCGACCCGCGCCTGCACCTGTTGGTCCGGCAGGCCCAGCAGGATCAAGGCGTGGGAGGCGAGCATCAGGCTTGACTCCAGCAGCTCGGGCACCACTTCGCTGGCGCCCGCGGCTTTCAATTCAGCCCACTGGCTGTCATCGCGGGTGCGCACCAGGATCGGCACGTCGGGGTTGATATGGCGGGCTTCCTTGAGCACCGCCAGGGCCACATCACTGTTGTCCACGGCAATCACCACCAGGCGCGCCCGTTCCAGGCCCACGGCACTGAGCAAGGCGCCACGGCGACAGTCGCCGTAATGCACGCTGCTGTCTTCGGTGGCGGCTTCCTGGACCCGTTCCGGGTCGTCATCCAGGGCGATAAACGCCTGTTGCTCATTGCGCAGAAAGCGCCCGATGGATTGCCCGACCCGGCCATAGCCGCAGATGACCGCATGCCCGTGTAATTGGGCGTTGAGGGCGGCAATTTCTTCAAGTTGTACCTGTTGGTTGGGCTTACGATGCAGGCGCAGGGCAATCGCCGGCGCGGCGCGCAACAGCAGTGGCGTCAACAGCATCGAACAGAACGTGGCGGCGAGCAGCAGACCGTTGAATTCATCGGGTATCAGCCGGCTCTGTTGCATCTGCGCCATCAGCGCAAAGCAGAACTCACCGCCCTGGGCCAGGGCCAGGCCGCTGCGCCAGGCGGTTTCACTGTCGCTGCCGCGCAGCTTGACCAGCGCAGCCACCACACTGCCTTTGATCAGCATCAGCGCGAGGGTCATGCCGAGGATCAACAGACTGTGGCTGACGAACAACTGCAGGTCGATAAGCATGCCGATGCTGACGAAAAACAGCCCCAGCAGGATGTCGCGGAAGGGCCGGATATCCGCTTCGATCTGATGGCGGTAATGGCTTTCGCCCAGCAGCATGCCGGCCAGGAAGGCACCGAGGGCAGGGGAGAGGCCCAGCAGATGCGTGAGCCAGGCGGTCAGCAAGACGATCACCAGCGCCAGCAGCACAAACAGCTCCGCCGAATGGGAAGCGGCGACCTCATGAAACAAGCGCGGCAATAACCAGCGGCTGGCGAGCAACAGGCCCACGAACAACACCACGGTTTTGCCCAGCGTCAGCGGCAACGCCCAGTACCAGGCCTGTTCGCTGCTGCCGGCGAACACCGGCACCAGCGTCAGCAGCAACACCGCCACCACATCCTGGAACAGCAACACGCCGATCGCGTTCTGGCCATGGCTGCTGAAGATTTCGCCGAGGCTGGTCAGTTCCTTGCTGACGATCGCCGTGGACGACAGCGCCAGCCCCGCACCCAGCAACAAGGCGATGCCCGGTGCCACACCGAAGGCCATCAACAGGCCCCCCAGCAGCACGCTGCACCCCAGCACCTGCAAGCTGCCGAGGCCAAACACCACGCGGCGCAGGGCGAGCATCCTGGTCAGGGAAAACTCCAGGCCCAGGGAAAACAGCAGGAACACCACGCCCAGTTCGGCAAGGTCGGGCAGCTCTTCGCTGTCATTCACCCAGTCCAGGGCAGTCGGCCCTACGGCCAGGCCCACGCACAGGTAGCCCAGCACGGGTGGTAGTTGCAGCCGGCGAAACAGCGCAATCACCACCAGGGATGAGGCCAGAATGATCAGCAGGTTGGCGAACACAAGCATCTCCGTTGCAGGGTGAGCGGGCAAAAAGCCGCGAGAATCGCTGAATCAGTTATAGGCCATGGTGATCTGGGTCAGGGTTTATTGTGGCCGGCAGGTTTCCGGGGAGCGAACGCTGTACCTGTGGCGAGCGGGCTTGCCCCGCGTTGGGCTGCGAAGCGGCCCCAAAACAAGCACCGTATTTCTGTCTGAAGGAGCGCGGTGGCACTACCGGGGCCGCTTCGCGCCCCAACGCGGGGCAAGCCCGCTCGCCACAACAAGCCCGCTCGCCACAGGTTTTTGTGAGGATTAGAATGCTTGTCTACTTACTGATCAGGGCCATTCGTCATGCTTCCTGAATGCCAGTTGTTCGGCACCCTGGGTTGCCATCTTTGTGAAATTGCCGAAGCCGAAATCATGCCGCTCGTCGAACGCGGGTTGCTGGTCGAGTTGGTTGATATCACCGACCCCGACGACCTGACCGACGCCTATGGCCTAAGGATTCCGGTGCTTCGGCGGGTGGACACGGGGGCTGAACTGGATTGGCCCTTCGATGCGGATCAGGTTGTCGCCTTCCTGCGCTGACGTTTATGCGATGGCGGGTTTCCGAATATTACGTTACTGTATGTTTGTACAGCGATTGAAGAGAGGGAACGCCCGTGGTGAATGTTGAACAACTGAAAAGCAGCGTCAATCGCATGTCTGCCGATGTCGTGCGCGACGCGGTGAACGAGCTGCGCCTCGACGGCCTGGTCACGGAAGGCAAGACGCCGTTTAACAAAGTGCATTTCAATACCTGCTTTGCCGAGATCGAGGCGTTGTTCCAGCGCGCCGGTTATCACAAGCAGCTCGATGTGGTGGGTTACCAGGGCCTGTTGTACGCGCTTTACGATCCCGGCCGCTGGGAAGCGGTGGACGTGCTGCGCTGGCTCAAGGAGTTCACCGAGGCGGCGAGTGCTTCGCCGATCCTGCGCGCGGAATTGGCCAAGGCCTGAGATCCGCCCTAGGTTTCATCCCGCTTGATGCGGGATAATGCCCGCCTGTTTTTTCAAGGCTTCGAGCATGTCCACATCCGCTTTTTCCGCGTCCCAGCACCAAGCCAGCACCCTGTACCTGCCACCTGGCCCCTGGGCGACGGTGCTGGAGTGCCTGTGCGAGCACTTTGCGGCGATCAGTCGCGAACAGTGGCTGGACCGCATCGCCCGTGGGCGGGTGCTGGATGTCACTGGCACCCCGATCCCCCTGGACCTGGCCTACAGGGAAGGCCTGTGCATCTATTACTTCCGTGAAGTCCCCAACGAAAAAGTCATCCCGGTGCAGGAAAGCATCCTCTACGCCGATGAGCACCTGGTGGTGGCGGACAAACCGCACTTCCTGCCCGTGACCCCGGCCGGCGAGTACGTCGAGCAAACCCTGCTGCGCCGCCTGATTCGCCGCCTGGACAACCCGGCGCTGGTGCCCCTGCACCGCATTGACCGACACACCGCCGGGCTGGTGCTGTTCTCGGCCAACCCGGCCAGCCGTTCGGCCTATCAGCAGCTGTTTCCCACGCGCCGGATCGATAAATTCTACGAAGCCATCGCCCCGGCTTTGCCTGGCCTGACGTTCCCGTTGGTACACAAAAGCCGCCTGGTGGATGGCGAACCTTTCTTCCGCATGCAGGAAGGCCCCGGTGCCAGCAACACCGAAACAGCGGTGGAGGTGCGGGAAAAGAACGGCGACTTATGGCGCTACGGCCTGTTTCCCGTGACCGGCAAGAAACACCAGCTGCGTGTACACATGACCGCGCTGGGGGCGAGCATCTGCAACGATCCGTTCTATCCGGACGTGATCAAGGATGCGGTCGATGATTACGCCAATCCCCTCAAGCTGCTGGCCCAGGGCGTGCGGTTTATCGACCCGGTCACCGCTGAAGAACGCCGGTTTCGAAGCCTCATCACCCTCGACTGGTAACCCCCGGAAACGACAAGGCCCGCGCGAGGCGGGCCTTGTGTGCAAGCGCTGAGGCTTACAGGTCTTTAACGGTGCGAACCTGATCTTTGTTGATGCGGGTTCGCTTGCCATCAAGCTGTTCGAATTCGTAGAAACCCGAATCTTCGTTGTATTTCGGGGTGTCGACGGCCTGGATTTCGCGACCGTCATTCAGGGTGATCACTGTCGGCGAGGCGCAACCGGCGAGGGTAGCCAGGCCCAGTGCAAGCATGAGAGCGGCGATGGTCCGTTGAGTCATGGGTGTTGTCTCCAAGAGAATACTTTTTGATTGCTGACCTTGAGACGTGTGAGACGTCGCCAAAGTTCCTTGTGCGAAGGTTCATTCTGACACGTCAGACCTTGGGCGCAACAGCTCTGGTGTATTCAGGTTGGCCAGGCGCGGGTCATCGGTTGGGCATTCCACGCCCACGCCGCCCAATTGCAGGAGGATCTTTCGCGGGCTGCGTTCACCGGCATGCCAGGCCTGTTCTACCTCGGTTCGCAGGCCGATGGGGATGATGCAGATCAAGGGTTCCCAGAATTCACCGTGGCGCACCATCACCGGCAACAACGGATGGCGTTGTGCGGTTTCACGCAGGTCGGCGAGGAGTCGAGCGTCGATATGGGGCACATCGCACGGCAGGATCAGCAGGTGCCCATGGCGCGCGGCGGCCAGTCCTGCGCGGATACCCGCCAGCGGCCCGGGAAAATCCGGGCTGTCGTCGCTTACCAACTGGTCGGCATAGGCGGCGTACTGCGCCTGGTTGCGGTTGCACGAGATGATCAGGTCATCGGTCAGTGGCCGTACCAGGCGCTGCACGTGTGCGATCAAGGGCAGGCCGTGCCAGTCCAGCAGGCCTTTGTCCTGGCCGCCCATGCGCTGGCCGCGGCCACCGGCCAACAGCAGGATCGAACAGGGCAGGGGGATTGAGTCGAGTGGCATGTGGGTTCCGCGCAGGCAGCTGAACAGGGGCCTGTGATATAACATCGGGCCGTTCCTTCGACAACCGGACCGTGCCATGAAAGCCAAGGCCGATGCACCCTTCGTACCCCTGAATATCGCGGTATTGACCGTCAGCGACACCCGCACCCTGGACACCGACACCTCGGGCCAGGTCTTCGTCGACCGCCTCACCGCCGCCGGCCACCACCTGGCCGAGCGCGTGCTGCTCAAGGACGACCTCTACAAGATCCGCGCCCAGGTCGCCCACTGGATTGCCGAAGACGTGGTGCAAGTGGTGTTGATCACCGGCGGCACCGGCTTCACCGGCCGCGACAGCACCCCCGAAGCGGTCGGCTGCCTGCTCGACAAACAGGTCGACGGCTTTGGCGAACTGTTCCGCCAGATCTCCGTGGCCGACATCGGCACCTCCACCGTGCAATCCCGCGCCCTGGCCGGCCTGGCCAACGGCACCCTGGTGTGCTGCCTGCCGGGCTCCACCAATGCCGTGCGCACCGGTTGGGATGGCATCCTCGCCGAACAACTGGATAACCGTCATCGCCCCTGCAACTTCGTGCCGCACCTGAAGCTGGCCGAACCCTGTGAATCCCGTGGGTAAGCCCGGCAAGACCGGCGCCCTGATGCCGGTAGAACACGCCCTGCAACAGCTGCTGGCGATGGCCGAAGCCGCGCCGATCCGCGAGCAGCACGTGCTGCCCCTGGCCGAGTGCGACGGCCGTGTATTGGCCCAGGATCTGGTCTCCACCCTCGACCTGCCGCCCTGGCCCAACAGCGCCATGGACGGTTACGCCGTGCGCCTGGCGGATTGGACCGGTGAACCCTTGCCCGTCAGCCAGCGTATTTTCGCTGGCCAGGCGCCGCAGCCGCTGGCGGCCGGCACCTGTGCGCGCATCTTCACCGGGGCGCCGGTACCGGAAGGCGCGGACTGCGTGGAAATGCAGGAAAACGCCGTGGTCCACGCCGATGAGCGCGTGAGCTTCAGCGAACCGTTGCAGCCCAACCAGAACATCCGCCCCCAAGGCCAGGAAACCACCGTCGGCGAGCGGGTGCTCATGGCCGGTACGCGCCTGGGCCCGATCGAGCTGGGCCTGGCGGCTTCCCTTGGCCGTGATCGGCTGGACGTGATCCGCCGCCCGCGTGTCGCGGTGTTGTCCACCGGCGATGAGCTGATCGAGCCCGGTTTGCCCCTCGGTCCGGGCCAGATCTACAACAGCAATCGCCGCGTGTTGTGTTCCTGGCTTGAGCGCATGGGTTGCGAAGTCATCGACGCAGGCATCCTGCCGGACGACCTGGAGCAGACCCGTTCGCGACTGACAGGCTTGAGGGCGGTTGATCTGATTTTGTCCACGGGCGGTGTGTCGGTGGGCGAGGCGGATTTCCTTGGTATTGCCCTGCGCGAAGAGGGTGAGCTGGCGTTATGGAAGCTGGCGATCAAGCCGGGCAAACCCCTGACTTTTGGTCATTTCCGTGGCGTGCCGGTGATCGGCCTGCCGGGCAATCCGGCCTCGACCCTGGTGACCTTTGCGCTGTTGGCGCGCCCCTACTTGCTGCGCCGCCAGGGTGTGGCGGACGTGGAACCGCTGCGTTTCGACGTGCCGGTGGGGTTCACCTGGCCCAAGCCGGGCAACCGCCGCGAGTATCTGCGCGGGCGCATCGAACAGGGCAAGGCGATCATCTACCGCAACCAGAGCTCCGGCGTGCTGCGCAGCGCGGCGTGGGCGGAGGGGTTGGTGGAGGTGTTGGAAGGGACGACGCTGGAGGTGGGTGATCGGGTCAATTTCATTCCGCTAAGCGAAGTCCTCAACTGACCGTAGATCCAAATGTGGGAGGGGCGGTGGCTATTCAGTAATCGTCGCCACGCTCCGTGACATCCCGCTCCACCGGGCGCGCATCCGGGTCATAGCCCACCGGGAACTTGCCCTTCAACGTCCAGGCAAATGCAATGATCTCGGCGATGGTGCGGTACAACTCCTCCGGAATACTGTCGCCCAGTTCCATGCGTGCCAGCAGTTTCACCAGCTCGGCATTTTCATAGATCGGCACTTCATTTTCCCGCGCCAACTTGAGGATGGCTTCGGCCAGGGCATCGTCGCCCTTGGCGGTCAGGGTCGGCGCTTGCTGGCCGTCGTACTTGAGGGCAATCGCCTGGCGTGGCGGGTTGGCGTTGTTCATGCGGTTTCATCCACCCAGCGTTGTTCCAGTCCGGTTTTCGGCCCGCGTGGCGGGGTGCCGAGGTGGCAGTCCAGGTCGCCGACATTCAGCCCTGACGACACCAGGCGCTCGCGCAGGCTGCCCAAATGGCTTTCGATCAGGCTGGCAGTGAAAGGTCGGGTTGCCCACAGTTGGCTGGACAGCTTGCCCTGAGTCAGCTGCGCCTGGACCTGCAACGGCCCCAGGGGCTCCATGTCGAAGGCCAGTTCGACGCGCCAGAGCATCTGTTTGGGCTCCTTGGAATCCTTGCGTTCGGGCTGGTCCTTGTCCGGCGCCGGCTCTTCGCGCTGGAACTTGACCTGCAACGGCACGATGTCCTGCAGGGTGCGCAGGGGGATCTCCAACTGCCAGGTGGTTTGCAGGCGGCCATCGGCGGTGGTGCCGGTTTGCTCCAGGCTCGACAGCTGGTGGCTCTGCAAGCGGGAAATGGCCCCGGCGGCCAGGCGCAGCAGGTTTTCCAGGTCGCCTTCGCCCTCCAGTTTTGCCATCAGCCGCTCCGGCAGTGGGAAGCTGACCGGTGCTTGCCGCGCGCCGACCTGCCCGAGTGTGCCCAACGGGCTGCGCACGAAGTTGGGCAGCACCTGGGCCAGGGTGTTGGCGGCAAGAATGGCATTCAGGTTGGTGCTGGCGGGCAAGGCAGGCAGCAGGTCGGCGACCAGGCGCAGCAGCGCGCCCTTCATATCCAGCGGTGGCACCTGCGGGTTTTGCCCGGCGAGTAACTTGGCTTCAAGAAAGGCGCCGCTGTTCTGGATCACCTGGGCCAGCACCTTGGGGTTGCTCACCTGTGCCAGGTCGGGCAAGGCCGCCAGCAAACGGTCGGCGGCGGCGCGCAGGTCGGCGGAGGTGCTGTCGCCGCGGGGCAGATTTTGCAACGCCTTGAACACCGCATCCAGGGAGCCCTGGCGACTTTGCTGGGTCGACAATTGCTGGGTGACGGCCAGTTGATCCTTGAGCCCGCTCAACGGCACAAAATTCAGGGTTTGCGCGTTCTGCACCACGGCGCTGAGCAAGCTGCCCACGCGCAACGGTTGCGGGCTTTCCAGTGTCAGGGTCGCGCCGGCCAGGGCGCTATTGAGTACGGTCACCAACGAACGGTAGATCGCCGGCTGCGCGGTGCCTTGGGGCAGGGCCTGGGTGGTCAGCACCTTGGCCTGCAGCAGGGCGCCTTCCGGCATCCTGGCCGTATCGATACGGGTGAGGGCGGCAACGTTGGCGCTCAGGGCTTGTTGCAGGCTGATGGCCAGGTTGCCTGCGGGCGTCTGGCTCACAGCCACATTGCTGCCCAACGGCAAGGGTTGTGGGCTGCTGGCTTGCACCAGCGTCTGGCGGCCGCCTTCAAGGGTCAGCTTGAGCAACAGCTGAAACGCCTCGCCGCCTTGTTTCAGGGCGAGCACCTCGGCATTCACGGTTTTGCCCGGGTCGATCAGCCCGATCTGCGGCTCCAGCAGTTTCAGCAGCGCCCCAGGCGCAGGCGCAGGGCTTTGCCCGGTTGCCGGGGTGGGAGGAAGCGTAGGAAGGTTGATCTCGCCGGTCATCGTGCGCATCGTCTCTGGGGAAATAGCCCTCTTTAGCGTAGGGCATCGCATGTATAATGCCGCGCGTCTGCAAAGAGAGCGGTAAAAACCTCACAACTATTTGATCCAGCTCTCTAAAATCGGTCGCCAAAGCCGTTATTGTGCTTCTTTCTATAACGGCCGCTGCACCGCCGACTTGAACCGTAAAGGCCCGCGATCTCTTGACCAGCCCTCTTCTTGAAGCCGTAGCGCTCTCCTGTGAACGCGACCTGCGCCTGCTGTTCGAGCACCTCGACCTGCGGGTGGCGGGCGGCGACATGGTGCAGATCAGCGGCCCCAACGGCAGCGGCAAGACCAGTTTGCTGCGCCTGCTGGCCGGCTTGATGCAGCCCACGGCCGGTGAAGTCCGACTGAACGGCAGGCCGCTCAACGAACAACGCACCGAACTGGCACGCAACCTGATCTGGATCGGCCACGCCGCCGGCATCAAGGACGTGCTCACCGCCGAAGAAAACCTCAGCTGGCTCAGCGCCCTGCATCATCCCGCGACCCGCGACGCCATCTGGCAGGCCCTGGCCGCCGTCGGCCTCAAGGGGTTCGAAGACGTTCCCTGCCACACCCTGTCCGCCGGCCAGCAGCGCCGCGTGGCCCTGGCGCGCCTGTACCTGCCTGGCCCGCCGCTGTGGATTCTCGACGAACCCTTCACCGCCCTCGACAAACAAGGCGTCACCCAATTGGAACAGCACCTGGCGCAGCACTGCGAGCAGGGCGGCCAGGTGGTGCTCACCACCCACCACACCCTGGCGCGCATGCCCGTCGGTTACCGCGACCTCGACCTGGGGCGGTGGTCGGTATGAGTGTGTTTGCCCTGTTGGTCGCCCGCGAAGCGCGGTTGCTGTGCCGCCGCCCGGCCGAATTGGCCAACCCGCTGGTGTTCTTTGCCATCGTGATCGCATTGTTCCCGTTGGCGGTCGGCCCGGAGACTAAACTGTTGCAAACCTTGTCTCCGGGACTGGTGTGGGTCGCGGCGCTTTTGTCCGTCCTGCTCTCGCTGGACGGGCTGTTTCGCAGTGATTTCGAAGACGGTTCCCTCGAGCAGTGGGTCCTTTCGTCGCACCCCCTGCCACTTCTGGTCCTGGCCAAGGTACTGGCACACTGGGCTTTTTCCGGCCTGGCGCTAGTCTTGCTCTCGCCACTGCTGGCGATGATGCTCGGATTGCCCGGCGAATGCCTGCCGATCCTGCTGCTGAGCCTGCTGCTCGGCACCCCGGTACTCAGCCTGTTGGGGGCGGTGGGTGCCGCGTTGACCGTCGGCTTGAAACGGGGTGGCCTGTTACTGGCCCTGTTGATTCTGCCTTTGTACATCCCGGTACTGATCCTGGGCAGCGGCGCGTTGCAAGCCGCGCTCATGGGCATGCCGGCGACCGGTTACCTCCTGTGGCTTGGCAGCCTGACCGCCCTGGCGGTAACCCTGACACCCTTTGCTATAGCCGCCGGCCTGAAGATCAGCGTCGGTGAATAATGAGGTCTGACTGGGCGGTATACGCATAGTCAGTAAAGACCCTACGCTTCTTGCCAAGACAAGAAGCAACCGTGATGGAAACAGCAATGAACTGGACCTGGTTTCACAAGCTCGGCTCGCCCAAATGGTTCTACGGCATCAGTGGCAGACTGCTGCCCTGGTTCAGCCTCGCCGCCGTGTTGCTGATCGGCATCGGCCTGGTCTGGGGCCTGGCCTTTGCACCGCCGGACTACCAGCAAGGCAACAGCTTTCGCATCATCTACATCCACGTGCCTGCCGCGATGCTGGCCCAGTCCTGCTACGTGATGCTGGCGGTGTGCGGCGTCGTCGGCCTGGTGTGGAAGATGAAACTCGCGGACGTCGCCCTGCAATGCGCCGCGCCCATCGGGGCGTGGATGACCGCCGTGGCGCTGGTCACCGGTGCGATCTGGGGCAAACCCACCTGGGGCTCGTGGTGGGTGTGGGATGCGCGACTAACGTCGATGCTGATCCTGCTGTTCCTGTACTTCGGTCTTATTGCCCTGGGCAACGCGATCAGCAATCGTGACAGCGCCGCCAAGGCCTGCGCGGTGCTGGCGATTGTCGGCGTGATCAACATCCCGATCATCAAGTACTCGGTGGAGTGGTGGAACACCCTGCACCAGGGCGCCACCTTCACCCTCACCGAAAAACCGGCAATGCCCGTGGAAATGTGGGCACCGTTGCTGCTGATGGTGCTGGGGTTCTACTGCTTCTTCGGCGCCGTGCTGCTGATGCGCATGCGCCTCGAAGTGCTCAAGCGTGAAGCCCGCGCCAGCTGGGTCAAGGCCGAAGTGCAAAGCTGCCTGGGAGCGCGCGGATGAGTTTTGCTTCTTTCAGTGATTTTCTCGCCATGGGCCACCACGGCCTGTATGTCTGGACGGCCTATGGCATCTGCCTGGCCGTGCTGGCCCTCAACGTCGTCGCGCCGATCCTGGCCCGCAAGCGTTACCTGCAACAAGAGGCGCGTCGTCTGCGCCGGGAGACCGAAAAGTGAATCCGCTGCGTAGAAAGCGTCTGTTGATCATCCTTGCCATCCTGGCCGGCGTCAGTATTGCCGTGGGCCTGGCGATGAGCGCCCTGCGGGAGAACATCAACCTGTTCTACACCCCGACCCAGATCGCCAACGGCGAAGCGCCGCTGGACACGCGCATCCGTGCCGGCGGCATGGTGGAGAAGGGCTCGCTGAAGCGTTCCGGCGATTCCCTCGACGTCACCTTCGTGGTTACCGATTTCAACAAGGCCGTGACCATCACCTACCGCGGCATCCTCCCGGACCTGTTCCGCGAAGGCCAGGGCATCGTCGCCCTGGGCAAGCTCAACGCCGACGGCGTGGTGGTGGCCGATGAAGTGCTGGCCAAGCACGATGAGAAATACATGCCGCCGGAAGTCACCAAGGCCTTGAAAGACAGCGGCCAGTCCGCACCCACCCCCGCCAAGGAGGGCTAAGTGATGACGTCTGCATTGTTTATTCCGGAACTGGGCCAGTTGGCGATGATCCTCGCCCTGTGCTTTGCCATCGTCCAGGCGGTGGTGCCGTTGCTCGGTGCCTGGCGCGGTGACCGCCTGTGGATGAGCCTGGCGCAGCCGGCGGCCTGGGGCCAGTGTGCGTTCCTGGTGTTCGCGTTCGGCTGCCTGACCTACGCCTTTATGACCGACGACTTTTCCGTCGCCTATGTAGCGAATAACTCCAACAGCGCCTTGCCCTGGTACTACAAGTTCAGCGCGGTGTGGGGCGCCCACGAAGGCTCGCTGCTGCTGTGGGCGTTGATCCTCGGCGGCTGGACCTTCGCGGTGTCGGTGTTCTCGCGCCAGTTGCCGCAAGTCATGCTCGCACGGGTGCTGGCGGTGATGGGCATGATCAGCATCGGCTTCCTGCTGTTCCTGATCATGACCTCCAACCCGTTCACCCGCATCCTGCCGCAGATCCCGGCGGACGGTCACGACCTCAACCCGCTGCTGCAGGACATCGGCCTGATCGTGCACCCGCCGATGCTCTACATGGGCTACGTGGGTTTTTCCGTAGCCTTTGCCTTCGCCATCGCCGCCTTGCTCGGCGGGCGCCTTGATGCGGCCTGGGCGCGCTGGTCGCGGCCGTGGACCATCGTCGCCTGGGCGTTCCTCGGCATCGGCATCACCCTCGGTTCGTGGTGGGCCTACTACGAACTCGGCTGGGGCGGCTGGTGGTTCTGGGACCCGGTGGAAAACGCGTCCTTCATGCCATGGCTGGTCGGCACTGCACTGATTCACTCGTTGGCCGTCACCGAAAAACGCGGCGTGTTCAAGAGCTGGACCGTGTTGCTGGCCATCGCGGCATTTTCCCTCAGCCTGCTCGGCACCTTCCTCGTGCGTTCGGGCGTGTTGACCTCGGTGCATGCGTTTGCCTCCGACCCGGAGCGCGGTGTGTTCATCCTGATCTTCCTGCTGTTTGTGGTCGGCGGCTCCCTCACCCTGTTCGCCCTGCGCGCACCGGTGGTCAAGAGCCAGGTCGGCTTCAACCTGTGGTCGCGGGAAACCCTGCTGCTGGGCAATAACCTGGTGCTGGTGGTGGCCGCGTCGATGATCCTGCTCGGCACCTTGTACCCCTTGGTGCTGGATGCCCTGAGCGGCGCCAAGCTGTCCGTCGGCCCGCCGTACTTCAACGCGTTGTTTATTCCGTTGATGGGCCTGTTGATGGGGGTGATGGCGGTCGGTGTACTGGTGCGCTGGAAGGACACCCCGGTCAAATGGCTGGCCGGCATGTTGATGCCGGTGCTGCTCGGCAGCGTGGCCCTGGCCGTGGTCGCCGGTATCGCCTATGGCGACTTCAACTGGGCGGTGCTCGCCACCTTCCTGCTCGCCGCCTGGGTACTGCTGGCCGGTGTGCGTGACATCGTCGACAAGACCCGCCACAAAGGCCTGGTCAAAGGCCTGCCGACCCTCACCCGCAGCTACTGGGGCATGCAGATCGCTCACATCGGCATCGCCGTGTGCGCCCTCGGCGTGGTGCTCTCCAGCCAGAACAGCGCCGAGCGCGACCTGCGCCTGGCGCCGGGCGAGTCCATGGACCTGGCCGGTTACCAGTTCATCTTCGAAGGCGCCAAGCACTTCGAAGGGCCGAACTTCACGTCAGACAAAGGCACCGTGCGCGTAGTGCGTAACGGTAAAGAGATCGCCGTGCTGCACCCGGAAAAACGCCTGTACACCGTGCAGAGTTCGATGATGACCGAAGCCGGTATCGACGCCGGTTTCACCCGTGACCTCTACGTGGCCCTGGGTGAACCCTTGGGCGATGGCGCCTGGGCCGTGCGCGTGCATGTGAAACCGTTCGTGCGCTGGATCTGGTTCGGCGGCTTGCTCACCGGCTTTGGTGGTTTGCTCGCGGCGCTGGATCGCCGGTATCGGGTCAAGGTCAAGAGCCGGGTGCGTGAAGCGCTGGGCCTGCAAGGAGCGGCGGTATGAAGCGTTGGTTGATGGTCGTGCCGCTGGCCCTGTTTCTGGTAGTGGCGGTATTCCTGTATCGCGGCTTGTACCTGGACCCGGCCGAGCTGCCCTCGGCGATGATCGGCAAGCCGTTCCCCGCGTTCAGCCTGCCGACCGTGCAGGGTGACAAGACCCTGACCCAGGCCGACCTGCTCGGCAAACCGGCGCTGGTCAACGTGTGGGGCACCTGGTGCATCTCCTGCCGCGTCGAGCACCCGGTGCTGAACAAGCTGGCCGAGAAGGGCGTGGTGATCTACGGCATCAACTACAAGGACGACAACGCGGCGGCCTTGAAGTGGCTGGCGGAGTTCCACAATCCCTACCAGCTGGATATCCGTGATGAAGACGGCAACCTTGGTTTGAACCTCGGCGTGTATGGCGCCCCGGAAACCTTCTTCATCGATGCCAAGGGTGTGATCCGCGACAAATACGTCGGCGTGATCGACGACGTGGTGTGGCGCGAGCAACTGGCCGCCAAGTATCAGGCGCTGGTCGACGAGGCCAAGCCATGAAGCGCCTGTTAGCCGCTGCCGTGCTGGCGCTGGGCTTGGCCGGGGTGGCCCACGCTGCCATCGACACTTACGAATTCGCCAAGGACAGTGACCGCGAGCGTTTCCGCGAACTGACCAAGGAGCTGCGCTGCCCCAAGTGCCAGAACCAGGACATCGCCGACTCCAACGCGCCCATCGCCGCCGACCTGCGCAAGGAAATCTTCCGCATGCTGGGGGAGGGCAAGGACAACCAGCAGATCATCGACTTCATGGTCGACCGCTACGGTGATTTCGTGCGCTACAAACCGGCCCTCACCGGCAAGACCGCGTTGCTCTGGTTCGGCCCCGCCGGGCTGCTGCTGGCCGGCGTGGTGGTGATGGCCGTGATCGTCCGCCGTCGCCGCGCCGCGCCTACCGATGGTTCCGACGCGCTATCCCCCGAAGAGCGTAAACGCCTCGACCAATTGCTGGACACCAAGACTGATGATTGATTTCTGGCTCGCAGCCGGCTTGCTGCTTCTGATTGCCCTGAGTTTCCTGTTGATCCCTGTGTTGCGTGGCCGCCGCGCCCAGCGTGAAGAGGATCGCACCGCGCTGAACGTGGCGCTTTACCAAGAACGTGTGGCCGAGCTGCAAGTGCAGCAGGACGAAGGTGTGCTCGACGCCGCGCAGCTCGACAGCGGCCGCGCCGAAGCCGCCCGCGAGCTGCTGGCCGACACCGAAGGCGTGGAAAAGCCCCGCGAATCGCGCCTGGGCAAGCCGCTGCCGTTGCTCGCCGCCATCCTTGTGCCGGTGCTCGGCCTTGGCCTATATATGCATTTCGGTGCCAGCGACAAGGTTGAACTGACCCGCGAGTTTTCCCAACCGCCGGTGTCCATGGAAGACATGACCCAGCGCCTGGAACGCGCCGCCGCCGCCCAACCGGACTCGGCGGAAGGCCTGTACTTCCTCGGTCGCGCCTATATGGCCCAGGATCGTTCCGCCGATGCCGCCAAGGTCTTCGAGCGTACCGTGGCGCTGGCCGGGCGCCAGCCGGAACTGCTCGGCCAGTGGGCCCAGGCGCAGTACTTTGCCGACAACAAACAGTGGTCGCCCAAGGTCCAGGCGCTGACCGACGAAGCCTTGAAGCTTGACCCGAAGGAAGTCACCAGCCTCGGCCTGCTCGGTATCGCCGCGTTCGAAGGCCAGCGTTATCAAGAGGCAATCGACTACTGGAAGCGTCTGCTGGCCCAGTTGCCGCCGCAAGACAGTTCCCGTGTCGCGTTGCAAGGTGGCATCGACCGCGCAGCCGAGAAGTTGAAAGAGAGCGGCGGCACCGTCGCCCCGGCGCCTGGAGCGGTTCTTAAAGTGCGTGTGGATTTGTCCGCGGATGTGAAGGCCAAATCCCTGCCTACCGACAGCGTATTTATCTTCGCCCGCGCCGTCAGCGGCCCGCCGGCACCCTTGGCGGCCAAGCGCGTCACCGTTGCCGAGTTGCCCGTCACCGTCGACCTCGGCGATGCCGACGCGATGATGCCGCAGTTGAAACTGTCCAACTTCCCTGAAGTCCAACTGGTTGCGCGCATATCCCGGGCCGGTCAACCGACCACTGGCGAGTGGATCGGCCGCAGCCAACCCCTGGCCAGCAGTACCACTGCGCTGCAGCAGCTGACCATCGACAGTCCGGACAAGTAATTTCGAGGAAACGCCCATGACCGCATTTGCACGCATCACCCTGCTCAGCCTGGTAGTGGGCCTGAGCGCCTGTGCGGTCCACCGCCCACCGCCTGCGCCGACCGGCCCGACTATCCCATCGTCAGGCCCTTCGACCCAGCCGAGCACCAAGCCCTCGGGCCCGGTGACCCCGCCGCCGAAGCCACTGCCGACCAAATCCCCCACCTTCGCCCCGCCACCGGGCGCCGCCAGCCACTGGGACGGCAAGATGCAGGTGTATGTGCTGGACGACCAGCCTGACACCTTCTACCGCCAGCGCACCTACTACCGCTGGAGCAACGGCTGGAGCCGCTCCATCAGCCCCAACGGGCCATGGGAAGACACCGACGTGCAAGGCGTGCCGCCGGGATTGAGCAAGCAGTACGCGCAATGACAAAAGGCGACCTTCGAGTCGCCTTCTTCATGCCTGTGAAACCCATTCTTCCAGACACTGGAGGGCAAATGTAGGAGGGGGGCTTGCCCCCGATAGCGGTCTTTCAGTTGATTAATGCCTGACTGACCTCCCGCTATCGGGGGGCCCCTCCCACAGGAGATCTCCTCGGCCATCAAGCCACAGTACACTCCCGCTCCAGTGCCGCACCCCCTAACAACTGCGCAATCTCAACCATCCGTACCACCGCTAGCACCTGCTTGCGGCTTGAATCATCTTCAAATGGGGCGATGTTGGCTCTGGAAGATTTTGAATTGAAGATACTTCCGGCTGTCTCGCCCTTTGAAACGGACTGAATCACCGCCACAGGCGACTTTCAAAAAACTCACCAACCCATCAGGGTTGAGCAAGCACTACGCCCAGCAAATATTGAGGCGGCGCGCACTTCAGTAACGTGGTCGCTGCCGAGGGATTGCTGGATATACTTTCCAGTGCGGGGAAAATCGCCATTGGCCTGCGCGCCGACCAGGTCCAAGCCAGGAGTCGCGCAGGGCTACCCGTGGTGCAACCAATCTGGCAACAAGCGAAGAGGATGTTTTGATGGCGGGCAGGTTGATCTATCTCATCGGGCCATCGGGTTCGGGCAAGGACAGCCTGCTGGAGGCTGCACGCCCGCGGTTGGCCGAGCGCGGTTGCCGGATTGTGCGCCGCGTGATCACGCGCTCGGCGGAAGCGGTGGGCGAGGCGGCCCAGGGCGTCAGCCCGGAGCAATTCGCCGTGATGCAGGCCGAGGGTGCGTTTGCCCTCAGCTGGCACGCCAACGGGTTGTCCTACGGCATCCCCAAGGTCATCGACGAATGGCTGGCAGCGGGGGAGGACGTGCTGGTCAATGGTTCTCGCGCGCACCTGGCGCAGACCCGCGAGCGCTACCCGGATGTGTGGGTGCTGTTGCTGGCGGTGGATCAAGCCGTATTGCGCCAGCGCCTGGTGGCGCGGGGGCGTGAGGCCCAGGCGGATATCGAGGAGCGTCTGGCGCGCAATGCACGGTTCACCGCCGAACTGATCGCCGGCAATGGCTCGGGGTTGTTTGTGCTGGATAACTCCGGGCCACTGGAACACACGGTCGAGCGCCTGCTGTGTTGCCTGAACCAGGGGCATTGCGTATGGGCCTGACCCTGCCTGCACCGGGGACGTGCGGGGCATGTCAAGCGGCGAGATCCTGACATGCAGCGAATTCGGCGGAAAACCTTAAGTGCATGTATCTGGGTGAGGCCGGATTTGGTGTAGTCAAATCAGCACGGTTTTGTAGGATTATGTTTTTTTCCTGAAAATCCAATAAGTTTTTTTGCGCGAAAGTGTGTGTTCAGTTGTTTAAATTGCAAGTGGTTTAGTGCCTGTCTTAGCGCATGTTGCGCCGCCTTAGTGTGTTTCAGTACGAACTAAATCAGCGCTGTCCTGAGCGTTTTCTGCATGGGAGTTTATTGCGTCGATTCTGATTGACTCGACTCATTAACTTACTATAGGGAGCGCACTGCCCATGATTTGCTCTGAACGTTCTCGGCTCAACTTCTCACTTGAAAACCTGCCGCCTTCCGATCCTGGCCCCTATGGTGTGGGCGCCGGTCGCAAACCAACCTTCACGACGGAACAGGCCGGAAAGTACATCACCCGCAATAATCTGCATTTCCACGACCGTAATGGCGACAAGCGGATCGACCTCTCCTATACCGTAGACCCGACGTTCAGCGTCGCGCAGCAACGCCGAGTGCGCCAGGCGGTGCAATATTGGGAGGACGTGGCCAACATCAGTTTCAAGGAACGGGCAGCCGGCGCCGACGGCACGGTCCACATCAAAAACAACCCGCGCGGTGACCGTGGCGTCGCCAGCTCACCCTCCCGCGGCATTACCACCACCACGGCCACGGTCGGCACACTGCGAGAAAGTAGTTCGCCGGCGCAGGGCAGTCACTTTTCAGTCACTACCGTGCATGAAATCGGCCACGCCATCGGCCTGCAGCATCCGGGTGACTACAATGGCGGCGGTGCTGATTACAACAATGGTGCCAGGTATGCCGGCGATACAAAGGCACGCAGTGTGATGAGCTACTGGTCGGAGACGAACCAGGCCGGCCATGATTTTCGGTATTCGAATCCCTCTGCCCCGATGATGGATGACATCGCAGCCGTTCAGCGGCTCTATGGGGCCAATCACAAAACCCGCAACACCGACACCACCTACGGTTTCAATTCCAATACCGGCCGCGACGCCATGACCCTCACCAGTGCCAGGGATAAAGCTATCTTTTGCATATGGGATGGGGGCGGTAACGACACCCTGGATTGTTCCGGGTTTTCCCAGAACCAGAACATCAATTTGAACGCCGAGTCGTTTTCCGATGTGGGCGGCTTGAAGGGCAATGTTTCCATCGCCAAGGGCTGCGTGGTTGAAAACGCCATCGGTGGGGCCGGACGTGATGTCTTGACGGGGAATGAGGCGGACAATCGGCTCAAGGGCGGCTTGGGTGCAGACAGGCTGCGGGGCGGCGGCGGGGCGGATATTTTTGACTACGACAAGGCCAGCGACTCCACACCGCAGCAGCCTGACCTGATCGAGGACTTTACCAGCGGGACGGACAAGATTGACGTCTCGGGTGCATTGAAAGAGGCGCGCGTCGGTGCCCTGACGTTCACTGATCGATTCTCTGGTCGCGCCGGCGAGGCATTGCTCAGGTACGACGCGGCCACCGGGCGTTCAAGCCTGGAGATAGATCTGAAGGGGAGCGGCAGCGCCGACCTGGTGGTCAAGAGCATTGGCCAGATCAAACCCGGCGATGTGCAGTGGCAGGGGCAAAAGCCGGAGGTTAAACCCGCACCGAAGGTTGTCCCCACACCGGCCCCTGCGCCGCCGCCGGCGCCCCCGCCGGATAGCAGCACGGACCCGCTTGCAGCGTTACGCGAGGTAATGATCAAGGCGTTCTCAGCCTTGTTGCAGTGGATACAAAACATCGTCCAGCCGTCGGATGCCCGCAGATAACACTGCCATGACGAGGCGCTGACAGGCTCGGGCCTTGATCAGCGCCTGCCATAGTCGGCAAACGCCGGCGCCCTGGCCCTTGCCATGCACAGACAAGCCTGTGGGGAATACCCATGGCATGTCATTCGGTTGGCGGTTTTCAACATCGCGCAAAACCACCATCAGTCAGCCTGACCTATTTTGTGCTTGAGTAAAGATAACTCTAGGGTTGCTTTTATTTGGGCCGAGCCAAGGAGGCTGGGGTGCAAGGCAGGCTATTGATCAAGGAGCTGCAAGAGGCGGGTTGGGTGCTGGATCGGGTCACGGGCAGTCATCCTATTTTTACCCACCGCTATAACCCGTACACGATCCCGGTGCCGCATCCGAAGAAGGATCTGCCGCTGGGCAGCATCAGAAGCATCAGGAAACGTGCCGGGCTGTTTCAGTTTTAAGGAGAGCATTCATGCAATACCCAATCTGTATCGAATGGGGCGATGACTTCACCGCCACCGGTATCCAGATCCCCGATATTCCAGGCGCAGTCACCGCCGGGGACAGTTTCGAAGAGGCCTACAACGCCGCTGTGGAAGTCGCGCACATCCTGCTGCAGGAGATCGCCGCAGAGGGTGGGGTGATTCCGATGCCAACGTCGGTGGCCGATCATCACGCCCACGAAGACTACGCCGGGATGGGCTGGGGCATGCTGGAGCTGGACATCTCGCCGTATCTGGGCAAGACCGAGAAGGTCAATGTGACCTTGCCCGGCTATGTCATCCAGCGAATCGACCGCTATGTGCGCGAGCACAAGGTCAAAAGCCGCTCGTCATTTCTGGCGGATGCGGCTTTGGAGAAGTTGGTGCGTTCCTAGGCGGTGGCGACAGCCGTTTGCCGCGACGCACTGAGGAACCGCAACAACGCCACCAGTGGGAACGCACTGCCCACCAGCATCACACCCAGCCAGCCAGCGTGTTCGTACACGCTGCTGGCAATCGCCGAGCCGAAGGCACCGCCGATGAAGATGCTGGTCATGTACAGCGCGTTCAAACGGCTGCGGCTGTTGGCGTCGAGGGCGTAGATGGCGCGTTGGCCGAGGACCATGTTCATCTGCACGCAGAAGTCCAGGACCACGCCGGTCACCGCCAGGCCGATGACGCTGTACAGCGGGTGCACGAAGGCCGGCAGGAAGCTCAACACCGCAAAGACCATGGCCAGCAGCGACGCGCGGTGGGTGTGGCCGGCATCGGCCAGGCGCCCGGCGATGGGGGCGGCAATGGCGCCGATGGCACCGACCAGGGCGAAGAGCGCGATCTGGGTCTGGCTCAGGCCGTGGTTGCGCACCAGCTCCAGCGGGGCGGCGGTCCAGAACAAGCTGAACGTGGCGAACATGCAACCTTGGTAAAACGCGCGTTGGCGCAGCAGCGGTTGTTCACGCAGCAGGGTGCCCAAAGAACGTAGCAATTGGCCGTAGCTGGCGCTGTGGTCAGGCTGGCGCTTGGGGATGGTCAGCATCAGCACCACGCTGATAAACGCCATTAACGCGGCGGCGGCCATGAACATCGCGCGCCAGCCAAAATGGTCAGCCACGACGCTGGACACTGGCCGCGCCAGCAGGATGCCCAGCAGCAGGCCACCCATGATGCTGCCGACCACCCGGCCCCGAGACTCGGCAGGCGCCAGGTGTGCGGCCAGGGGGATCAGGATCTGTACCGACACCGAACTGAAGCCGATCAGCAACGACACCAGCAGGAACAGGTTCGGTTGTTCGGTAAAGGCCGCGCCCAACAGGCTGGCAATCGCCACCACGGTCGTGATGATCATCAGCTTGCGGTTTTCCAGCAGGTCGCCCAGGGGGACCAGGAAAAACAGGCCGAGGGCATAGCCGATCTGCGTCAGGGACACAATCAGGCTGGCCATCGCGGGGGTGAGGCCGATGTCGGGGGCGATCAGTTCGATGATCGGCTGGGCGTAGTAGATGTTGGCGACGATGGCGCCGCAGCAAAACGCAAACAGCATCACCATTGCGCGGGTCATGGTGCTCGTAGCGTGGGGGGTAGCATTCATGGTGTTCTCATAAAAGCGAAGGTAGATGGCGAGCGAGAGTAAAGACAAGGCTCAACGGCGAGTAGGCCGTTTGTGGTGATATCACTTATGCCGGGTGATGATACATTCAGAAACAACTGCTGAAACAGGAAATCCAGCGCCATGAAAATCACGTTCAACAAGATACTCCTGGCTTCAAGCCTCGCTGCTGCAATGGCCCTGGGCCTGGCCAATGCCGCCGATGCCCCGCGCGTAGGCGTACGCGGGGCAATCACCGCGATGGACGGGGATGCGATGCAGGTCAAGGTCAACAGCGGTGAAGACGTCACCGTGCACCTGACCAAGGATACCCAGGTGCGCGCCGTTACCCTGGCCAAGATCGACGAAATAAAACCCGGCAGCTACATCGGCTCGGCCGCCATGCCCAACGCCGACGGTACTCTCACGGCGCTGGAAGTGCATGTGTTCCCGCCAGCCATGGCTGGCACGGGGGACGGGCATCGGGCGTTTGACCTGAAGGAAGGCAGCAGCATGACCAACGGCACCGTCGGCGACCTGGTGGTCAGCAAAGGGCGGACGTTGACCGTGAAATACAAAGGCGGCGAACAGAAGATCGTGGTGCCGGAGGATGTGCCGATCGTCAACCTGGAACCGGGGGACCGCAGCTTGCTCAAGCCGGGGGTGAAGGTGGTGTTGTTTGCCGCGCAGGGGGCGGATGGGAAAATCACGGCCCAAGCCATCTCAGCCGGCAAGGATGGCGTGACACCGCCGATGTAGCTGCAAAACCCAGATCTAAATGTGGGAGGGGCGAGCCTCCTCCCACATTTGTCAGTTACTGACCGGAGTAGATCTGGTCGAAAACCCCACCATCATTGAAGTGGGTTTTCTGCACGGTGCGCCAGTCACCAAAGGTCTTCTCCACCGACAGGAAGTCGACTTTCGGGAAGCGGTCGGTGTACTTGGCCAGCACCTTCGGGTCACGCGGGCGCAGGTAGTTGTTGGCGGCGATTTCCTGGCCTTGCGGCGACCACAGGTACTTCAGGTAGTCTTCAGCCGCCACGCGGGTGCCTTTCTTCTCGACCACTTTATCCACCACCGACACCGGCGGCTCGGCTTCGGCGGAGACGCTTGGGTAGATCACTTCGAACTGGTCACGGCCGAATTCACGCGCGATCATTTCCGCTTCGTTCTCGAAGGTCACCAGCACGTCGCCGATCTGGTTGGTCATGAACGTGGTGGTGGCGGCGCGGCCACCGGTGTCCAGCACGGGCGCCTGTTTGAACAGCTTGCCGACAAAGGCCTTGGCCTTGTCTTCATCGCCGCCGTTCTTGAGCACATAACCCCAGGCCGACAGGTAGGTGTAGCGGCCGTTACCCGAGGTTTTCGGGTTGGGCACGATCACCTGCACGCCATCTTTCAACAGGTCAGGCCAGTCTTTCAGGGCTTTCGGGTTGCCCTTGCGCACGATGAACACGGTGGCCGAGGTAAACGGCGCGCTGTTGTTCGGCAGGCGGGTGACCCAGTCGTCCGGCACCAGTTTGCCGTTGTCGACCAGAGCGTTGATGTCGGTGGCCATGTTCATGGTAATCACGTCAGCCGGCAGGCCGTCGATCACCGAGCGCGCTTGTTTGCTGGAACCGCCGAAGGACATCTGCAGGGTCAGCTTGTCGTTCGGGTGCTCGGCCTCCCAGTGCTTCTGGAAGGCGGCGTTGTAGTCCTTGTAGAAATCGCGCATCACGTCGTAGGAGACGTTGAGCAGAGTGACCGGGGCGGCCTGGACGGCGCCCGCCAGGGCAAGGCCGGCGGCCAGGAGAGAGGCGCTTACGAGTTTTTTCACTGCTCATTCCTTGTTGTTCGGGAGAAGAGGGGAGGCACATTGCCAGCGACTATAGCCGGGGGCACTTAGTCGCTTAAAGATTAAAAAGAACTTTGCTTATTCCACTTTCTTAAAAAGATTGCTGCCGCAGCGCGAACAGAACGCCGCGTTGGGCTCGTGGCTGTTTTTCCTGCACACCGGGCAGTCGTGTTGCAGTTGCTCACCGCGCATGGCACTGGCCAGCTCGGCAGTAAAAATCCCCGTGGGCACGGCGATGATCGAGTAACCGGTGATCATCACCAGCGACGAAATCACCTGGCCCAACGGCGTCTTGGGCACGATATCGCCAAAGCCCACGGTGGTCAGCGTCACGATCGCCCAATAGATGCCCTTGGGGATACTGGTGAAGCCGTGCTCCGGGCCTTCGATCACATACATCAAGGTACCGAACACCGTGACCAGGGTGCACACGCTCACCAGGAACACCACGATCTTCTGCTTGCTGCCGCGCAGCGCCGCCATCAGGTAGTTGGCCTGCTTGAGGTACGGGCTGAGCTTGAGCACGCGGAAAATCCGCAGCATCCGGATGATGCGGATGATCAGCAGGTACTGCGCGTCGCTGTAGTACAGCGCAAGGATGCCGGGCACGATGGCGAGCAGATCCACCAGCCCGTAAAAGCTGAAGGCGTAGCGCAACGGCTTGGGCGAGCAGTACAGGCGCAACCCGTACTCGATCAGGAAGATCAGGGTGAAGCCCCATTCAATGTAGGCCAGCACATCGGCGTAGTTCTGGTGGACCTGGTCGATGCTGTCGAGCATCACGATCACCAGGCTGGCGAGGATGATCAACAGCAGGATGCCGTCAAAGCGCCGCCCGGCGACGGTGTCGCTTTGAAAAACCATGACGTAGAGCCGCTGACGCCAGTCGTTGTTGCTGTCCATAAAGCCCGCCTGAATCGAATATCGAGCAAGCCTAGGGGGATTCGAAGGGGCTGTCCATGCGGGGTTTCCTGAGTATTCGGGCGCCGGCGAGTACCAGCCAGCAGGCAAGGACAAACGGCGCGGTGAGTGCCGGCAGATGCAGGGCAGCAAAGCCCGGTGTGAGAAGGATCGCCAGCAGGATGCCGAGCAGCGGCAGCCAGGGTTGGCGCCGTGCCTGGCTCAGCGCCAGGGCCGCGAGAGCCGGGTTGTAGCTGTGCAGGCCGAGGAGGGCGGCGCTGGTGTCGTCCAGCAACAAGGCGATCATTACGCCGCTGCTGGCGCCGATCACGGCCCAGACCGCGGCACGTCGGTTCGCCAGCCACAGGCCGAGGGCAATCAGCGCGCCCGCCAGCGGCTGGTCCAGCAGCATGATTTGCGCGAGGCCGGTGAACGGCGCGCCGAGCACCGCCAGGGTATCGGGCTCGCCGAGGGCGAAGGCACTGTGTGGGACGCTGCCCAGCAGCAGCCAGCCCAGGCCGACAAAGGGCGCGGTGTAGGCGGGCAGGTCGTGCGGCCGACTGGCGTGTTTCAGCCACTGCCGCGTGAGGATCGCGCTCAAGCCGCCGCACGCGAGGATCAGCGGTGGCAACAAGGCCGACCAGGCGAAATGCTGGCTGATCAGCAAACCAAGCAGCACGCCGTTGTAGCTATAGAGTCCAGCCTGGCGCTCGGCCTTGGGATAGTCGCGACGCTGGGCCGTGAGCAACCCGGCGACCCCACCCAGCAGCGCACCGCCGAGCAAGGCCGGGGCGCCGATCAGGATCGCCAACAGGCACAGCAGGCCGCACAACGGATGGCGTTGCAGGAAGATCTGGCTGAAGCCGTTGAGCAGGGCTTCGGCCCAGTCGGGGCAGGTTGGGGTGTGCATGATGGGTATTCAGTGAGACCGAGTTGTTCCCATCGGGGGCTTGCCCCCGATGGGGCCTCTACAGGCGCTAGATCAGCGTCTCTATACGCAAGGAGTTGGTCGACCCCGTCTGCCCGCGCTGCGCCATGCCCTGGGCCTGGGCAATCTCCCGCGCCGTGGAACACACTTCATCCACCTGGCGAATCCAGTGGTAACGCCGGGCGTGATCGGCATGCTCACCGTGGCTGAAGTTGAGGCGAAAGATATTCACCCCGGCTTGCACCAGCTCGCGGATGTCGTCGATACCGTCGGTGGCCGGGCTCAGGGTGGCGAGGATCTTGACCTTCTTGTCAGGCGTCATGGCGGGCAGTCTCAAGGATCAGGATGGCGCGCACGTCATTCACATTGGTGCGGGTCGGCTCGGTAACGATCAAGCCGTCGAGGGCGGCGAAGTAGCCATAACCGTTGTTGTTATCCAGCTCGTCGCTGGCCGACAGGCCCAGAGCTTCGGCGCGCGCATAGCTGCACGGGGTCATGATTGCGCCGGCGTTGTCTTCCGAGCCGTCGATGCCGTCGGTGTCGCCGGCCAGGGCGTACACGCCCGGCAGGCCTTTGAGGCTGTCGGTCAGGCTCAACAGGAATTCGGCGTTGCGCCCGCCACGGCCGTTGCCGCGCACGGTGACGGTGGTTTCACCGCCGGAAAGGATCACGCACGGCGCCGCCAGCGGCTGGCCGTGCTGCACGATTTGCCGCGCGATGCCGGCGTGCACTTTGGCCACGTCCCGCGCTTCGCCTTCCAGGTCGCCGAGGATCAGTGGGCTGAAACCGGCCTGGCGCGCTTTCACCGCCACCGCTTCCAGGGATTGTTGCGGGCGCGCGATCAGTTGGAAGTGGCTGCGGGCGAGTACCGGGTCGCCGGGCTTGACGGTTTCCGAGGCTGGATTCTGCAACCAGCTGCGCACGGCGGCCGGTGCGTCGATGCCATAGCGCTTGAGGATCGCCAGGGCCTGTTGCGAGGTGCTGGGGTCGCCGACCGTGGGGCCGGAGGCGATGACCGTGGCCTGGTCGCCCGGCACATCGGAAATCGCGTAGGTGTAGACCGTCGCCGGCCAGGCCGCCTTGGCCAGGCGACCGCCCTTGATCGCCGAGAGGTGCTTGCGTACGCAGTTCATCTCGCCAATGGTGGCGCCGGATTTGAGCAGGGCTTTGTTGATGGCCTGCTTGTCGGCCAGGCTGATGCCTTCGGCAGGCAGTGCCAGGAGTGCCGAGCCGCCGCCGGAGAGCAGGAAGATCACCCGGTCGTCTTCGCCCAGGTTGCTGATCAATTCCAGCACGCGCTTGGCCACCGCCAGGCCGGCGGCATCGGGCACCGGGTGGGCGGCTTCGACCACTTCGATTTTCTGGCAAGGGGCGCCGTGGCCGTAGCGGGTCACCACCAGGCCCGAGACTTCGCCTTGCCAGCAATTCTCGACGACCAGCGCCATGGCGGCCGCCGCCTTGCCGGCGCCGATCACGATCACGCGGCCGCTGCGGTCGGCGGGCAGGCAGGGTTCGAGGACGTGCCGGGGGTGGGCGGCGTCGATGGCTGTGGCAAACAGCTCGCGAAGCAGGTGTTGCGGATCGACCGACATAAGCGGGCTCCCGGGGGATTTTTGTTATTAGAGGTGCAGCCCTTTCAAAGGGGGGTTACTTATCGCGAATCGAGAAGTTCGCCATATGCTCCAATCCCTTGATCAGCGCCGAGTGGTCCCAATTCCCGCCACCAAGCGCCGCGCAGGTGCTGAACACCTGCTGGGTGCCGGCGGTGTTCGGCAGGTTGATCCCCAGTTCCCTGGCACCGGCCAGGGCCAGGTTCAGGTCCTTCTGGTGCAGGTTGATGCGGAAACCCGGATCGAAGGTGCCCTTGATCATGCGTTCGCCATGCACTTCGAGGATCTTCGACGAGGCAAAGCCGCCCATCAGCGCTTCACGCACCTTGGCCGGGTCGGCGCCGTTCCTGGAGGCGAACAGCAGCGCTTCGGCCACCGCCTGGATATTCAGCGCGACGATGATCTGGTTGGCCACTTTGGCGGTCTGGCCATCGCCATTGCCGCCCACCAGGGTGATGTTCTTGCCCATGCTCTGGAACAGCGGCAGGGCGCGTTCGAAGGCCTGTGGTTCGCCACCGACCATGATGCTCAAGGTCCCGGCCTTGGCGCCGACTTCTCCGCCGGACACCGGGGCGTCGAGGTACTGCGCGCCGTGCTCGTTGATCTTCGCCGCAAACGCCTTGGTGGCCGTGGGAGAGATCGAACTCATGTCGATCACCACCTTGTTCGGCGACAGGCCCGCCGCCACACCGTCGGCACGGAACAGCACGTCGTCGACCTGCGGCGTGTCGGGGACCATGACGATAATGAACTCGGCTTCCTGGGCCACTTGCTGCGGGGTGGCCAGGGCCACGGCGCCGGCGCTGATCAGCTCGGCCGGCGCCTTGCCGTGGTGTTCGGAAAGAAACAGTTGATGACCGGCTTTCTGCAGGTTCGCGGCCATGGGCTGGCCCATGATGCCGGTGCCGATAAATCCGATTTTAGCCATGATGAAGTCCTCTTTTTATTCTCTGTGGGCGCTGGGCTTGCTGTGGTGAGCGGGCTTGTCCCGCGCTGGCTGCGTAGCAGCCCCATGGGGTCAGTGGTAAAGCCCCCCTCACCACAGCAAGCCCCCTCCCACAAGGTTTTGTGTGGTGTCGGTTAGATGGTGTTGTGGGCTTTAAGCCAGCCCAAACCCGCTTCGGTGGTGGTCAGCGGCTTGTATTCACAGCCGACCCAACCCGCGTACCCGATGCGGTCCAGATGTTCGAACAGGAAGCGGTAGTTGATCTCCCCGGTTCCCGGCTCATTGCGCCCAGGGTTGTCCGCCAGCTGGATGTGATTGATCTCCTCCAGGTGCGCCGCCATGGTCCGGGCCAGGTCGCCTTCCATGATTTGCATGTGGTAGATGTCGTACTGCAGGAACAGGTTGTCACTGCCCACCTGTTCGCGAATCGACAGGGCCTGTGCAGTGTTGTTGAGGTAGAAACCCGGAATGTCGCGGGTGTTGATCGCTTCCATCACCAGCTTGATGCCCGCCGCCTGCAGCTTGTCGGCGGCGTACTTGAGGTTGGCGACAAAGGTCTTTTCCACGGTTTCATCATCCACACCCTGGGGCCGAATCCCCGCCAGGCAGTTGATCTGGGTATTGCCCAGCACCTGGGCGTAGGCGATGGCCAGCGTGACCCCAGCACGGAATTCCTCGACCCGGTCCGGGTGGCACGCCAGGCCGCGTTCGCCCTTGGCCCAGTCACCGGCCGGCAGGTTGAACAGCACCTGGGTCAGGCCGTGGGCGTCGAGCTGGGCCTTGATGTCAGCCGAGCTGAATTCGTAGGGGAACAGGTACTCGACACCCTGGAAACCGGCATCGGCAGCGGCTTTGAAGCGAGCGAGAAAGTCCTGCTCGGTAAACAGCATGGACAGGTTGGCGGCAAAGCGCGGCATAGGGTTCTCCTTAATCGAGCAGGGAAATGGCAGTCGGTGCATCGTTGCCGACCAGGGCCAGGTCTTCGAATTCGTTGACGGCGTTGATTTCGGTGCCCATGGAAATAT
Organism: Pseudomonas sp. Yb2C2; assembly: GCF_052112325.1. Taxonomy (NCBI): domain Bacteria; kingdom Pseudomonadati; phylum Pseudomonadota; class Gammaproteobacteria; order Pseudomonadales; family Pseudomonadaceae; genus Pseudomonas; species Pseudomonas sp. Yb2C2. The sequence continues at coordinate 2,246 of NZ_JAVAJK010000027.1, read as the reverse complement.
TGGTCACGCGCTCCAGAATGATCTCGACGATCACCGGTACCTTGAACTCCTCGATCATTTGTTCGGCCTTGCGCAACGCCGGCGCGATCTGTCCCGGTTCGAACACGCGCAGGGCCTTGCAACCCAGGCCTTCGGCAACTGCGACGTGGTCGACGCCATAGCCGTTCAGCTCGGGAGCGTTGAGGTTGTCGAAAGACAACTGCACGCAGTAGTCCATTTCAAACCCGCGCTGGGCCTGGCGGATCAGCCCCAGGTAGGAGTTGTTCACCACTACATGGATGTACGGCAGCTTGAACTGTGCGCCCACCGCCAGCTCTTCGATCATGAACTGGAAGTCATAGTCGCCGGACAGCGCCACCACCTTGCGGCTCGGGTCGGCCTTGACCACGCCCAGCGCCGCCGGAATGGTCCAGCCCAACGGGCCGGCCTGGCCGCAGTTGATCCAGTGGCGGGGCTTGTACACATGCAGGAACTGCGCGCCGGCAATCTGCGACAGGCCGATGGTGCTGACGTAGCAGGTGTCTTTGCCGAACACCTGGTTCATCTCTTCGTACACCCGTTGCGGCTTGACCGGCACGTTGTCGAAGTGGGTCTTGCGCTGCAGGGTCGCCTTGCGCTGCTGGCAGTCATGCAGCCAGGCACTGCGGTCCTTGAGCTTGCCGGCGGCTTTCCACTCGCGGGCCACTTCAATGAACATCGTCAGCGCGGAGCCGGCGTCGGACACGATGCCCAGGTCCGGGGTGAATACGCGACCAATCTGGGTTGGTTCGATGTCGACGTGAATGAATTTACGCCCTTCGGTGTATACCTCCACTGAACCGGTGTGGCGGTTGGCCCAACGGTTACCGATCCCCAGCACCACGTCGGACTTGAGCAGCGTTGCGTTGCCGTAGCGGTGGGACGTCTGCAGGCCGACCATGCCGACCATCTGGGGGTGATCGTCGGGAATGGTGCCCCAGCCCATCAGCGTCGGGATCACCGGGATGCCGGTCAGTTCGGCGAACTCCACCAGCAGCTCGCTGGCATCGGCGTTGATCACGCCGCCGCCGCTCACCAGCAACGGGCGTTCCGCCTGATCCAGCAGGGCCAGGGCCTTTTCGACCTGGATGCGCGTGGCCAGTGGCTTGGCCAGTGGCAGCGGCTGGTAGGCGTCGATGTCGAATTCGATCTCGGCCATCTGCACATCGAACGGCAGGTCGATCAGCACCGGGCCAGGGCGGCCGGAGCGCATTTCATAGAAAGCTTTCTGGAACGCGTACGGCACTTGGCCCGGCTCGAGGACGGTGGTCGCCCACTTGGTCACCGGCTTGACGATGCTGGTGATGTCCACGGCCTGGAAGTCTTCCTTGTGCATGCGGGCCCGTGGCGCCTGGCCGGTGATGCACAGGATCGGGATCGAGTCGGCCGAGGCGCTGTAGAGGCCGGTGACCATGTCGGTGCCCGCCGGGCCCGAGGTGCCGATGCACACGCCGATATTGCCGGCCTTGGTGCGGGTGTAACCCTCGGCCATGTGCGAGGCGCCTTCAACGTGGCGAGCAAGGACGTGATCGATGCCACCCACCTTCTGCAAGGCTGAGTACAGCGGGTTGATCGCAGCGCCTGGGATACCGAAGGCGGTGTCCACGCCTTCACGGCGCATGACGAGGACGGCGGCTTCGATTGCTCTCATTTTGCTCATGATTTTGGTGCCTCTTGCGTTTTGTAATTGTATACAAGTGGTGTCTTTCCAAAGTGTATTCACGGCGGGCTGCGCAGGTCAATCCATTTTGTTGATTGGTCTTTGCGTTCGTCGGAACGGCTTTTTTCGACGTGTGGAGTCTTTGTTTGAAAATATTGTATACAAAAATAAATGTCATTGTGTTCTATTTGTTTGGTCGAGCATCTGATCAAACAGACTTCCACCGCTTTCCCAATAACAAAAGAAGGACGGCACCATGAGCGCTTTAACCTTGAAGATTGCCACCCAACTGGCCGGCCAGGCCCTCAGCGCAGGGCGCACGATCTCAGCCGCACCGCTGACCGTTGCGGTCCTCGACTGCGGCGGCCACTTGATCACTCTGCAGCGCGAAGACGGCGCCAGCCTGCTGCGCCCGCAGATTGCCATCGGCAAGGCCTGGGGTGCGATTGCGCTGGGCAAGGGCTCGCGCTTGCTGGCGCTGGACGCACAGCAACGGCCGGCGTTTATCGCAGCGTTGAACAGCCTGGGGCAGGGCAGTGTGGTGCCGGCGCCGGGTGGGGTGTTGATT
>NZ_JAVAJK010000026.1:0-98187 GCF_052112325.1 Pseudomonas sp. Yb2C2 | reverse complement strand
CGTTAGCGGCCAGGCTGTCGATGGCCGAGAGGGTTTTCTCGCCATCGGGCACGGCGATCTTGATCACGGTAAAGCCATGTTCCTTGCCGGCTTTTTCGGCAAAGGCCCATTCGGTCTGGAACCACGGCTCCTCGGCCTGCTTGACCAGGAAGCCGATTTTCACTTCCTCGGCAAATGCGAAAGTACTGAGGCCGCTGAGCACGGCGGCAGCTGCCAGTACGCGTATTGCTTTTTTCATGAACGGCACCTCTTGTTGTTATTGGGAGTGGCAAGTTCTAGTCGTGGTACATCACCGACCGCCCGCCATCGATCATCAGGCAGGTGGCATTGATAAAGGGCGCCTCGTCGGTCGCCAGGAACAGCGCCGTCATCGCCACCTCGACGGGCTGGCCGATGCGCTTGGGCGGGTGCAGGTCGAACGCACGCTGGCGCTCGGCGTGGGGGTCGGGGAAACCGTTCCAGTAATCGACGTTGAGCTGGGTTTCGATATAGCCCGGGGCGATGGCATTTACGCGGATGCCCTTGGGCGCGTATTCGATACCCAGAGCGCGGGTAAGGCCGAGCAGGCCGTGCTTGGCGACCGGGTAGGGAAAGCAGCCGGGAATGATGTGGCTGGAATGGGTGGAGGCGATATTGATGATGTTGCCGATGCCCTGCTCGATCATGTGTGGCAGCACCGTGCGGCAGCCGTACCAGGCGCCGTCGAGGTCGATGGCGAAGCAACGGCGCCAGTCTTCGTCGCTCATCTCCAGCGGGTCGCGGAACACGTTGACCCCGGCGCAATTGACCAGCACATCCACCCGGCCGAAGCGCTCAATGGCCACATTGACCAACGCCAGCCATTGCGCTTTGGAGGTGATATCGACGGGTTGGGCGTAGATCTCGGCGCCGCGTTCGCGCCAGTGGGCAGCGACTTTCTCGACCTTTTCGGCCTGGATATCGGCGATCACCAGGCGCGCCTGCTGGGCCTGGAAACACGCGACGATCGCCTCACCAATGCCCTGGGCGGCGCCGGTGATGATCACCACCTTGTTCTTCAGGCGCTCGCCGTAGGTTGGCTCGGGCACAGCGGGTAATGACAACGGTTGGGCCTGCATCGCGTCACCTGTTTTATTTTTGGCAGTGAGTGCTGATGCAGACGACTATAAACCCATCATTTGAAACATCTCAATATATAAATTTGCATCCCACATAGTGAGCAAAATCAAAAAATAATGTGGGAGGAGGCTTGCTCCCGATAGCGGCACGTCAGCTACAGAAAGGCTGACTGATTCACCGCTATCGGGAGCAAGCCCCCTCCCACATTTGATCTACAGTGTGTTCAAGAAGGTGGCTTCAGCCGAGAGCAAAATCCCGCAGCGCATCACCTTCCATGCGATAGCGCACCCACTCCTCCTGCGGCTGGGCGCCGATGGATTTATAAAAGGCAATCGCCGGCTCGTTCCAGTCCAGCACGCTCCACTCGAAGCGCGCGCACCCGTTATCAAAGGCAATCTTCGCCAAATGACGCAACAGCTTCTTGCCCGCCCCGCCGCCACGTTGTTCCGGGTTGATATACAAGTCTTCCAGGTACAGGCAGTTGCTGCCCAGCCACGTGGAATAGCTGAAAAAGAACACCGCAAACCCAATCGGCAAGCCATCCCGCGAGCAGATCAGGCCATGGGCGGTGGCGCCCTCGCTGAACAGGCTGCGCTGGATGTCCACCACGCTGGCGATCACTTCATGCCGGGCTTTCTCGTACTCGGCGAGTTCGGTGATGAAAGTCAGGATCTGCGCAGCATCGCTGGGCACGGCGGGGCGAATCTCGATGGTCATGGGCGAGCCTTGGGCAATTTCAAAGCACACATACTAAGGCGCTTTGATGACTGATTGCAGTGCAATTTATGGGGAGCCCGGCAGCCGACACACAAAATCTTACAGGTGCCACGGCACCGTTCGTCGCCACCCAGGCACGATCATCAAGGCACAACTGACCAATAGAGGGTAAGGACATCAATCATATGGAGACACCCTCATGAAGCATTCCAAGTTTGCCGCCCTCGCATTTGCTGGCCTGTTGTCTTCGGTTTCGCTGAGTGGTTTGGCTGCCACGTCGTCCACTGGTCCTACCAACCCGGACGCCACCACCGAATCGCAGAAATCCATGGGCACGGGCCTGGACACCAACGGCGGCGCGGTCATCGATAACACCAATGGTGCCGACCCGCATACCCAGGGTCACGATACCCAACGCCAAGCGCCCGCGGCCGTCGGCAACGGCAAAATGGGCCCTTCGGTGAATGAGCCGAAGATAAATAAAGGCGATGACTCGAACCTGCCGGGCGCGCCGAAACAGCCTGCGCCTTAACGCATCAAATGCAATCGCAACACCCGATCATTCCCCAATGAAGAGGTACGCATGAACGTCGATAAAGACCTTGAAAAAGAAGTCCTCACCCGCCTGCTGCACGCTCATCCCCAGGGGCTGGGCAAGGAAGTGCTGGATAACTACCGCGGAGAGAAAGTGGTCGCCAGTGCGTTGGCATTTCTGCAAGACCGCGGGTTGATCAAGGATGGGCATGTGACCACCGACGACGCCGGTGAATACTCGCTGAATCTGCCGATCAAGTTGACGGCGTCGGGTGTGGACGAGGCGCGCAAACTCGAAGGTGAGACGCGCCAGTAGTCCTCATGTAAAACCCAATGTGAGAGGGAGTAAGCCTTCCTCTCACATGCTTGGGCCTATGTTCAGTCAGTAAGTAATGCGTCGACTTCAGCGGTGCCTGGGGAAGTTGCCGGGCCCCAACGCGTCACCGCCAGGGCCGCCGCTGCGTTCGCCCGCTGTGCTGCCGCAGCAGGTTTCAACCCAGCCGCCAACCCCGCAATAAACACGCCCGCATGCGCATCGCCCGCGCCATTGCTATCCACCGCCTGCACCTTGAAGCCCGGCACATGCTCGATCTGACCCGCACGCCCCACCCAGCAGCCATTCGGTCCGTCACGCACCACCAATAGCGTCTCGGCGCGCAGGTGCTGGCTGAGCGCCGGCAACGCTGCAGCGATGTCCGCCGCGCCGGTAAACGCCAAGGCTTCAGGACCATTGCTGGTCCAGATATCGATACGTGGCAACAGCGCACCCATCAAGGCCGAATCCGGCGCTTTGACCAGCGGCCCCGGATCGAACACCACCACGACTTCCGGGGGCAGTGCCAGCAGCCAGTCGATCAGCGCCTGGGCCTTGCCTTCCAGGAGCAGGCTGTAGCCACTGACGTAGACGTAGTCGTCGACACGCGGTACGACGGTGGTCAAATCCTCCTGGCTGAGTTCACCCTCGACGCCGATATGGGAAATGAACGTGCGCTCGGTAGTGGCTTCGGTCAGGGACACGCACAAGCCAGTGTCCTTTGCGCTGCTGGCCGCCAGGGCCATGTCAATGCCCTCGGCCTGCATCGCTGCGCGGGCCAGGTCGCCGAAGCGGCCAGTGCCGTGACGGCCCAGATAGACCACCGGCAAGCCATTGCGCCGCGCCGCCGCCATCACGTTGAAACCACCGCCGGCTTCGAAGCTGGCGGACTTGGCCAGCACGTCGCCGCCGGTCGCAGGCAAGGTGTCGAGGGCCATGACCAGGTCGACGATGACCTGGCCGGTGTGCAGCAATCTAGACATTAGGGCTCTCTACCAACGCCGGACGACGGTCAGCCGCGCCGCCCAGTACCGCATAAATCCCACCGGCGACCAGGAAAGTGACGATCCAGCCCAGGCCATTGTGGCCGAGCCAGGAGTCGGACAACGGCCCGGCGAACCAGATATTCTCGGCGGTGGTGCCGATGGTGGTGAAGCTGAAACCCAGCACGATGGCCACGGCCCAGGCGCCGAAGGCGCGCCATTCCACACCGCCGCGATACCAGTAGGCGCTGCTCGGGCTCACGTCCAGCAGGTCCTTGGGGCTGTAGTAGTGACGATGGATCAGGTCGACCACGAAGATCCCCACCCACGCGGTGATCGGCACCGCCAGCAACGAGATGAAGGTGATGAACGGGCCGTAGAAACTGTCGGCGATCAGCATGAAGTAGATGGAACCGGCGAAGATCGCCACGATGTCGACGATCACCGCATGCACGCGCTTGACCTTCAGGCCAAGGGTCAAGGTGGTGAGGCCGGCCGAATACACCGACAGGTTGTTCGACAGCAGCAGCCCGCCAAACGCGGTGATCAGGTACGGCACCGCCATCCAGGTGGGCAGCATGTCGCGGATCGCGATGATCGGGTCAGTGGCCGCGGCCAGGTCGTTGTTGCCGACCGACAGCAGGCCGCCGAGGGTAATCAGCAACACCAGCGGAATGCCCGCACCAAATGCCGCCGACGCCACCAGGCGCACGGCCGTGACGCTGCGGTGCTGGTAGCGCGACATGTCGGCACCGGCGTTGGCCCAGCCGATACCGGTACCGGCGGCCATGGTGCCGATGCCGATGATCATCGCGCTCAAGGGAGCCGGGGTGGCGTTGAACACCGCACTCCAGTCGATGGTGGCGCAGAGGAAACCGCCCACCAGGATATTCAACGCGCCGAACACGTAGGTGGCCCACTTCTGGATCACCAGCAAGGTGGCGTGGCCCAGGCCCGATACGGCCAAGGTCAGCAACACGAACATGCCGATGAAGATCAGGGTGAGGACCGGTGCGCTTTTCGCCTCCACCGCAGAGCCGAACAGAATTGAACACAACGACAGCAACACGAAGGCCGCCGTGGTGGTGTTGACGGTTTCCCAGCCCAGGCGCGACATCAACGACACCAGCGTCGGGCCGATATTGCCGCGCACGCCGAAGATGGCGCGGGACAAGGTCAGGCTGGGGGCACGGCCGCGACGGCCGGCGATGGAGATGATGCCCACCACGGCGAACGAGCCGGCAGCACCTAGGATCGCGACGATGATCGCCTGCCAGATGGCCAGGCCGCGAAACGCCACGAGGGTGGCGCCGAGGGGCAGGCCGAGGATGCTGATATTAGCGGCGAACCACACCCAGAACAGTTGCAGTGGATGGCCGTTGCACTCCCCTTCAGGGACCGGTTCGATACCGCGGGTTTCCAATTGCCCGGCGCTTTGGCCGGAAGAAGTGCTGCTCATGAGTGGTGCTCCTGGTGCCTGTATTGTTGTGGTTGTGGCGGATACGCGGTCTTCCTGACTCAGCGCAATGCGAGCAAGCCTTGAACCAGCGGCTGCAGATCGAGGCCGTTGACCTGCTTGACCTGTTTGATCATCGATTCGGGCCAGCACTGCAGGCCGAGGCAGGCACCGAGCATCGCGCCGAGCATCGCGGCAATCGTGTCGGTATCGCCGCCCAGGCTGGCGGCCAGGCAAAGGGCTTCGAACGCGTTCATGGCCCCCACCGCCACTTGCTGGGCGAGGGCAAACGACACCACCACCGATTCCTGGGAGGCGACGGAGGTGCCAATCAATTCATACAGCAGGTCAGCGAACAGGGCTGTGTCGCCGCTGCCGACGCTCAGGGTGCGCGCCCAACTGATACGGGTGGAGATGCGCCCGCCGGCAATCCAATGGCCATGGCCTTCCGCCTGTTGAGCCACCTGGGTGCCGATATTCAAGGCTTCACCCAAGTCCACACCGTTGATGCCCGCGGACACCACCGCCGCCACTGCCGCGGCGCTGGAGATGCCCAGGTTGGTGTTGTGGGTGACCTGGCAGGCCTGGATCACCGCCTGGATAAATCGCGCCGGGTCGCTGACATCGGCGGCGATTCCCACTGGGGTGATGCGCATGGCGGCGCCATTGGTGGTGCCGTAGCGCCCGGATTCTTCCGGGGTATGGCCGTTGAGGATCATATCGATTGCACGCTTGGTCGACGGGCCGAGCAGATCCTGGGAGCCCTTGGCGCGCATCACCGCTTCCCAATCGATCAGGCGCCGGGCGAGCACGGCGGGGTCGATCTTGCCTCGGCCCTCGACCAGCAGCTCACCGACCAGGATCGCTTGCTCGGTGTCATCGGTGATGGAGCCCGCCGGCATATTGGGCGCGATGGGTTGGTCGGCGTCGGCATTTTCCAGGCCGGTAATGGCACCAAAGCGCTGTTGCACTTGCTCACGGCTCAGGGATTGGGTGGGCATGCCCAGGGCATCGCCCAACGCCAGGCCGTAGAAAGCGCCGAGGGCGCGGGTATTGGGGGTCATTTTGAAGATCCAAACTGCAGGTGCAGGCGAAAGTGCAGAGGGTCGAGCAGGCTTTCGACGTACTCCATGAAGCGCTCGCGGCGATCGTAGGTGGTGCGCGAGGCCTTGAGGAACACCGTGCCCACCGGGCGGCCAAGCAACTCGGCGTCTTCATCGCTGAGGGGCTCGGCGCCGATCCATTGGTCACCTTCGGCACCGACGTAACCGTAGGCTGCCAGGGTGATGGTCAGGGAATTATCGATCAGCCCAACGCGCGGCAGGCTTTCCAGGCCACCGGACGCGGGCATCAGCGAGCGCTCAAGGGAAACGGCCGTGCCATCAGTCGTGCGGCGACGGCGGTCGAGGGCGATAAATTGGTCGGTGCCGAAGCGACTGAACAGATCGGCGCGCGTCACCGCTTCCAGGCGCAGAATATCGGTGGTCACCAGGGCCCCGGTGTCCGCCAGCGCCTGGGCCCAACCGCTGGTTTGATCCAGCGCCATGCCATCAAATGTGACGATGGAGCCCACGCCGCTCTGGGTCGCGATGTAATTGCGCCTTTTGAGTTCGGCGAGGGCTTCACGCAGCGTGCCCCGGCTGACCGCAAACTCTTCAGCCAGTTGATGCTCGCCCGGCAACAGGAAACCGTCGGCCATCACCCCTCCCTCGATACGGCGGATGAGCTCGTCGACGACGCGTTTTTTCTTATCAAATCGGACATGTCTAATCATGTACAAATTGATAACCGAAAGCGGCCATTTGCAGCAAGCGAATTATTTCAGGGAGATGAAAAAACCGGTCTCACGGCTCCAGGCCAATACGGAAAAACTCGCCGCCGCTCCATACGCCAAGCCAGTTCTGACCATTGATCGGGCGACTCACCGCCAACTCCACCAATTGGTAGAACACATTGCGATGCACCAGGGCTTCGAGGTTGGTACGCACGCGCAGATAGGGGGACGGTTCCTGGGTGACGGGATCGATCACCACCCGCAGTGGATGCTCAATATCGGCTGCAACCTGCTCGTCGACGTTGGTGGTGAAACGCAGCACCTGGCTTTCGCCCTGCCCTTCGACGTCGAGAGTAACCGCGACAAAGGGCGCATCATCGACGGTGATACCGACTTTTTCCACTGGGGTGATCAGGAAGTAATCATCGCCATCTCGGCGGATGATATTAGAGAACAATTTGACCATCGGCTTACGCCCGATCGGCGTGCCCTGGTAGAACCAGGTGCCGTCACGGGCGATGCGCATGTCGATGTTGCCGCAGAAATCCGGGTTCCACAGATGCACCGGCGCCGGTCCCTTGCCCTTGGGCAACTGAGCCAACAGATCGTTGGCCTTGGCGGAATCGGTCATGGTGTTCTCCTTGGTGTTACTGATCGCCCATGCCCAACAGGCCTCGGGCGTACTGCGCCAAGGGGCGGGCAATCAGGTCTTCTGGCTTGTTGTCGTGGAACGTCAGTAAACCGCCACGACTGCGAATACGTGCAGTATCAATCAAATACTGGGTGCTGGTCTCGATCAACATGATCTGGATTACCCCGTTGTCCAGGCCAAGCCGGTCCAGCGCCTCTTGATCAGCCCATTCGTCGGCGTTGCCGATACGGTCATCGGCCTTGGCGAAACGGCAGTACAGCAGGTAGTGGGCACCCGCCGCACGGGCCTCGGCCATCGCCTGCTCCAGGCCTTCCGGCTGACGAGCACGACGCACCATGGGGAAGTATTCGACGAAACCGTTGAAGGCTTCCTCGGCCACCACATTCGGCCGCGGGTAGGCGCTGCCGGGCGGTACAAATGCACCCTGGGCGATAAAGACAAAGGAATCCGGCTGTATGCGCACCGAGGCGGTACGACGAGTGTCGCTGTGGTCCAGCAACCCGGCGTCGCTCATCTGATAACGGGTGCCTTCGGCCATATCGCTGACGGTCATGCAACCACTCAGCGTCAACGACGCCAGCAACAAAACCAGACTACGCATCCTAATCCTCCAGAAGCCGGTGACGGAAAACCGGCGAATGGACACGAGATGCAGAATCCGCGCCATTTGGAAACAACGCAGAACTAAATGTGGGAGGGGGCTTGCTCCCTCCCACATTGGATGATGTTTAATCTTGGGAAAGCATTATCCGCCAATGATCTTCATGATCGTCGCACCGCCGGAGAAGGCCACTTCCTGCTTATCGCCCAAGGCCTTCATCAGCAGGCCTTGCAGGGCCGGCAGCGCCTGGTGGCGAGGCTTGTCCAACAGGTCGCCGACATAGTGACGGTTGCTCGACGACAGGCAGCCATGCAGCCAGCCGGTCGACGACAAGCGCAGCCGTGAACAGGTGCGGCAGAACGGTACGCTTTCGTTGGCGATCACGCCGAAGAAGCCTTTGCCCGGCACTTCGTAGCGTACCGCCGTGGCATCCACGGGAGCGTTGGCTTGCAGGTATTCGTGGTGTTCGCCGATCAGGCCGAGCAGCTGTTGCAGGCTGACGAACTGCTGCAGGAATGCATTGGAGTCCTTGGCCAGGTGGCCCATGCGCATCAACTCGATAAAACGCAGCTCGTAGCCACGCTCCAGACAGTAGTCGAGCAGCGGCATCACCTGGTCGAGGTTCTGGCCGCGCAACGGCACCATGTTGACCTTGATCTTGATCCCGGCAGCACGCGCCTGGTCCATGCCATCGAGCACGGTCGCCAGGTCGCCGCCACGGGCGATGCTGCGAAAGGCGCCGGCATCCAGGGTATCGAGGGAGACGTTGATACGCCGAATTCCCGCATCCACCAGCAGCGGCAGTTTGCGCGCCAGCAACTGGCCGTTGGTGGTCAGGCTGATGTCGCTGAGGCCCATGCCGCCCACGGCGCCCATGAAGGCTTCCAGCTTGGGGCTGACCAGCGGCTCGCCACCGGTGATGCGCAAGCGCTCGATGCCCGCCGCCTCGATCAGGTAGGCCACGCCACGGGCCATGGCCTCGGCCGAGAGTTCGTCCTGGGCAGCCACCAGCCGCTTGCCGTTCGGCACGCAGTAGGTACACGCGTAATTGCAGGCTGAGGTCAGGCTGATCCGCAAATTGCGAAAACGCCTGCCTTGACGATCAACGATCATGGATCACTCCGGCAGAGGATGATTCGGGCGTGCTAAAAACTGACTGATAAATCAGCTTTTAGCAATATCCTTGCCTGAGTATATTCCTGGGTTACTGCGCCTGGCAGCAAATCATTACGTGGCCGGGGTTTCGACGGGGGCCGCTTCAACCAGTGCCGGCTCGGAGCTGTGCTTGCGCTTGTTGCCCATGCGCACACCGATATCCATCAGGAACTGGAAGAAACCTTCCTGGTCTTCCAGCACATTGCTCCAGAACGGCGAGTGGTACAGCGCCACGGCGCCGTGCACCAAGGCCCAGGCGGCGCAGTAGTGGAAATACGGCGGTACGTCTTCAAGCTTGCCTTCGCTGATGCGGCCCTTGATCAGCAGGGTCAGGCGCTCGAAGTTCGAGGCGCGGATCTTGTGCAGCTCCTCGACCATCTCCGGCACTTGATGGCCCTTGACCACCTTCTCTTCCAGGCGGTCGAACAGGCGGTAGCGCTGCGGGTCGCGCATGCGGAACTCGAAGTAGGCGCGGGACAGCGCTTCCTTGTCCTTGTCGACATCGGCCGAATGCAGCAGCTCGTTCAAGTCGCGCTCGTAGTCGAGCATCAGGCGCAGGTAGATCTCGGCCTTGGACTTGAAGTGCTTGTAGATCGTGCCTTTGCCGATACCCACGGCATCCGCGATCATCTCGACGGTGACGCTGTCTTCGCCTTGTTCGAGGAACAACTTGAGTGCGGTGTCGAGAATTTCCTGCTCACGGCGGCGAAACTCACGGACCTTACGGGGTTCTTTGTGCATGAGGAAGAGGTCTGCAAAGGTCGGAATAGGGAGGGCTGCGCAGGGCCACGAATACATGGCGATACGATTTACCCAGTGCGAGGGATTATCCCGACTGAACGGTCGTTGGGCAACGTCTATGTGAACCCGCCCTGCACTTTACTTTCAAGGCGCCAACGTTTTCATGCCTATCAGTCAGAAATAATACGCAACAACAGCACCCGTGCACCTGCCCAATGAGAACTCAAGCGAAGCGCATGTATTCCAAATCTGTTTAAAAAACGATCAGTCGCGACTGGACTGAATCAGATACTGATCAATACTTGAACTGTCGGCGTGACATCTCCCCCAAGTGAAGCGCCGACCTGGGTACCGACGGACTGTGTGCCCTTGTTTTACTCCTAATGGTCTTAACCCGGATTCACCCCCCAGAACCCGGGTTTTTTTTGCCTGCGATTCAGTCGTGTCATGCGGCGACGTGGGCCAGCGGGAACAGGCGCTTGAAGTTCTCGGTGGTCTGCTCGGCAAAGCGCTCATAGGACTCACCGCGCAGCATCGCCAGGTAGTCCGCCACATCCCGTACATATTCGGGCAGGTTCGGTTTGCCACGATGGGGAATCGGCGCCAGGTACGGCGAATCGGTTTCCACCAGCAGGCGGTCGGCTGGCACTTGGCGCGCCACGTCGCGCAGGGCATCGGCATTGCGGAAAGTGACAATGCCCGACAGGGAAATATAGAAGCCCAGGTCGAGCGCTGCCCTGGCCATGTCCCAATCCTCGGTAAAGCAATGCAACACGCCGGCCTGGGGCAACGCGGCTTCGCGCAACAGGGCCAGGGTGTCGGCACGGGCGCCGCGGGTGTGGACAATCACCGGTTTGCCGGTTTGCCGGGCGGCCTGCAAATGCAGGCGAAACGAGGCCTGCTGCAACTCGGCGGCTTCCGGCTCGTAATGGTAGTCCAGGCCGGTTTCGCCAATGGCCACCACGCGCGGGTGATTGAGTTCGCCCAGCAGCCAGTCGAGGGCCGGGGCTTCGCCGGGCTTGAGGTCCAGCGGGTGGATACCCACCGAGCAATCCACATCGGCATAACGCTCAGCCAAGGCTTTGACGTCGGCAGCATTGTCGGCGCTGACGCCAATGCACAGGAAATGCCCTACCCCACGCTGGCGTGCAGCGTCGAGGGCAGCATCCAGGGAGCCGCCATGCTGGGCAAGGTCGAGGCGATCAAGGTGGCAATGGGAATCTACAAGCATAGGAAATTACGACTTAGGTCACGGAAAGTGTCTGGCCAACGATACACCCGTCGGCCAAGGAAATTAACGGCGGCCGAGCAAGCCAACCCACTGCACCAGCAGCGCTTCAAGCAACAGCACGCGGTTGAGGTTGGCCTTGCCGAGCACCTTCTGGCGCTGGGCGAGGATCCAGTCCTGGATAGTCAGCACCTTGTCCTGGGCACTTTTCTGCGCGAGGTATTGCACCACCTTGCGCATGTCCGGCAGGCCCAGGCCGTTTTCATCCTGGGTCAACTGGTAGCGCAGGATCAGGCTCGACCAATCACAGAACCAGTCGAACAGCAGCAGCAAGGGAATGTCCTTCCAGGCGCTTTCAGCCAACTGGGTGGCGGACAGCTCTTGCTTGAGCAGTTTTTTCACCCCATCCACAACCAGGGCGCGTTGCTCACGTACGCCCTGGGCTTGCAGCTTGACGGCCGCCAGCGGGGAACCGGCCGCCAGGGTCAGCAACTCGATCCGCTCCTCTGCGGAGCAATCCGGCAGCGCCTTCGCCAGCCATTGCAGGCTCATGGCTTCGCTGGGCAACGGGCAGGCCTGCTGTACACAACGGCTGCGAATGGTCGGCAACAAGCGGCTGGACTGGTGGCTCACCAGCAACAGCACCGTGTCGCCGGAGGGTTCTTCCAGGCTCTTGAGCAAGGCATTGGCGGCGTTGATGTTCATCGCCTCCACCGGCTCGATCAGCACCACCTTGCGCCCGCCCATCTGCGCGGTCTGCACCACGAAACTGACGAGGTCACGCACCTGGTCGACCTTGATCGCCTTATCGGCCTCCTCGGGTTCGAGCAGGTAGTTGTCCGGGTGGCTGCCGGCCTTGAGCAACAGGCAGGATTTGCACGCGCCGCAGGCTTCAAGGTTGACCGGGCGCTGGCACAGCAGGCTGGCCATGAGTCGCTCAGCCAGATCGCGCTTACCAATACCGATCGGCCCGTGCAGCAGATAGGCATGGGCGTGCTGGGCACGGCCGGCCAACTGCTGCCAGAGACTGTCCTGCCATGGGTAGGCTTCAGCCACGGGCGCGCTCCAACAGCTTGGGTAACAGGGCGTCGATGGCCTGCTGCACCTGCGTCAACGGCTGGGCTGCGTCCAGCAGGTGGTAGCGCGCCGGTTCCGCCTGGGCGCGCCTGAGGAACGCGCTGCGCACAGCATCGAAAAAACCCTGGCCTTCCAGTTCGAAACGGTCGAGACGCCCACGGGCGCTGGCGCGGGCCATGCCCACTGCCACCGGCAGGTCGAACAACAGGGTAAGGTCGGGACGTAGATCACCCTGCACAAAGGTTTCCAACGTGGCGATACGCGCCAGGGACAAACCCCGGCCACCGCCCTGGTAGGCATACGTGGAATCGGTAAAACGGTCGCAGATCACCACGGCACCGCGGGCCAGGGCCGGACGAATCACCTCGGCCAGGTGCTGGGCACGGGCAGCGAACACCAGCAGCAGCTCGGTGTCCGGGTTCATCTGTTCTTCGCCTGGGGCCAGCAACACGTCACGGATGCGCTCGGCCAGGGGTGTACCGCCGGGCTCACGGGTCAACACCACCTCGACACCTTCAGCGCGCAAGCGGCCGGCCAGGTAATCGCGGTTGGTGCTTTTGCCGGCGCCTTCGGGGCCTTCCAGGGTAATAAACAAGCCAGTCACAGGCAGTCCTTAGTCAGAGTCATTGCGGGCTTTGCGGCGCGGCGGCATCCGGCGCGGGCTCGGCGGGTGCATCAGCAGGCGGCGCTACGTCTTCCGGCGGTTTTACCAGCGGTGCCGGGCTTGAGCGGTAATCGGCACGGCGCTTGAGCTGGAACTCACGCACAGCGGCATTATGCGCACCCAGGTCATCGGAGAAAATATGGCTGCCGTCGCCACGGGCGACGAAATACAGGCTGCTGCCCGGCACCGGGTTCAACGCGGCATGGATCGCCTCGCGGCCGACCATGGCGATGGGTGTCGGCGGCAGGCCGGCAACCATGTAAGTGTTATAGGGGTTGGCTTCCTTGAGGTGCGCACGGGTCAACTTGCCGTTGTAGCGCTCACCCAGGCCGTAGATCACGGTGGGGTCGGTCTGCAGCAGCATGCCGATCTTCAGGCGGCGTACGAATACCCCGGCAATCTGCCCGCGCTCTTCCGGCACACCGGTCTCTTTCTCCACCAGGGAGGCCATGATCAAGGCTTGATAGGGGTCGGTATAGGGCGCGTCGGCAGCACGCTTGCTCCACTCCTGGGCGAGGACATCATCCAGGCGGTTATAGGCTTTCTTCAGGAACTCGACATCGGTCATGCCGCGCACGAAGCGGTAGGTATCCGGGAAGAACCGACCTTCGGGGAACACGCCAGGATGGCCGAGCTTGTCCATCACTTCGCTGTCACTCAGGCCCGCCAGGGTCTGCACGATCTTTTCATGCTTGGCCAGGGCCGAACGCACCTGGCGGAAATTCCAGCCCTCCACCAGCGTCAGGCTGTATTGCACCACTTCGCCGCGCTGCCACAGGCCGATCAGGCCTTCGGCGGTCATGCCCGGGGTCATGCGGTATTCACCGCTGTGCAGCGGTTGACCGTCCAGGTTGAAGCGCCAATACAGGCGCAACCAGAACGCGCCGTCGAGCACGCCATCGGCTTCCAGGCGATTGAAGGTCCCGGTGGGCGTCGCCCCGGCCGGCACATCGAGCAATTGCTCCTGGGTCAGATTCAACGGCTGCTTCAAGGCAGCGTCATATTTCCACGCGGAAAACCCCAACAGCAAAGCCGCCGAGAACAGACCGATCAGCAGCAGTACAACCAGTTTTCGTATCAACTCAAATATCCAATAGCGCGCGAACAATGCCCTGCAGTTTACGGGTGAGCGGCCCAACCGACCAGCTCATCGCAGCGCACCCACGCACCGGCCAAATGCCATATACGCTGTTGCACATAAAGACTTCGTCAGCCTCCCGCAATTGCTCAAGGCTGATGTCAGCCACGGCTACCGGGATGCCCAGGGCGCTCGCCTGAGCCAGAATCTCGGCGCGCATGACGCCTGCAACGCCGCAACGATTCAGATCGGCGGTTAGTAACAAGCCATTACTTACCAGGAACAGGTTGCTGAACACGCCTTCGATGACACGCCCGGACACATCCAGCATCAACCCTTCGGCATATTCGGCATCCTGCCATTCCGCACGGGCGATCACCTGCTCGAGGCGATTGAGGTGCTTGAGACCGGCCAGCAGCGGCTGCTCGGCCAGGCGGGTGGCGCACGCAAACAGACGAACACCGTCGGCCCCATGGGCCTGGGGATAGGTAGCAGGCGGATTGCCCTGCAAGATACGACGCACTGGCGCCTCGGGGTTGATGCCATAACCGCGCAGGCTGTCGCCGCGGGTGAGGATCAGCTTGAGGACACCGTCGCCGAGAGCGGCGGCATAGGCCTGCACTTCGCTGCGGACCAGCACCTGATCCACAACGAGAGCGAGGCGCCTGCAGCCCTCATCCAGGCGTTGCAGGTGACGGTCAAGCAGCACGGGCTGCCCGGCCTTGACGGCGATGGTCTCGAACAGGCCATCACCGTACGCCAGGCCGCGATCTTTCAGGGGCACGCTGTCCGCTGGCTGACCGTCGACCCAACTGTGCATCACTCGGCGAACCGGCGGAACACCAAGGAACCGTTGGTGCCACCGAAGCCGAACGAGTTGGAAATCGCAACGTCGATCGGCATCTGTTGCGGCTCATGCGGCACGAAGTTCAGGTCGCAGCCTTCGTCCGGCTCATCGAGGTTGATGGTCGGCGGAGCGACCTGGTCCTTGATGGCCATCACGCTGAAGATCGCTTCTACCGCGCCCGCCGCACCCAAGAGGTGGCCGGTCATGGACTTGGTAGAACTGACCGCCAGCTTGTAGGCGTGCGCGCCGAACACCGACTTGATGGCTTCGGCTTCCGCCAGGTCGCCCGTCGGGGTCGAGGTGCCATGGGCATTGATGTACTGCACCTGGTCCGGGTTGACCTTGGCATCGCGCAAGGCGTTGGTGATGCAACGCGCAGCGCCGGCACCGTCGGACGGTGGCGAGGTCATGTGATAGGCGTCGCCACTCATGCCAAACCCGATCAACTCGGCATAGATGGTGGCACCACGCGCCTTGGCGTGTTCCAACTCTTCGAGCACCAGGGCACCGGCGCCGTCGGCCAGTACAAAGCCGTCACGGCCCTTGTCCCACGGACGGCTGGCACGGGTCG
Organism: Pseudomonas sp. Yb2C2; assembly: GCF_052112325.1. Classification (NCBI taxonomy): domain Bacteria; kingdom Pseudomonadati; phylum Pseudomonadota; class Gammaproteobacteria; order Pseudomonadales; family Pseudomonadaceae; genus Pseudomonas; species Pseudomonas sp. Yb2C2. Next base: position 82,698 of record NZ_JAVAJK010000026.1, on the reverse strand, counting down.
GCTCGTCATTGCGGGTCGACAGTGCACGGGAGGCGCCAAAGCCGCCCATTCCCAGGCCACAGGCGGCCATTTCAGCACCACCGGCGATCATCACGTCGGCTTCGTCATAGGCGATGTTACGCGCCGCCATGCCGATGCAGTGGGTACCCGTGGTGCACGCGGTAGCAATCGCGTAGTTAGGCCCCTGCGCCCCCAAGTGGATGGACAGGAAACCGGAAATCATATTGATGATCGAGCCAGGCACGAAGAACGGTGAAATTCGACGAGGGCCGGAATCATGCAGCGTGCGGCTGGTTTCTTCGATATTGGTCAAACCGCCAATACCCGAACCCATGGCCACGCCGATGCGCTCACGGTTGGCGTCGGTCACTTCCAGGCCAGCGTTACGCACTGCCTGGAAACCGGCTGCCAGGCCGTATTGAATGAACAGGTCGAGCTTGCGGGACTCTTTGATCGAGAGATATTCCTCGACATTGAACCCCTTTACCGAGCCGCCAAAACGGGTGGAATAGGCAGAAAGGTCCGTGTGTTCGATCAGACCAATACCACTGCGGCCAGCCAGAATGCCCTGCCAACTGCTCGGCACATCCGTACCCAGTGGCGACAACATACCCATACCGGTGACTACGACGCGTCTACGCGACACAGCACTCTCCTTTTTCTAATGACGACACTTTGCTTCAGAGCTTACTTTTCATCAGCGCTAAAGAAAAAACCGCACGCCGTTACAGCAGTGCGGTTTTTCCCTAACAGCAGGCGACGACTACAAACTATTACGCCTGGTGGTTCGTAACGTAGTCGATAGCAGCTTGAACAGTAGTGATTTTTTCAGCTTCTTCGTCCGGGATTTCGGTCTCGAATTCCTCTTCCAGAGCCATCACCAGCTCAACGGTGTCAAGGGAATCGGCACCCAGGTCTTCTACGAAGGAAGCAGTGTTGACCACTTCTTCTTCTTTGACGCCCAGTTGCTCGGCAACGATTTTCTTGACGCGCTCTTCGATGGTGCTCATACCTTGTTTAACTCCTAATGGACAAATTCAGGCAGCTGGCCAGTGGGTAAGTGTATAGAAAGCCTTTTCAGCTTTTCAACTGAAAGCTTCACCCTGTACCCGGTTTGCCACCTGCCTATAAATTAAGTTGCAGCTTTATAACGGATTTTAGACAGCTCGTATGACATTTTTTTGAAGCGATCCGTCACAATTTAGCTCATGTACATCCCGCCGTTCACCGGGATTGTAGCCCCAGTCACGTATGCCGCACCGTCGGATGCCAGGAAAGCGACCACATTCGCGATCTCTTGAGCCTGGCCCAGACGGCCCAGCGGAATCTGCGTCAGCAAGCCTTCACGCTGTGCTTCCGGCAGTTCGCGGGTCATATCGGTGTCGATGAACCCTGGGGCCACCGAGTTGACCGTAATCGACCGCGAACCGACTTCACGCGCCAATGCACGGCTGAAACCTTCCAGGCCGGCCTTGGCGGCTGCATAGTTTACTTGGCCTGCGTTGCCCATGGCACCCACTACGGAGCCAATATTGATAATTCGACCCCAACGGGCCTTGGTCATGCCGCGCAAAACCCCCTTGGACAGGCGAAACAGACTGTTCAGGTTGGTATCGACCACGTCGTACCATTCGTCGTCTTTCATGCGCATCATCAGGTTATCGCGGGTGATACCGGCGTTGTTCACCAGAATTGCCGGCGCACCGAACTGTGCGGTGATCTCGGCCAGTACGGCAGCCACGGACTCATCGCTGGTCACGTTCAGCTCAAGGCCGGTGCCTTGAACGCCGTTTTCCTTCAGGGTCGCGGCGATACGCTCGGCGCCCGAAGCAGAAGTGGCGGTGCCGATCACGACGGCGCCCTGACGGCCCAGTTCCAGGGCGATGGCCTGGCCAATGCCACGGCTCGCGCCGGTAACCAGTGCAACTTTACCTTGCAGACTCATGCAGGCTTCTCCTAAGTTCGGGGATCAGGCCAGCGCCGCACGAGCGGCAGCGAAGGCATCCGGGGTATTGAGGTTGGCAGTCGACACGCCGTCGGCGCAGCGTTTGTTCAGGCCAGCCAGGACTTTGCCCGGGCCGCACTCGACCAGCTCGGTGGCGCCATTGGCGGCCAGGGTCTGGACCGACTCGACCCAGCGCACAGGCTTGTAGAGTTGCTCCAGCAGGTCGCGCTTGAGGGTGTCGAGGTCGGCGGCCACGGCTGCGCTGACGTTCTGCACCAGCGGGATCTGTGGCGCCTGCCAGTTGATGGCAGCAATGGACTCGGCAAAACGCTCGGCAGCCGGGCGCATCAGCTCGCAGTGTGACGGCACGCTCACCGGCAACGGCAATGCACGCTTGGCACCCCGCGCCTTGCAGCCTTCGATGGCACGCTCGACGGCCGCCCTGGCACCGGCGATCACCACCTGGCCTGGGGAGTTGAAGTTTACCGCGCTGACCACTTCGCCCTGGGCCGCTTCGGCGCAGGCTTCGATCACGACGGCATCGTACAGCCCCAGGATAGCGGCCATGCCGCCCTGCCCGGCCGGAACGGCTTCCTGCATCAGCTGTCCACGACGCTCGACCAGCTTGACCGCTTCAGCAAGGGTCAGGCTGCCCGCCGCCACCAGGGCGCTGTATTCGCCCAGGCTATGACCGGCCACGAAAGCCGGACGCGCACCGCCTTCGGCCAACCACAAGCGCCACAGGGCTATCGAAGCGGTCAGGATGGCTGGCTGGGTTTTATCGGTTTGATTGAGCTGCTCTTCCGGCCCCTGTTGGGTCAGCGCCCACAGGTCGTAACCCAGGGCCTCGGAAGCTTCCTTGAACGTGTCCAGGATCAGCGGGTATTGCGCGCCCAGCTCGGCCAACATGCCGAGGGACTGCGAACCCTGCCCTGGAAAGACGAATGCGAGGGATGTAGACATGTAACAAGCCCCTAATGATCTGGTCGTCGGAAATGGTCGCTCCTCGGTGGGAGCGCACGAAACTGACAGATTGGATGGTCAATTGAACTGGCCGGTCACATTTAAGCATTCCCCGGCCGATTCGCCTAAGGCAACAGGTCCTCGAGACGGCCGTGCAAGCGTTGCGGCAGGTTTTCCTGGATCTCGATCACCGCCCGCGCAATCGCACTCTGGAAGCCTTCGACCCCGGCCGAACCGTGGCTTTTCACCACGATGCCCTGCAACCCCAGGAAGCTCGCACCATTATGCCGCGCCGGGGCCAGATCGGCCTGCAGGCGACGCATCAACGGCAGCGCCAGGGCGCCCACCAGGCGCGATACCAGGTTACGCCTGAACAAGGCCTCGATACGCGAGGCGATCATGGTCGCCAGGCCTTCACTGGACTTGAGCAGGATATTGCCGACAAACCCGTCGCACACCACCACATCCGCCTCGCCTCGGTACAACCCATCACCCTCGACAAATCCGATGTAGTTCAGGCCTCGCGCACCTTGCAGCAAGGTGGCGGCAAGCTTGACCTGCTGGTTGCCCTTGATGTCTTCGGTGCCGATATTCAGCAAGGCCACCCGCGGCCGGGCCACGCCCAGCGCTTCGGCGGCCACCGAGCCCATCACGGCAAACTGGAACAGGTGCTCGGCACTGCAATCGACGTTCGCCCCCAGGTCCAGCAACTGGCAATAGCCCTTCTGCGTCGGAATCGCCGCCACCATTGCCGGCCGATCAATGCCAGGCAGCGTCTTGAGCACATGCCGCGACAACGCCATCAGGGCGCCGGTGTTGCCGGCACTGACACAGGCTTGCACCTTGCCATCACGCAGCAGCTCCAAGGCCACCCGCATCGACGAGTCAGGCTTGCCACGCAGGGCTGTCGCCGGTTTCTCATCCATGGTGATGGTTTCGCTGGCTGGCGTAATCGTCAGGCGCGCGCGATCCACCGCCGGATGGCTGGCAATCAATTCTTCAAGGAGGGAGGGTTGACCGACGAGGGTCAGATGCAGCGAGGGCGTGGCAGACAGGCTGGCAATGCAGGCCTGAACAATGCTGCGGGGACCGAAGTCCCCGCCCATTGCGTCAATCGCGATGACTTGAGCAGACAAGTGATTACTCGTCAGCGCCCTTGTCGATCACTTTACGGCCACGGTATACGCCTTCTGGCGATACGTGGTGACGCAGGTGAATTTCACCGGTGGTTTTTTCTACAGACAGAGTGCTTGCCGTCAGGGCATCGTGGGAACGACGCATGTCACGGGCAGAGCGGGATTTTTTGTTCTGCTGAACAGCCATAATTGATTAACTCCTAAACGTTTGGGTCACGCTTTAACTGCGCCAATACACTGAACGGGTTGGACCGCGTTACCTCGTCCTCGCTCGGTTCGGACTCGTCATCGAGACCCGCCGGCTGCTGGCATTCTTCCGGATGATGAGCAGGCACAATGGGCAAGGCGAGCAGAAGCTCCTCCTCGATCAGTGCATGCAGATCCAAAGGATCTTCGCCCAGTTCCAGCACGTCATAACCTTTCGGCAACGACTGGGTATTCGCACCCTCCTTTACCACAGCATAACTGCACTCGCTGTGAATCGGCAGGGTGACCAGCTCAAGACAACGCTGGCAAACCATTTTGACCTCGGTGTCGATAAAACTGTGAATTACCACAGATTTACGTTCATCTCGTTCAAAAACGAATTTGGCCTGCACCGTACCGACAGTGTCGGAAAGCGGGTCGCAGAGTCTCTCCAAATCGGCCAGCAGCAACTCACCTTGAAGGGAAGTGCCACGATCAGCCAATTTGCGCGGGTCAACGTGAGGTGGAATCGGGTCATTCAACATAGGCGCAGCATTATAGGGATGCACCCAGCCATGTCAAAGGAAATTCAGCCCTGTGCGTCGGCCGGTCGCCCCGCTAGAATCGGCGGCTGCCTTGAGGAGACGTATATGCTGCCTTTATTACTCGCTTCCAGCTCGGTTTATCGCCGGGAATTGCTCAGCCGCCTGCACCTGCCATTCATCTGCAGCTCGCCGGATATCGACGAAAGCCATGCTGCACATGAGTCCGCCATCGAACTGGTCAAGCGCCTGGCCGAAGCAAAGGCCCGCGCCCTCGCCGCCAGCCACCCGGGACACCTGATCATCGGCTCAGACCAGGTCGCCGCGCTGAAAGGCCGCATCATCGGCAAGCCTCACACCTTCGAAAATGCGCGCGAGCAGTTATTGGCCGCCAGTGGCAAGCGTGTCAGCTTCCTCACCGGCCTGGCCCTGTTGAACAGCGAGACGGGGCACTGCCAGGTCGACTGCGTGCCCTTTACCGTGCACATGCGCGAGCTGGATGCAGCGCGCATCGAGCGCTACCTGCGGATCGAGCAGCCGTATGACTGCGCGGGCAGCTTCAAGGCGGAAGGATTGGGCGTGAGCTTGTTCCAAAGCACCGAAGGGCCGGACGCAACCAGCCTGGTCGGCTTACCGCTGATTCGGCTGGTGGATATGCTACTCAGCGAGGGCGTGCAAATCCCTTAAGAACACAACCAAATGTGGGAGGCGGCTTGCCCCCTCCGACATTTATCCATACTGACTAAAATCTCAGCGCAGCGCCGGGCCCTGGAAGCCCATGTACAGCGCCAGCTTCTCAGCCACGCTGGCGCCGAGCTTCTTGGAGAAACGATCAAACGGCGACTCTTCAACGGTGAAGTCCACCAGTTCTTTCTCGCCGACCACATCCCGCGCTACCGAACTGGCACTGCCCAAACCATCGATCAGCCCCAGCGGCAATGCTTGCTCGCCCGACCACACCAACCCGGAGAACAACTCCGGGTGATCTTTGTCCTTCAGGCGATCCCCACGCCCCTGCTTCACGCTGGCGATGAACTGGCGATGGGTAGTGTCGAGCACGCCTTGCCAGAACTGGGTTTCATCGGCCTTTTGCGGCTGGAACGGATCAAGGAACGACTTGTGCTCGCCCGAAGTGTAGGTGCGGCGTTCAACACCCAGCTTCTCCATCGCGCCAACAAACCCGTAACCGGCCGCGGTCACGCCGATGGAGCCCACCAGGCTGGCCTTGTCGGCGTAGATCTGGTCAGCGGCACTGGCAATGTAATAGGCACCCGAAGCCCCCAAATCGGAAATCACCGCGTACAGCTTGATATCCGGGTGCAGGCCGCGCAGGCGGCGAATCTCGTCATACACATAACCCGATTGCACCGGGCTGCCGCCTGGGCTGTTGATGCGCAGGATCACGCCCTTGACCTTGGGGTCTTCAAACGCGGCACGCAGACTGCTGACGATATTGTCGGCGCTGGCAGGTTCCTTGTCGGCAATCACCCCCCGCACTTCGATCAACGCGGTGTAGTTGGCGCCACGGGTCGCGCTCTTTTCCATGTCCATCAGCGGGCTGAACAGCGCCAGCATGAGCAACAGGTAAGTGAAGGTCAGCAACTTGAAGAAAATCCCCCAGCGCCGCGCACGGCGTTGCTCCTGGACACTGGCCAGCAGCGTCTTCTCCAGCAGTTTCCAGCTCTTGTCGTCACCGCTTTCAGCCTTTTCAGGCGCTTTCCACTCGTCACTCATGCCATCAACCCCAGCAAAGACTTATTGGGCCCGACCGAGCCAGGCCTGCAATTCAGAAAAATGATCAATCGTGACCCTCGGCTCGTATTGCTGCAACGCCTCGGGGGACTGGGCGCCATAGCTGACTGCCACGCTGTCCATGCCGGCGTTGCGCGCCATCATCAGGTCGAAGGAAGCATCACCTACCATCAGCGCCTCACGCGGCGACACACCGCAATGGGCAAGGATCTGCTCCAACATCAGAGGGTGAGGTTTGCTGGCGGTTTCATCTGCGGCACGGGTGATGTCGAAATAATCTTCAAAACCGTGGGCACTGAGCACCCGATCCAGGCCGCGACGGGCCTTGCCGGTGGCGACGGCCAGGTGATAGCCCTCGGCGCGAAAAGCCTCCAGCGACTGCGCCACACCCTCGAACAACGGCGAAGGTGTGGCTTCCAGCGCAATGTAGTGATCCGCGTAATGCTCGCGGAACGTCACCAGTTCAGCGTCGCTGATCTCGGGGTACAAGGTGCGGATCGCCTCAGGCAAGCCCAGGCCGATAATGCCTTTGACCGCCAGGTCAGTGCACAACTCGAAGCCCGAGCGGGTCGAAGCCCTGTGCATCGACTCGACAATCCGACCGATGGAGTTACACAGGGTGCCGTCCCAATCGAAAATCAGCAGCTTGTAGTCAAGGTGCGACACTCAAACGCTCCACGGTCTTGGCCCACATCTCATCGACCGGCGCCTGCAGCTTCAGCTCGCCGCCGTCAGGCAGCGGCACGGTGAGCATGTAGGCGTGCAGGAACAGGCGCTTGCCGCCCAGGTCGCGGATTTCCTTGGAAAAACCCTCGTCGCCGTACTTGGTATCACCGGCGATGCAGTGACCGGCGTGCAGGGTGTGCACACGAATCTGGTGGGTACGCCCCGTCACCGGCTTGGCCTCGACCATGGTGGCGAAATCACCAAAGCGACGCAGCACCTTGAACAGGGTCAGGGCTTCCTTGCCCTCCTCGTCCACTTCGACCATGCGCTCGCCGGAGCGCAGGTTGCTCTTCTGCAACGGCGCGCGGACGCTCTTGATCGAGCTGGCCCAGTTGCCGCGCACCAGCGCCATGTAGCGCTTGTCCACGCCATCGCCGCGCAGGGCGGTGTGCAGGTGGCGCAACATGCTGCGTTTCTTGGCGATCATCAACAGGCCGGAGGTGTCGCGGTCCAGGCGGTGAACCAGTTCCAGCTCCTTGCAATCCGGGCGCAGCTGACGGAAGGCTTCGATCACGCCGAAATTCAGGCCGCTGCCACCGTGAACCGCAATACCGCAGGGCTTGTTGATCACAATCAGCTTGTTATCTTCGAAGACAATCGATGCCTCAAGGCGCTGCAACAGGCCCTGGGCCAATGGCACGGGCTCATCGCGCTCAGGTACGCGCACGGGCGGCACACGGACAATATCGCCCGCCTGCAACTTGTACTCAGGCTTGATGCGGCCCTTGTTCACGCGCACTTCGCCTTTGCGCAAGATGCGGTAGATCAAGGTCTTGGGCACACCCTTGAGCCTGGCCAGGAGAAAATTATCGATGCGTTGGCCGGCATATTCCGGCGAGACCTCGAGCAGCTGGACGCTGGGGGTCTGGGGGGCGGTAGTCGTCATGGCGGCGATGATAACAATTTTTTATGGAATTGAAGCACTTAATCATTACTGCTATAGTCGCGAACGCCGCCAAAAGCGGCCTGGGCAGAGGACTAGCGGCAAACTGCCGGCCCTGACCATCGCAATTCATCAGGACGCGAGGCCGTCCTACGGGGCTTTCGCCACCCTGGAAGGCTCGAGATTGTAACAAGCGCAGGTGACATGAGGCCTGAAGCGAGTGCAGAAAGCAGAGTGAATACTCGCGTTCTGCGCCGATATTTACGGCCAGTTCACAAAGTGCAGTCAGTCTTGAGCCGGACCACGGCGAATGCTTCGGAAACAACGCCTGTTAAGAGCTGAGTGTGAGCGCAGTCGCCCACATTCAGTCTTGTTTAGCCATGAGCGTGGACTCCCCATTGGAGAACACGGTAAATGCCAACCCGCTGCGGATTCTGCGCGCGGCAGCACCCGAATTATCAGGGATACGTGTAGGGTGGAGATGCACAACCGTCGGACCGTGTAGCACTAGGCTTATATTTAGACGCTTCATCTCGTCCACAGTCGCCGGTTGATTCCTCCTCCTGACCTTAGCTTTTGTTGAAGTGGTGCCTTTGTCACCACCGCTAACAAGCAGGACGCGTCCGTCGCGATACCGGCCCAATTGGCCGATTTTGCTGGACACTGGAGTGGCCAACCACTCTTGACGCACCTGACACCGACCGTGAGAAGTCGTGTGTGCCGAACGCCGTTTCCGGCAGCCCGGAAACCGACGGTACAACATGAAAAGAATGCTGATTAACGCAACTCAACCCGAAGAGTTGCGTGTTGCACTGGTAGATGGCCAACGCCTCTACGACCTGGACATCGAATCCGGTGCACGCGAGCAAAAGAAGGCCAACATCTATAAAGGCCGTATTACTCGCATCGAACCAAGCCTTGAGGCTGCCTTTGTCGATTTCGGCTCCGAGCGCCACGGCTTCCTGCCCCTCAAAGAAATCTCCCGCGAATACTTCAAGAAATCCCCCGAAGGCCGCGTAAACATCAAGGACGTCCTGAGCGAAGGCCAGGAAGTCATCGTTCAGGTCGAAAAAGAAGAACGTGGCAACAAGGGCGCCGCCCTGACCACCTTCATCAGCCTGGCCGGCCGTTACCTCGTGCTGATGCCGAACAACCCACGTGCCGGCGGCATCTCCCGTCGCATCGAAGGCGAAGAGCGCAACGAACTGCGTGAAGCGTTGAACGGCCTGATCGCACCGGCCGACATGGGCCTGATCGTGCGCACTGCCGGCCTGGGCCGCAGCAGCGAAGAAATGCAGTGGGACCTCGACTACCTGCTGCAACTGTGGACCGCCATCAAAGAAGCCTCCCTGGATCGTTCCGCGCCGTTCCTGATCTACCAGGAAAGCAACGTGATCATCCGCGCCATCCGCGATTACCTGCGCCAGGACATCGGCGAAGTGCTGATCGACAGCGTCGAAGCCCAGGACGAAGCCCTGACCTTCATCCGCCAGGTGATGCCGCAGTACGCCAGCAAGATCAAGCTGTACGAAGACAGCGTGCCGCTGTTCAATCGTTTCCAGATCGAAAGCCAGATCGAGACCGCTTTCCAGCGTGTGGTCGAACTGCCTTCCGGCGGCTCCATCGTGATCGACCCGACCGAAGCCCTGGTGTCCATCGACATCAACTCGGCGCGCGCCACGAAGGGTAGCGACATCGAAGAAACCGCCCTGCAGACCAACCTGGAAGCGGCTGAAGAAATCGCCCGCCAGCTGCGCCTGCGTGACATCGGCGGCCTGATCGTGATCGACTTCATCGACATGACCCCCGCCAAGAACCAGCGCGCCGTGGAAGAGAAAGTCCGCGAATGCCTGGAAGCCGACCGCGCCCGCGTACAGGTCGGCCGCATCTCGCGCTTCGGCTTGCTGGAAATGTCCCGTCAGCGCCTGCGTCCATCCCTGGGCGAGAGCAGCGGCATCGTCTGCCCGCGTTGCAACGGCACCGGCATCATCCGTGACGTTGAATCGCTGTCCCTGGCGATCCTGCGCCTGATCGAAGAAGAAGCCCTGAAAGACCGCACCGCCGAAGTCCGCGCACAAGTGCCGATCCCGGTTGCCGCTTTCCTGCTCAACGAAAAACGCAACTCGATCACCAAGATCGAACTGCGCACCCGTGCTCGTATCGTGATCCTGCCGAACGATCACCTCGAGACGCCGCACTTCGAAGTACAGCGCCTGCGTGACGACAGCCCGGAAGCCCACAGCGGCCAGTCCAGCTACGAAATCGCTGCCGCCGCCGCCGAAGTGGAAGAAGTCCAGCCAGCCGCCGCGACCCGCACCCTGGTGCGCCAGGAAGCCGCCGTGAAAACCGCGCCAGCCCGTGCCAACGCACCGGTGCCGGTTGAAGCCGCTGCCCCGGTTGCCGCACCGGCCGCCCTGCCTGAGCCGAGCCTGTTCAAGGGCCTGGTGAAGTCGCTGGTCAGCCTGTTCGCCACCAAGGAAGAGCCTGCGGCACCGGTCGTGGTTGAAAAACCTGCGACCGAACGCCCAGCACGCAACGAAGAGCGTCGCAACGGTCGCCAGCAGAGCCGTAACCGCAACGGTCGCCGTGACGAAGAGCGCAAGCCGCGTGAAGAACGTGCGCCTCGCGAAGAACGCGCACCACGTGAAGAGCGTGCACCTCGCGAAGCGCGTGAAGAAACCCCGGCCGTAGCCCGTGAAGAACGTGCACCGCGTGAAGAGCGCGCACCGCGTACCCCACGTGCGCCGCGTGAAGATCGCAAGCCGCGTGGCGAGCGTGAAGAACGCGTGCGTGAACTGCGCGAGCCATTGGATGCCGCCCCTGCCGTTGCAGGTGTTGCAGCCACTGCCGCTGAAGAGCGCCCAGCTCGCCAGCCGCGTGAAGAGCGTGCACCGCGTGAAGAGCGTCAGCCGCGCCCACCGCGTGAAGAGCGTCAACCACGTGCCGAGCAAGCCGCTGCCGCCAGCGAAGAAGAAGTACTGGCCGGCGAAGAGCAATTGCAGGAAGACGGCCAGGACAACGCCGAAGGCGATCGTCCACGCCGCCGCTCCCGTGGCCAGCGTCGTCGCAGCAACCGCCGTGAGCGTCAGCGTGATGCCAATGGCAATGTGATCGAAGGCTCGGAAGAGGCCGGCGAGAACGCAGAAGCCGCCACCCACGAACCGACCGGTGCCGAACTGGCTGCCGGCCTGGCCGTTACCGCAGCGGTTGCCAGCTCGGTGATCAGCGCACCGGCTGAAGCCCAGGCGCATGAACAGGCTGAACGCGCGACTGCCACTGTTGAAGAAACCGCTGCTGTAGAAGCGCCAGTTACCGAGACCCCAGTGGTTGAAGCACCGGTCGTTGAAGCAACTACCCCTGTCGAAGCCCCAGTGGTTCCGGAAGTGGAAGTGGCACCGATCCGCGACGCCCAGCCAGAAACCGAAGTGGTTGCAGTTGAAGCCGCTCCGGTTGTTGAGCCTCAGCCAGTAGTTGAAGCCGCCGCTGAAGCCCCGGCTGTCGAAGAAGCTGCCCCGGCAGTGCGTGAAGTTCGCGAAGAACAGACCGCCTTCCAGTGGACTGCCGAACCTGCCGCCCCGGTTGAAGCACCAGCGCCTGCACCGGTGGTAGAAGAAGCGCCTGCGCCGGTTGCCGAAGCAGTGGTTGCCGAGCCTGCGCCAGCCGTCGAGTCTGCACCGGTGGTTGTTGAAGCACCGGTGGTAGCCGAAGTCGAAGCACCCGTGGTAGAAGCGGCACCGGCCAGCGCCCTGACCGAAAACGGCCGTGCGCCGAACGACCCACGTGAAGTGCGTCGTCGCCGCAAGGAAGCTGAGGCAGCTGCCGCCGCTGCTGCTGCCGCTCCAGCCGTAGTCGAAGCTGTCGAGGCGCCAGCCCCGGTTGCTGAAACCGTGGTTGAGCACACTGCTGCTGAAGCAGTGGTAGAGCACAAGGCCCTGGAAGAAGAACACGAGCCTAAACCCCTCGCCTGATTCCATCCGCCACTAAAAAGCCCCGCCTGAGTGATCAGGCGGGGCTTTTTTATAGATCTCGAAAACAACGAAGATCAAATTTAGTCTGGGTTAAAAATTAACCGTTTCGGCAGATCCACATCCCACAGAACACCCGCATCTTCCACCTGCACTTCCCGCACCCGGGCACGTGCGAACAATGGCTTGCCTCCACGATCCCCGGTCAGCGCCATCAGGTCCGGACCAAAAGCGCGACCAAAGGCCACTGGATGCCCATAGTCACCCGCCTGCACCGGCACGCTGATGCCATCCTCCTCCAGCACGTCAATCACCCGTTCAATGCTCGATGATTGGATAAACGGCATATCCCCCAACACCACCAGCCAGCCATCCGCCGAGGCACTGGCCGCGACGGCTGCGGCGATGCTCTCGCCCATGCCGGCTGACTGCAACAGTAAGACCTGGCAGCCATACACTTCGGCCAACCGAATGACCTCCGTGCGATCCGGCGAGGTCACCAGCCAGCGCGCCACCAGGCGATCCGGCAAATTCACCAATACCTGCTCGATCACCGGACGCATCACCCCATCACGGCCCAGGCAATCGGCCAGCAACTTATCCTGGTCAGCCCCCGCTTCGGCTCGGAACCGGCTGCCCTGCCCCGCCGCCAAGACAATCGCCGTCACCATTACTCAGCAACCACCGGCAGGGGCTTTTTCTGCATCGGCGCCACGCCGTTCTTGATCGCGACAATTTCCGCCATCAACGACAAGGCGATCTCCGCCGGCGTATGGCTACCGATATGCAGGCCAATCGGCCCATGTAAACGCGCAATCGCATCCGTCGACAAACCCAGCGCCGCCAGGTTCTCGCGACGCGTCTGGCTATTGACCCGCGAACCCAGCGCACCGATGTAGAAGGCACTGGAGTTCAGCGCCGTCAGCAACGCCATATCATCAAGGCGCGGATCATGGGTCAGGCAGACAATGGCCGTGCGCTCGTCGGTCTGGATATTCAGCACCGCCTCATCAGGCATACCCGGCACGAAGCGGCCGTGCTGCTCTTCCCAGCCGTAGACAAACTCGCTACGCGGATCGCATATCAGTACTTCGAAATCCAGCAGGCGCGCCATTTCCGCCACGTAGCGCGACAGTTGCCCGGCACCGATCAACAGCAGGCGCCAGCGCGGGCCGTAGATAGCCCGCAGGCGTTCGCCATCGAAGGTGACCACATCGGTCTTGTTCGCACTGCTCAACGTGACTTCGCCGGAGACCAGGTCCAGTTCCCGCGCGACAATTTCATGCGCCTCGCAACGCTCCAGCAACTGCGCGACCCAGGCCCAGTCTTGCACCCGCTCCTCGGTCAAGCGCAGGGTGCCGCCGCATGGCAGGCCGAAACGCGCCGCCTCGTCGCGCGTCACGCCGTAGGTCACCAACTGCACCGGCGGCCCGTCGTGCGTCAGACGGCCATCCTGCAAGCGGGCGATCAAGTCGTCCTCGATGCAACCGCCGGACACCGAGCCGATCACCACGCCATCCCCCCGCAACGCCAACATGGCGCCCGGTGGACGCGGCGCGCTGCCCCACGTCTGCACAACGCTATACAACACCACCTGCTGCCCGGCGCGGCGCCATTCGAGCACGCTGCGCAGGACATTTAAATCAACACTGTCCATATATCCTCCTGCCAGTCTGCGTTTGGAACATGCCGCGTAGCGCGAATTTCATCAGTCGCTGACTCTAAGTGAAAATATTGCAAAAAAGTAATCCCCCACAAACGCAAACGCCCCGAACCAGTCGGGGCGTTTGCGGATAGCTGTCAGCGTGGGTTCACGCCATCAGCGGCTTACTTGATCACCGGTGCAGGGCCTTCGGCCACGCCCAGGTCATCTTCTTCACGGGTGTCGGAGATACTGCGACCACCGGAAGCCAACTCGCTTTGCAGTTGGTCGGTGTCCAGTTCCTTGACCCACTTGGCCACAACGAGGGTGGCAACGGCGTTACCCACCAGGTTGGTCAGTGCACGGGCTTCGGACATGAAGCGGTCGATACCCAGGATCAGCGCCAGGCCGGCAACCGGCAGGTGGCCGACAGCCGACAGGGTGGCTGCCAGTACGATAAAGCCGCTACCGGTCACGCCAGCAGCACCTTTGGAGGACAGCAGCAGCACCAGCAGCAGGGTGATCTGGTGGGTGATGTCCATGTGGGTGTCAGTCGCCTGGGCGATGAACACGGCCGCCATGGTCAGGTAGATCGAGGTACCGTCGAGGTTGAACGAGTAGCCGGTCGGGATTACCAGGCCGACTACGGATTTCTTCGCGCCCAGACGCTCCATCTTGATCAGCATGCGTGGCAGTGCGGACTCAGAGGAAGAAGTACCCAGTACGATCAACAGTTCTTCACGGATGTAGCGGATCAGTTTGATCACGCTGAAACCGTGGGCGCGGCAGATACCGCCCAGCACCACCAGCACGAACAGCAGGCAAGTGATGTAGAAGCAGATCATCAACTGGCCCAACTGCACCAGGGAACCTACACCGTAGGCCCCGATGGTGAACGCCATGGCGCCCAGGGCACCGATTGGTGCGAGCTTCATGATCATGTTGATGATGTTGAACATCACGTGGGCGAAGCGATCGATGAAGTCCAGCACCGGCTTGCCGTAGGCACCCAGGCGATGCAGGGCGAAACCGAAGATCACCGAGAACATCAGCACTTGCAGGATGTCGCCGTTGGCGAAGGCGCCGACGATGGTGTTCGGGATCACATTGAGGATAAAGCCAACGATGCTCTGGTCTTTACCGGCAGTGACGTAGGCCGCCACTTTGGAGGCGTCCAGGGTTGCCACGTCGATGTGCATGCCGGCGCCCGGTTGCACGACGTTCACCACGATCAGGCCGATCAGCAGTGCGATGGTGGAAACGATTTCGAAGTACAGCAGCGCGTAGCCACCGGTTTTGCCGACCGATTTCATGCTTTGCATGCCGGCGATGCCGCTGACAACGGTGCAGAAGATGATCGGGGCAATGACCATTTTGATCAGCTTGATGAAGCCGTCACCCAGTGGCTTGAGCGCCACACCGGTCTGCGGGTAGAAGTGACCGAGCAAAATACCGATAACGATTGCAACGATCACCTGGAAATACAGGGATTTGTAGATTGGCTGACGAGTCGTCATTGCAGAGTTCCTCAATCGTCCCGTGTGGCAAATATCCGCCATTGCCCACGACACTTGAATTGCGAACCCTCCTGCACTGGAGGGATTTGTTGTTTGCGAAGCCTGTAGCACCAGGCCTGCGCTGTAATCCTTATCGCAAACGCCGTGCCACTTTGCTGAAAACCCCTGGGGGCCTTAAGACATCAGGGCTGCGGATTTCAAAGCCCCCTCCGAAGAGCCGAATCGGCTGGCGGATTTCCGCCGCACTGCCCAATCCCGTCCTACAATTTGGCGGATATCCGCCTTGTTGCCCTGCCGGGTGATGACTACCATCCGCCCTTCCATGGACGAGGGCCCCGCATGCGTGAACGTACCATCGCCAGCCATTACGCCCGGGCAGCCCTGGGCGGTGCGCGTCGAACCGGTTACGACTATTCGGGCCTGTTGCAACAGCTGGGCATCACCCCGGAACTGTTGACCGAACCTCGCGCCCGCATTGCGCCCGAGCAATTCACCCGGCTGCTGCAAATGCTCTGGCTGGCACTGGACGATGAGTACCTGGGGTTCGCCGACGGCCCGAGCAAACGCGGCACCTTCGCCATGATGTGCCATGCGCTGATCCACTGCCGCACCCTGGAGAAGGCTCTGGAACGCGGCTTATTATTTTATAGCCTATTCCCACAAGGCCCGCGCTGGCAGCTGACACGAGAAGGCGAAATGGCCCGCCTGAGCCTGGATGATTCTCACCTGTGGGACCCGGATCACTTCCTCAGCGAATGCCTGCTGGTGATCTGGCACCGCCTGGGCAGTTGGCTGATCGGCCAGCGCATTCGTTTGCACCAGGCCACGTTCAGCTACCCGATGCCGGCCCACGCCGCTGAATATGACCTGCTGTTCCCCTGCGCCCAGGTGTTCGGTGCCCCGCACAGCAGCCTGGTGTTTCCCGCCCGCTACCTGAGCCTGCCATTGTTGCAGGACGAACGTACCCTAAAGCATTTCCTTGAGCGTTCCCCCGCCGACCTGCTGTCACGCCCGGATGAAGGCGACAGTTTGAGCAGCCAGCTGCGACGCTTGTTGAGCCGCGACCGCACGCCTTGGCCAGACCTGGAGGCCATCGCCCAGCACTTGCACGTCAGCCCGCAAACCCTGCGCCGACATTTGCGCGAAGAAGGCACCAGCTTTCAGGCGCTTAAGGATGAATTGCGGCGGGACATCGCCATCTACCACCTGGGGCGGGCGGATTTGTCCTTGCAGGCGATCGCCGAGCAGCTGGGGTTCTCCGAACCGTCGGCGTTTCATCGGGCGTTCAAGAAGTGGACGGGACTGACACCGGGGGCCTATCGGGCGCAGGAGAATTAGAGGGGTGTTGTTTGTGAGGGCCTCATCGGGGTGCAAGCCCCCGATAGGCATAAGTATCTACACAACTTCAGCAGGATAACGCGTAGCAGGGGGCTCGGCTCAAGATGTGTAGATACTTATGCCCCGACAGGGCCAGCCCAGCCACTGAAGATCACACAGACGGAAAGTGAATCTTGAACGCCGCCCCACCCAGCGGCGAATCCCCCAGGGTCAGTCGTGCGCCGTAGCTTTCTATGATGTCCTTGACCACCGCCAACCCGATCCCCTGCCCCGGATGCTGACGGTCCAGGCGCTCGCCCCGTTGCAGAATCCGTGCACGCTGGTCCGGCGGCACCCCGGGGCCGTCGTCCTCGATGCACAACTCGAGCCCTTCGGAATTTTCCACCAGGCTGACGCGCACTTCACTCAGGCACAACCGATAGGCGTTTTCCAGCAGGTTGCCGAGCAATTCAAGCAGGGCGCCCTTCTCGATCGGTACATCGCATTCGTCCGGCAGTTCAAAGGACACCGCGACGCCCTTGTCGCGGTAGACCTTGCCCAGGGTATCGCAGAGGCTTTGCACTACCGGTTCCAGGCGCACCTGATGGCGCACCAGGCCGCTTTTGCGCAGGCTGGCACGCTGCAGCTGGTAGCCGATCTGCTGGCTCATGCGTTCGATCTGGGATTGCAGCACCCAGGCCTGGTCGCGATCTTCCGGACGTTGCGCCATGTCTTCGCTCACGCTTTGCAACACGGCGAGTGGCGTTTTCAGGCTGTGGGCCAGGTCATCGAGGGAGTCGCGGTAACGTGCCCGTTGTTCGCGCTCGCTGTGCAGCAGGCGGTTAAGGGAGCCGGTGAGACGCAGCAATTCGCGAGGGTGTTGCTCGGAGAGGCTTTCGCGGGTACCGCCTTCGATCTGGTCAAGCTCCTGGCTCAATCGCCGCAGGGCCTGCAGACCCCAGGTCAGGCCCAGCCACAGCAAGGTCAGCAGCACCAGCAGTGCCGCGCCGAAGCCCAGGTAGAGGTTTTCGCGCAGGCCTTCGAGGGTCAATTGGTATTCGCGCACCGGTTGCAGGGCCACGATACTGAACGCCGCACTCTTGCCGCCGAGCAGCCTGACCTCGACGTCATAGACGAAGAACTCCTGCCCGTCGGCCTCGCGAATCCGCGCAAACTCATTGCCGCGCCCGTCATAGCGCGGCTTGTAGTTGATGTTTTCGTCCCGGGTGGCCCGCGAACGCCACACCAGGTGGCCTTCGCGGTCATAGATATAGCCGAGCAACCGGCTATCGGTGAGGTTGAAGCGTTCATCCGGCAACTGCGCCGGCATCAGCAGGCGATTGTTTTCCACCCGCGCGGCGGAGATCAGGGTGGTGACGTCCGACGCCAGGCGCTGCTCGATGGAATCCTGCAATGCCAGGCTGAACGCGCCCTGCATGGCGGGCAACAGGCCCAGCATAAACAGCACGGCCAGGGTGGCGGCCGCCAGCATCAAGCGCACACGGAGCGAGCGAATCAACGGCAGCGCTCATTGAACAGGTAGCCCAGGCCACGCACGGTGTCGATCGGCTTGAACCCCGCCGGGCCTTCCAGCTTGCGGCGCAGGCGGCCGACCAGCACTTCAATCACATTCGGATCGCGCTCATCGTCGTCGGGGTAGAGCTGCTCCATCAGGCGGTCCTTGGCGACGACCTGCTGGTGATGGCGCATCAGGTATTCGAGGATGCGATATTCATAGGCGGTCAATGCCAGGGGCTGTTCATCGAGGGACGCCTGCTTGCGGTTGAGGTCCAGCAGCAAGGGCCCGGCGACGATGGTCGACTGGGTAAACCCGCTGGAGCGGCGCAGCAAGGCGTTCATCCGCGCCTCCAGCTCTTCGAACTGGAACGGCTTGACCACATAGTCGTCGGCCCCGGCGGCCAGGCCTTCGACCTTGTCCTGCCAGTTGCCGCGCGCGGTGAGGATCAGGATCGGAAAGGTCTTGGCCTGGCTGCGCAGTTGGCGGATCAGGTCCAGGCCGCCCATGCCGGGCAGGCCCAGGTCGATGATCGCCAGGTCATGGTTGAATTGACCGGTCTGGTACAGGGCCTCTTCGGCATTGGCCACGGCCTCGACCACGTGGCCGCTGTCGGTCAGGCGGGTAAACAGGTGATGGCGCAACAGCGCCTCATCTTCCACCACCAGCAATTTCATAAGGCTCTCCAAAGCAAATCAACTGTCCGACAGAGGGATATCATAGCGGCCCTGCAGGTCTTGCGGGCGCAGTTTAATACCGTTGAACCGGCCGCTCAGGTGTTCATAGCCGGCGCGATAGCTCGGCTGCGGGGTGGCCTGGCCAAGGGACTGCCCCCAGGGCGTGGGCTGACTGCCAGCATCTTCGATGCTGACGCGCTGCATCAAGATGCTGGACTTCTTGGTTTTCTCACGACCGAATGCGGCAAAGGCACCATCGGAGGCCTGAACCCCGACGGTGGCACTGAGCATGGTTAAGGCCAACATCAGCTTCTTGATCGCAGTCATGGTGTTACCTCATTACGCGTTTGGCTGTGAGGCCAGACTACGCAAGCGCCCCTGAACTCCCCCTGAACAGGCTTTGAACCTCGCCTGAATCACGGCGGGCTATCCTCTTGCCCATCAACTCGGCAAAATACCGCCCATGACGCCCCTACCCGCTTGCTGCACCCCACTCGACGCCCATTGGCCGCTGCCCGACCCCTTGCCGGGCACGGTGTTTCTCAGCACCCGGTTCGATCCTGCATTGCTGGCACCTGGCGACTTCCAGCATTGCGCCGTGCCGCCACCGGCGAGTATCCAGCGTTCGGTGGCCAAGCGTCAGGCCGAGTTTCTCGCCGGCCGCCTGTGCGCGCGCGCGGCCCTGCAACAGCTCGATCAGATCAACTGCATCCCGGCGATCGGCGAAGACCGCGCACCGGTGTGGCCCGCCCACATCAGCGGTTCCATTACCCACAGCACCGGGCATGCCGCCGCGATTGTCGGGCACAAGGCGCAATGGCGTGGGTTGGGGATGGACCTGGAGAACCTGCTGAGCCTGGAACGGGCGGAGCGCCTGGCCGGGGAAATTCTGACGGTGCAAGAGCTGCAGCGTATGGCTGATGTGCCGCGAGAACAGATCGCCTTGCTGGTGACGCTGACGTTTTCGGTCAAGGAGAGTTTGTTCAAGGCGCTCTACCCGATCGTGCAGAAGCGCTTTTATTTTGAACATGCCGAGGTGGTGGAGTGGTCAGAGGCCGGGCATGTGCGCTTGCGCTTGCTCACCGACCTGTCCAGCGAGTGGTGCCACGGCAAGGAACTATCGGCGCAATACTCAGTGAATGATGGCCAACTGTTGAGCCTGGTAGCCGTAGCAGCTGTCGAGCCTTAGCGAGGCTGCGCCACGCGCAACTCGACGTTAGATCGGTAGCGCGGCCGACGCAGCCTCGCTTGCGCTCGGCAGCTGCTACGGATTTGCTCGGCGTGGGATAAGACGTCAGGGTTTGTCTTGATCTCTGGGCCAACTCAGGCTGAAGCAGGCGCCGCCCAGGTTGTTGCTCTTGCTGATCAACGCTCGCCCGCCGTGCCAATAAATGATGCGCCGCACAATCGACAACCCCAGGCCATGCCCGCCCGAGGCACGGGTGCGGCTGTCATCCAGGCGCAGGAACGGCGTGAAGATACGCTCCCAGGCACTTTCCGGGACACCGGGCCCGTCGTCCTCCACATCGATGCGACAGCGCACCTGGCCCACCTGATAACTGATCAACACCTGGCCCTGGGCGTGGCGCATGGCGTTGCTCACCAGGTTTTGCAGGGCGCGGTGCAAGTAGCGCGGTTCGGCATCGACCCAAGCGTCATCCCAATGTGCCGACGACAGGCAAATCCCCCTGGCCACAGTCACTTGCGGGCGCAGTGGCGATAATTCGCCGATCACTTGATCAAGCAGCGCATCGAGATCGACCCGTTGGAAAATCAACGCCGGCGCACCCTGCTCAAGCCTTGCGTAGGTGAGCATTTCATCCACCAGGCCGTCTAGGTCCTGGATATCACTGTCCATGCCTTCCAGGTACTTGCGCCGCGCTTCAGGCGTGGCGGCGTCGCCGATCATCTCCAGGCCGAAGCGCAGGCGTGCCACCGGTGTTCGCAGTTCATGGGACACCGCGCGCACCAGTTCGCGCTGGATTGCCAGCAGTTGCTGCAGGTGCTCGGCCATGCCATTAAAGGCCGCCGCCAGGCGCCCCACCGAGTCGGCACCCCGGGCCGGCACACGCACCTCGAGGTTGCCTTTGGCGATGCGCGTGGCGGCGGCTTCCAGGCCTCGGAGCCGGCGCTCAAGCTGACGCACCAATAGATAGACAATCAGGCCGATCAGGGTCAGGCCGATCAAGGCGATCAGGACCAGCCATTGCGCCGGGTACGGGCTCATCTGGTACAGCGGGCCGAGCTCCAGCACCCAGGGCGTGCCGACCATGCCGGCAAACACGCGGATCGAATCGCCGCCCTTGCCCAGGGCCATGACCGTATCGCCCTCCGATACACGGCGGCGTTGGTCGTCGTCCATATCGGCCTGATCCAAGGTCATCAGGTGCATTTCGAAACCAAAGCCCTTGGCTTCCTTTATATCCGCCAGCCGTTGCGGCTGCTCGGCCACGGGGAAGCGCACCAGTTCATCGGCCAGCAGGTAAATGGTCGCGCGGGCCAGTTGCTCGCTGATCTGCTGCACCTCCCCCGTCAGCACCCACTGTTCCTTATCGCTGACCAGGCGCAGCACCCGGGCGGCATGGGGGCCGGTCTGCTCCACCAGCACCTGGCCGCGTTGCAGGCGGGTGCGCTGGCTGAGGTCCAGTTGGGCATCGGTGAGGCCGCGCAATTCCAGGGGGATGCCGAGCAAACGTTCCCACACGGCCAGGGCGCGCTGGCGTTCGATGGGGCTCATGGGCTGCAGGTTATCGCCCATCAAGGCAAAGGTGCCATGGGCCAGGCGCTCGCGGTATTGGCCGCTGCGCACCTCGTTGAGCAGATGCAGGGCCAACACGCCGAGCAGCGCCACCAGAATCAGCGCCGCGCACATGCCGCCATAGATACGCAGGAAGATCGAGTTCACAACGGCATATCGGCAGCGGCTTCAGGGACGAACAGATAGCCTTTGCTGCGGATGGTCTTGATCAGCCGTGGGTGGATCGGGTCATCGCCGATTTTCGGGCGAATCCGTGAGATGCGCACATCAATGGAGCGGTCCTGGCCGTCGTAGCCTATGCCGCGCAGGGCGATAAAGATTTCTTCGCGGGACAGGATGCGCCCGGCATTCGCCACCAGCAGCCACAGCAGGTCGAACTCGGCACTGGTCAAATCGATACCGTCACCCTGCAGCCAGGCTTCGCGCAGGGCGTTGTCCACCAGCAGCGGGCCGAATTGCAGGCGGCGCTGGCTTTCCACGCTGGCGGGTTCGGCCGGCTCACTGCGGCGCAACAGGGCCTGGATACGCGCGAGCAACAGGCGCGGGCGCACGGGTTTGCACACGTAGTCGTCGGCGCCCATGTCCAGGCCGAGCACTTGGTCCATGTCGTCGGTGCGGGCGGTGAGCATCAGGATCACGCCGTCGTAGCGTTCGCGCACTTTGCGGCAAATGCTCAGGCCGTCTTCGCCGGGCAGCATCAGGTCGAGAATCACCAGGTCCGGTTGCTCGGCGAGGATCCGCGCCGCAGCCAGGGCGCCATCACCTTCCACGGAAACCCGCAGGCCGTTGCTTTCCAGGTAATCGCGGGTCAACTCGGCGAGTCGCTCGTCGTCCTCGACGATCAGGATGTGCCAGGCTTCTTGCTCCACGGGTGATCCTCGTTGTTATAAAGGGATGCGTTGGCCGAGGAGGCCACACCTTATTTGTAATGTTTTGAGGGCATAACAGAGGCCGATTGTAGCCATGCCCAAGCCCTCTCGCACAAGCCGGGAAATCCATTCGGTGATCGCGCTTTTCTGTGATAGGGTTCGCGCCCTCAAAAATCCAACCGACTGTTTTCAACTTGGAATATTCAGTGACAAACGGCCGAATCCAGCAGTGCTGCGGCCTACACGGGTGTTCCACGTTTCATACACATTTTACCCACAACGTTATCCACAGGCAGTACGTTGCTAAGCCCCCCAAAACGCATTATCTTGTAGCTCGGCGCTAAAAAAACCCTACATGTAGGGTTTTCAGCGAAAAGACCCAACACAAATCAGACAAGAAACTCAAGCCCTTTCTTGCTCCTGTTGGGTCTAATCCAAGCATTTTTTGAAAGCCCAAACCGCTCAAGCGGATGGCAGCCGTTTTCCAGCTCCAACAGCGGAAAACGGTACGGGTGTTGCAGTGCTTGAACCTGGCAACTGTCACCCACCAGGAATACGGCCAAGGGCGTTTGAGCCCCGAACCGAAGACTTCGGCATGGAAGCGGCGCGATCAGCTCCCTTCCTCCTGTCCCGAAGTTGTTATGCCAGGCCCAGGCCTGCTGTAAGTGCTTCAGGACGGAACGGTGGGCACCGTGATGGTGCCCAAATAAATATAGAAATGTGGAGACAACCCCCCATGCAAACCGACACAACTCGCGAGAACCCGCAAGGCTCCGTGCCGCAGGCCGCTGATTCGAATATGGATCTGTCCGCCACTGCACCTGGCCAATTGCGCGTGATCAAGCGTAACGGGACTGTCGTTCCTTACACCGATGACAAAATCACCGTCGCCATCACCAAAGCGTTTCTTGCAGTTGAAGGCGGCACCGCTGCTGCCTCGTCGCGCATCCACGACACCGTTGCCCGCCTGACCGAACAGGTCACCGCGACCTTCAAGCGTCGCATGCCGTCGGGCGGCACCATCCACATCGAAGAAATCCAGGACCAGGTCGAACTGGCCCTGATGCGTGCCGGCGAGCAGAAAGTGGCCCGCGACTACGTGATCTACCGCGATTCGCGCGCCAAGGAACGTGCCGTCCGCACCCCGGCCGAAGAAGCCGCCGTGCAAGCGCACCCGTCGATCCGCATCACCCTGGCCGACGGCAGCTTCGCCCCGCTGGACCTGGGCCGCCTGAACACCATCATCACCGAGGCCTGCGAAGGCCTGGAAGAAGTCGACGGTGACCTGATCCAGCGCGAAACCCTGAAGAACCTGTACGACGGCGTGGCCTTGACCGACGTCAACACCGCCCTGGTGATGACCGCCCGTACCCTGGTTGAACGCGAGCCGAACTACTCGTTCGTGACCGCGCGCCTGCTGATGGACACCCTGCGTGCCGAAGGCCTGGGCTTCCTGGGCGTGGCCGACAGCGCCACCCACCACGAGATGGCCGACCTGTACGCCAAGGCGCTGCCTGCCTATATCGCCAAAGGTATCGAATTCGAATTGCTGAACCCGATCCTGGCCACTTTCGACCTGGAAAAACTCGGCAAGGCGATCAATCACGAGCGCGACCAGCAGTTCACCTACCTGGGCCTGCAAACTTTGTACGACCGTTACTTCATCCACAAGGACGGGATCCGCTTCGAACTGCCGCAAGTGTTCTTCATGCGCGTGGCCATGGGCCTGGCGATCGAAGAGAAGCACAAGGAAGACCGTGCGATCGAGTTCTACAACCTGCTGTCGTCCTTCGACTACATGTCGTCCACTCCGACCCTGTTCAACGCCGGTACCCTGCGTCCACAGCTGTCGAGCTGCTACCTGACCACCGTGCCGGATGACCTGTCGGGCATCTACCACGCGATCCACGACAACGCCATGTTGTCCAAATTCGCCGGTGGCCTGGGCAACGACTGGACACCAGTGCGCGCACTGGGTTCGTACATCAAGGGCACCAACGGCAAGTCCCAGGGCGTCGTACCGTTCCTGAAAGTCGTGAACGACACCGCCGTAGCGGTCAACCAGGGCGGCAAACGCAAAGGCGCCGTGTGTGCCTACCTGGAAACCTGGCACATGGACATTGAAGAGTTCATCGAGCTGCGCAAGAACACCGGTGATGACCGTCGTCGTACCCACGACATGAACACCGCCAACTGGATCCCTGACCTGTTCATGAAGCGCGTCTTCGATGACGGCAAGTGGACCCTGTTCTCGCCATCCGAAGTGCCGGACCTGCACGACCTGACCGGCAAGGCCTTCGAAGAGCGCTACGAGTACTACGAAGCCCTCACCGAATACCCAGGCAAGGTCAAGCTGTTCAAGACCATCCAGGCCAAGGACCTGTGGCGCAAGATGCTGTCCATGCTGTTCGAAACCGGCCACCCATGGCTGACCTTCAAGGACCCTTGCAACCTGCGCAGCCCGCAGCAGCACGTGGGCGTGGTCCACAGCTCGAACCTGTGCACCGAGATCACCTTGAACACCAACAAGGACGAGATCGCCGTTTGCAACCTGGGCTCGATCAACCTGCCGAACCACATCGTCAACGGCAAGCTGGACACCGCCAAACTGGAACGCACCGTCAACACCGCCGTACGCATGCTCGATAACGTGATCGACATCAACTACTACTCGGTGCCACAGGCGCAGAACTCCAACTTCAAGCACCGTCCGGTCGGCCTCGGCATCATGGGCTTCCAGGACGCACTGTACCTGCAGCACATTCCCTACGGTTCGGACGCTGCGGTCGAGTTCGCCGACAAGTCCATGGAAGCGGTCAGCTACTATGCGATCCAGGCTTCCTGCGACCTGGCCGACGAGCGCGGCGCCTACGAGACATTCCAGGGTTCGCTGTGGTCCAAGGGCATCCTGCCGCTGGATTCGCAACAGATCCTGATCGAGCAGCGCGGCCAGAAATACATCGACGTTGACCTGAACGAATCCCTGGACTGGGCACCGGTACGTGCCCGTGTGCAGAAAGGCATCCGTAACTCCAACATCATGGCCATCGCACCGACCGCGACCATCGCCAACATCACGGGCGTATCGCAGTCGATCGAACCGACCTACCAGAACCTGTATGTGAAATCGAACCTGTCGGGCGAATTCACCGTGATCAACCCGTACCTGGTCCGCGACCTGAAAGCCCGCGGCCTGTGGGACTCGGTCATGATCAACGACCTGAAGTACTACGACGGTTCCGTGCAGCAGATCGAACGCATCCCGCAGGAACTCAAAGAGCTCTACGCGACCGCCTTCGAAGTGGACACCAAGTGGATCGTCGATGCCGCCAGCCGTCGCCAGAAGTGGATCGACCAGGCTCAGTCCCTGAACCTGTACATCGCCGGCGCATCGGGCAAGAAGCTCGACGTGACCTACCGCATGGCCTGGTACCGTGGCCTGAAAACCACTTACTACCTCCGTGCCCTGGCCGCGACCAGCACCGAGAAGTCGACCATCAACACCGGTAAGCTGAACGCTGTGTCCAGCGGTAACCACGGTGATGATTCGGTGCTCGCCGCGCCTGCCGGCCCGGCGCCAGTGCCAAAGGCCTGCGCGATCGACGAGCCGGATTGCGAAGCTTGTCAATAAGCTGAGTGACTGTTGAAAGCCCGTTAACTGAAAAGTTAACGGGCTTTGTTCTGTGAGCACAGCCCTCCTGCCGATCATCCTATAAAAATGCGTATGCCTGCCGTTGCTCCTCCATCCGCGGCCGGCCACCTCGCCCTCCCCACAACTCGATCTGCCCTCCAATCACCGCCATCGCATGGCCGCTGTAGGCCACGACGCCCAATACACCACCCGCCAGCTCACCGCTTGAAGATTGCCGGTACAAGCCTTTCAACCCCAAACGATCCAACCCCTCATTCAGCATTTCACCGTCGTTCAAGCTTGCCAACGCATCCCGATAGCTTCTCTGAGCATTGTGGTCGTTACCATTAAGCGGCCCCTTATGGCCCTCTATTTGGGCCCGCTTGGCACAGGCTGCGTATAAAAAGTTGGCGTCGGTCATCATGGCCGGATCATCGCCCATGAAACGGGCCTGCTGTGCCGCCTGCTGCAATTCGCCCTTGCTCAAATGAAGCCGAAATCCATCTCGCATTTGAACATCCCAACCATCGCCAGCTGCTTTCACGTCTTTGAAAATATCAGTGGGCTTCTGACCAAACTTCATCATTGCAGCTTTAATTGCTGCAACCGTGGTGCAATTTCCATCTGGCCCCTGCTTGAAACCCGACCAGATGTTGCCAGCCTCTCTGCCCATGCCCGGTGCTTTCCCAGGATTGCTTTTGTCTATCTTGTAGTCGTTGAAACGAGCCCCTTCGGTAAAGGGCTTGTTAGTCATGGACTCCAGGGTGCCAAAGTCTTTCGGATTAACGCTCCTGCCACCACCACCACCACCACCACCACCTGGCGATGGAGAGGGAGAGGGCGGTGCCACACCGCCACCCTCTTCAGGGAACCACTCCTTCAGCAGCCGCCTGAGAAACTCAAGAAAACCGCCCTCAGCTTCGTCAATCAGTTTGCTAAGTGCCTCCTTGAATTTTTCGCTACCCCGTTCCTCGCGAAGATCCTTCAGCTTGTCGCGCAAATCCTGAGCCAATTGTTTTTTTGAGCCTTGCCCTGCATCAAACAGCTCGTTGAGCAACTGCTTGACCCTCGACACTTCAGCCCCAGACTCGACGGGAGTCGACTTCCCTGAAGCAATACCGGGCACGAACATTACGCGCCCACCGCCTGATGCGGACACTCTTGAACTCCACATCTTCACCCCTCCATTGATTGATGAGCCTGCAGGCTCTGGACCAATCAGTGGCAAGGCAGGAATGGAGTGTTCCTCTCCATGCATTTCAACGCGTAACCCGCAGCGTCTAGAGGCCTTTTCCCACACTCAAAAAAAAACCCCTCTTACGAGGGGCTTCTTGTGGAGCGCTACCGCATCAGGTCATCTGAATGATGGTCTGCATGATGGTGCTCTGGGTGGAGATGGTCTTGGCGTTCGCCTGGTAGTTGCTCTGGGCCTTGATCAGGTCCACCAGCTCGTTGGTCAGGTTGACGTTGGAGTTCTCCAGGGAGTTGGCCACGATCGAACCCAGGGTACCGGATTGCGGGGCATCGTAACCCGGCTGGCCCGAGGCGAAGGTCTCTCTCCAGGTGGTGCCGCCCGATGGCTGCAAGCCTTGCTCGTTGTTGAAGCTGGCCAGGGAGATCTGGCCGATGGCCTTGCTCTGCTGGTTGCTGAACGTGGCGAACATTACGCCATTGCCGTCGATTTTCAGGCCGGTGATCTGGCCAGTGGCGTAACCATCGGTGGTCGGCGGGTTGCGGTAACTGGCGGAGTTGTACTGGGTGATATTGGCCATGTTGACGGCAATGTTTGGCGCTGTAGCCTTGTTAGCCGTCCATACGCCGTTGGTCACCGAGCCCGGGATCCAACCGGTGAGCGTCAGGGTCGTGCCCGCCACACCACCGGTGCTGATACCCGTCAGTTTACCTGCACCGTCAAAGCTCAATATCGACGGCACGGGAGCAGTAGTACCGGTGGTGGTAGGCTTGGAGCCATCCAGGTTACGACCGTCAATCAGCGTGTAGGAACTCCACTGGTTGGCGTCGGTTTTCACCATGTACTGCACCATCTCGTGGGAGTTGCCCTGGGAGTCATAGAGGGTGGTGCTGTACTGGGTGGTGAAAGTGGTGGTGTCGGTCGGGTCGAACGGCTTGGTGGTCTGGTTGATCACCGGCTCCGACGAGTTCAGGTTACTGGTGGAGTCCACTTTGGTGGACGCCTTCGGTGGCAGGTACGACAGGTTCAATTGCAGGTCGGTCAAGCCGCCTTTGATGATCTTGCCGTCGTCATCTGCCGCGTAGCCCTGCAGGCGCGAGGTACCGGTGTTGTTGGTGATATAGCCGTCTTTGTCGGCACGGAAGGCACCGCTACGGGTGTATTCCAGCGAGCCATCGCTGCCCTTCTGCACGAAGAAGCCACCGCCCTGGATCGCCATGTCCAGCACGCCGCCGCTGTTGTTGACGTCACCCTGGGTGAACTGTTGGGACACCGCTGCCAGGTTCACACCGTTGCCGATGCTGTTCTGGCCGGTGCCCAGTTTGGACGCGGCGTAGATATCCGCGAATTCCGCACGGGACGACTTGAAGCCAGTGGTCGCAACGTTGGCAATGTTGTTGCCGGTTACGTCCAGTTGTTTGTTGGCCGCATAGAGGCCGCTAAGGCCGATATTAAAAGACATGTTTCTCTCCCTCTGCCGTATTTAGCCGGCTCTATGTACCGATAGTCTGAATTTGCGACAGCTTGACGCTGCCCATGCCACCTGCAAGGTTCAGCAGCATTTCGCCGCCGGTCTTGCTCAACGTCACGCTGGTCACCGTTGCCGGCAACGAAGTCGCCATGGCCACCGACTCACCCTTGTCGTTCTTGGTCGTCGCCGCGAAGGTGTAGGTGCCGGCCGGGGCGACCTCACCGTTCTCGTTCTTGCCATCCCAGATAAAGTCTGACGAACCCGCGCTTTGGGCACCCATATCGATAGTGCGCACCACGTTGCCGTCTTTATCGGAGATCTTGATCGAGACGTTGCCCGTCGCCGCAGTCACCGCCACCGAACCGGTCATGCTCTTGCTCGTGTCCACCAAGGCCTTGTTGGTCTGGGTAATGATCGAGCGCCCCACCAGCGACGAAGCCTGCAGCGCCTGCGACGAGCTGAAGTTACTGGAGATCGCATTGACCGAGTCGTTCAGGGTGTTGATGCCTTCCAGGCTGCTGAATTGCGCCAGCTGGGCCACGAACGCACCGTTGTCCTGAGGCGACAGCGGGTTCTGGTTTTTCAGTTGGGTCACCAGCAGTTGCAGGAACGCATCCTTGCCCAGGGACTGGCTGCCCGTCGCCGTCTTGGTAGCGTCGGCGACGGTGGTGTTGTCGGTGGCGGTCTTGACCTTGGAGTTGAAAAGGTCCTGGACTGCCGTGTTGGTCGTGGTATCAACGATGGCCATTATTTGGCGCCCCTTATCACTGACCCAAGGTCAGGACCTTCTGCATCATGGTTTTGGCGGTGTTCATCATTTCCGCGTTGGTCTGGAACGAGCGGCTGGCGGAGATCATGTCTGCCATTTCCTCGACCACGTTGACGTTGGGGTAATAGACATAACCCTTTTCGTTCGCAGCAGGATGGTTCGGCTCGTAACGGGCCTCGAGGTTGCTCTGGTCTTCGACCACACCGAGGACCTGCACGCCCTGGCCGGCGGCGTCCTGGTTCTGGAACAGCGAATCGCTGCCACCGCTCTGGCCGCCCTGGAACATGGTGGCGAACACCGGGTGACGGGCGCGGTAGGTCTGGTCGATGCTCGAAGACACGGTCTCGGCGTTGGCGATGTTACTGGCGACGGTGTTCAAGCGCGTGGTCTGCGCGCTCATGCCACTGCCGGCAATATTGAAAACACTGGACAGGGACATGGCTTACTCTCCACGCAGGGCTGACATCAGCCCTTTGAATTTACTGTTGAGCAGGGTAAAGCTGGCCTGAAAGTTCACCGAGTTCTCGGCATAGGCCGATTGCTCCAGCTGGGCGTCGACGGTGTTCTGGTCGATCGACGGCTGCATCGGCGTGCGATACAGCAGCGACTCGTCACCACTGCTCAGGCCTTGCGCTTCGATATGACGGCTGTTGGTCATGTTCAAGGCGAAGGTGCCGTTCTTGGTCTTGTCCTGCTGTGCGGCGAGCACGGCGGAAAAATCCAGGTCCCGAGCCTTGTAGTTCGGGGTGTCGGCGTTGGCAATGTTGTTGGCCAGGACTTCGGCACGCTGGGCGCGGAAGCCCAGGGCTTGTTCGTGGATACCGAGCGCTTTATCGAAGCTGATGCTCATGGCGGAAACCTTTAGGCTGACCTGCTGTTAACAGGGTTATAGCAAGGCGCATGCCAATATTTGATACCCCCGTAAATCAAGGGGTTGCGAGGAGTTTGCCGGCGGCAATGCCAGAAAAGCGGCAACGGGTTTCCGCGTGGCGCCAGTAAAGCGGCAATGGGGAGTTGCCGCTTTCTTTAACTTTGCCGCAGAAACAAATATGGGAGGGGGCAAGCCCCCTCCCATATTATTATGTGGCCTGATTATTTAGCCTGGTAGATGATCCCAGGGCTGCATTGCACCATCTGGAAGTGATCCGGCAAACCATTGAGCGCCTCGGATGCACCGAGAAACAGGTAGCCGCCACGCTTGAGGGTGCCGTGGATGCGCAACAGGATGTCTTTCTTCACCTCGGCCGAGAAGTAGATCAGCACGTTGCGGCAGAACACCATGTCGAACTTGCCCAGGCTGGCGTAGCTGTCGAGCAGGTTGAACGAGCGAAACTCAACACGGTTCTTGATCGGCGCCTTGACCGCCCAACGCCCTGCCCCTTTCGGGTCGAAGTAACGTTGCAGGCGTTCCTGGGACAAGCCACGGCCCAGGGCCAGACTGTCGTACTCGCCGGTCTTGCAATTAGTGAGCATGGTGCCGGACAGGTCGGTGGCGACGATCTGCGCCCCGGCTTTAAGCTGGCCCATGTTGGTCCGCTCGAACTCATCGATGGACATCGAAATCGAGTACGGTTCCTGACCCGAAGAGCAGGCGGCCGACCAGATACGCAGGCGCTGGCCCGGGCTGGCCTTGATGGCCTCCGGCAGCACTTTGCTCTTGAGCACTTCAAAGGGGTAGGTATCGCGAAACCATAGGGTTTCGTTGGTGGTCATGGCATCGACCACCATCTCTTTGAGGCCACTGCGCGGCTGGCCCTGGATCCGTTGAACCAACTCGCCCAGGGACTTGATGCCCTGCTGCTCCATCAGTTTGTTAAGACGGCTGGATACCAGGTATTGCTTGTTTTCACCGAGCAATATGCCACAGGCTTTTTCCAGGAAGACCCGGAACTGTTCAAAATCCAAATTACCCGTAGACACTGATACCGCCTCTAAAATCGTATGACCGCCAGGGGAAAACCCTAGCCGTGATCTGCTGCCTTGATCCGGTCGACTACCCGGGATGCCAGGTCATCAGGGCGGAATTTGGCCAGGAAGTCATCGGCACCGACTTTCTTGACCATCGCCTGATTGAATACGCCCGACAACGAAGTATGCAGGATGATATGCAGTTTTTGCATGCGTGGATCGCTGCGTATCTCAGCAGTGAGGGTATAGCCGTCCATTTCCGGCATCTCGATGTCAGAGATCATCATCAAGAATTCTTCTTCCGGCTTCTTGCCTTCATCCACCAGCTTACGCAGGTAATCCAACGCCTGGCGCCCGTCATTGAGGGCGACAACGTCCACGCCGACGGTTTGCAGGCAGCGAGTCACCTGTTTGCGCGCCACCGAGGAGTCATCCACCGTCAGCACACGCAGCGAGACCGCCTTGTGGGCCGTTTCGGCGTCGACCACACCCACGGAAATCGACTCCGAGGTGGGCGCCACTTCGGCGAGGATCTTCTCCACGTCGATGATCTCCACCAACTGGTTATCGACCCGCGTCACCGCCGTGAGGTAGTGATCGCGACCAGTGCCCTTGGGCGGCGGATGGATCTCTTCCCAGTTCATGTTGACGATGCGTTCCACCGAGCGCACCAGGAAACCCTGGGTCTTGGTGTTGTACTCGGTAATGATCACGAACGGGTTCTCGCGATCCTGCAGGCCAGCCGAACCGGTGGCCAGGGCCAGGTCAAGAATCGGGATAGTCGCACCACGAATATTCGCCACACCGCACACCACCGGACTGGACTTGGGCATGATCGTCAGCTTGGGACATTGCAGCACTTCCCGCACCTTGAATACGTTGATGCCATACAGCTGCTTGCCATCCAGGCGAAACAGCAGCAACTCCAGGCGATTCTGCCCTACCAGCTGTGTGCGCTGGTTTACTGAATCCATTACTCCTGCCATGCCATGACTCCTACGCTAAAACCTTTGGCTATACCTACAAGGGCGGCGCGCCCCCAACACTAAAACGGCACGAGCTTTGCTGTTTGTTGAATTATGGACATTAAAACGA
The DNA here is from genome assembly GCF_052112325.1 of Pseudomonas sp. Yb2C2. NCBI lineage: Bacteria > Pseudomonadati > Pseudomonadota > Gammaproteobacteria > Pseudomonadales > Pseudomonadaceae > Pseudomonas > Pseudomonas sp. Yb2C2. The sequence goes on along the minus strand of NZ_JAVAJK010000026.1, from coordinate 50,238 downwards.
CAGTTTCCCGACGCCTTCACCTGACACGGTTTTGCAGATTGCTCTGCGTACCGCTGGCGCTGCTTGCCTTCAGCCTGGGCACCACGGCCCGTGCAGAGAACGTCACCTTGCCTGATCTACTTATCGGCGTCACTCAAGGCTTTCTTGAGTTCACTGTAGAAGATTATCTGGCAACCACACAGACGCCGGGGCGTTATGAAATCCAGGTCAACCAGTTGGACCCGCGTCTGCGCATGCCGATGTGCGACAAGGAATTGACAGCGACCCTGGAAAGTCCCGCCCAACCCATCGGGCGCGTAACGGTAAAGGTACGCTGCGAAGGCGCCTCGCCCTGGACCGTGTTCGTACCGGCCCAGGTCAAATTGTTCCGTGATGTGGTGGTGGTTGCCCGCCCACTGAAACGCACGGGCATCATCGGTTTCGAGGACGTTGTATTGCGTGAACGCGACATCAGCCAGATCAGCCAGGGCTACCTGACATCCCTGGACCAGGCCATCGGGCAAAGATTGACCCGACCAGTGGTCACCGATCAAGTGATTACCCTGGTGCACCTGGAACAGGCCGAGGTCATCCGCAAGGGCGACCAGGTGGTGATTTCAGCGAGCAGCGGCGGCTTGAATGTGAAAATGCCGGGCGAAGCACTGTCCAACGGCGGCATGAGCGAACAGATTCGCGTCAAGAACCTCAACTCCAACCGCGTGATCAAGGCGCGGGTGACAGCCCCAGGGCAAGTCGAGGTCGCTTTATAGATTACTGGTACAGGACGCTGGGTTTTCCTACACTGTGCACGAGAGGCCCCGTGCGGAGATTTATTGTCATTCGCGCCTAAAGTTTGTCCGGGTATGGCCGAAAACATGGCAAGCGTCCAAATACCCAGAGGTTTTTTTATCATGGTCATCGATTTCAGCCGTTTGAATAACACCCCGACGACGTCAGGCACTACGCGCACCACCAGTCCCAAGGACAACGTAGAAGCCAAGGCCCCGGCGCTGCCCGCCAAGGCAGAACAGGCCAGTGCCAGCCAGAGCGGGGAATCCGTACACCTGAGCAATGAGGCTCAACAGTTGCAGAAGGTCACTGACTCGCTGCGCGATCAACCGGTCGTCAATAAAGCCCGCGTGGCCGAATTGAAACAGGCGATCGCCGATGGCAGCTATAAAGTCGACAGCAACCGTGTAGCCAGCAAGCTGCTTAACTTCGAAGCCGAGCGCTAGGCAAAGGCCTGCGCAGGGCTTTTGGACGCTTAAAACCCAAGGCCAGCCATGCATCACGACGAACATTTGCTTCAACTGATCATTGATGATCTAGCGCCGACGCAACAATTGCTCGAGCTGCTCAAAGAAGAATCACTGGCCCTCTATGGCCGGGACATGCCGCTGCTGGAAGAAATTCTGGCACGCAAGCAGTCGTTGATCGTCCTGCTGGAACAGCACGGCAAAAAACGCAGCCAGATCCTCATCAGCCTCGGCCTGCCGGCAGACCACGACGGCCTGGCGCAGTTGGCCAGCCACTCCTCGGTCGGCGATCAACTGCTGGCCCAGAGCAAAGAACTCAACCAATTGCTCGCCCAGTGCCAGGAAGCCAACCTGCTTAACGGTCAGTCGATCCAGCTTCAGCAAGCCACGACCGCCAACCAGTTGCGTATACTCCACGGCGGAGAGCCTCCGGCACTCTATAACGCCCAGGGCTCCACCTCGCGCCTGGTCAAGCCAAGCACCCGCAGCCAAGCCTGACACCGGTTTACAGCGCGCCCTATCCAAGGCGCGCCACATGCTGGCAAAATGCCGGTTCTTGCGTGTAGTCGTATTTTGTCTGGAGATGGAAGAACCGTGTTCAACGCCCTTAATGCGGAAGATGCCCCGCAGCCACCCAAGGTCCTCACCACGCCTCTGGAAATCGCCGGCACCTTGCGGATGCTGCAAGACAGCCATGATCCGCTGATCATCACTTTCCACGAACGCAGCCAGCGCTTCCAGAGCTACCTGGTGGACGTCAACCGCGACAGCAACATGCTGGCGCTGGACGAAATGATCCCCCGCGACGGCGAGCGCCACCTCGAAAACGGCGAACCCTTTCGCATCGAAGGTTTCCATGATGGCGTACGCGTCGCCTGGGAAAGCAAAGGCACCCTGACCATCAGCGAAAAAGGCGGCCACCGTATCTACACCGGCAGCCTGCCGGACGAGGTGGTCTACCATCAGCGCCGCAATGCCTTCCGCGCCGCGTTGAAGCTGGCGCAACTGGTGAATATCGAGCTGGGCGGCGAGAAACTTCAGCTGCCGGTCAACGGCAAACTGCTGGATATTTCCGCCACCGGCTGCAAATTGCGTTTTGAAGGGGATATTTCCGAGCGCCTGCAACTGGGCCAGGTCTACGACCGTTTTATCGCAGCCCTGCCGTTTGGCAGCATGACCACCGCCGTCGAACTGCGATACCTGCACTTCGAAGAAAGAATCAACACGACCTTTGCCGGCGTGCGCTTCCACAACATGAGTGGTTTGGTGCAACGCCAGGTCGAGCGCTTTGTGTACCAGCTGCAGCGTGAAGCACGACGGTTCGACAAAGACGACGATTTTTGATCCTTAACGATCGCAGAAAAAAACGGGCAGACCCTTTGGGATCTGCCCGTTTTTATTTTCAGGGGCGCGCCCTGCTCAATTCGTGAGGATGCTCGTCCGGCCCCAGGGGCTCAGGTGGCCCTTCGAAGACGGGCTCATCCACCGGCGGCTCCGGATCGACCTGCGGCTCGGGATCAGGGACAGTCTGCATCTGCTCCTGCACCACCTGCTCGTCGACCCGCGGGTCCAGCGCCGCCACCAGCGGTGAACTCGACATACTGTCGGGCATTGCCACGTGATGCAGGGGGGCATCTTCCACCTGGTGCAGATTGGTCACCGCCTTAGGCCGGATTCGCCACACCAGGATCAGCGCGCACAGACTGAAAAACGCATACAGCATCTGGCTGCCGAACAGCTTCATCACCACACCCGCCAGCAACGGCCCGACGCTGGCGCCGATACCGTAGGTCACCAGCAGCATGGCCGTCAGCGATACCCGGCGATCCCCTTCCACATGGTCGTTGGAAAACGCCACCGCCAAGGGATACAGGCAAAACTGCACGAGAGAACACAGGAAGCCCGCCACGAACAGCACCTCCAGCGGCACCTGGGTCATGATTGCCAACGGCAGTGCCGCCACCGCCAGGCACAAGGCAAAGCAGCGGATCAGCAGCGCGCGATCATAACGATCCGACAACCAGCCCAGGGGCCATTGCACCAGCAACCCGGCAAAAATGCAGCTACCCATGAACAGACCCACCTGTTCGGTGCTCAGCCCTTGCTGGGAGGCATACAGCGGCGCCAGGCCGTAGAACGAACCGACGATCAACCCCGCCCCCAACACCGTACTCAACGACTGCGGCACGCGCTTGATAAAGAAGCGCGGCTCCATCGGCGCAGGATGCAAGGCCGCCGGGTGAATGCGCCGGGTCATGGCCACCGGCACCAGGCACAGGGCGAAGCACAGCGCCACCAGCATCAGCAGCTCAAGGCCAAGCTGGGGATGCATCACCAGTATCAACTGGCCCAATACCAGACCCAGGTAGGAGGCGATCATATAACCGCTGAACACTACGCCACGCTGCTTGGCATCTGCCTGCTCATTGAGCCAGCTCTCGATGACCATGTACTGGCACATCATCCCCAGGCCCACGATTATCCGCAGCACAATCCAGGCCGGCAGCCAATCGACCAGGCCATGGCCCAGCACCGCCGCACCGACAATCCCGGCACAGGTGGCATAGGCGCGGATATGCCCGACCCGGGCAATCAGGCGATGCCCGATCTTGCCGCCCAGTACCAGGCCAAAGTAGTTGGCCGCCATCAGCGCACCCACCCAAAGGCTGTCGACATGGTCGGCCGCCAGGCGCAAGGCCAGGTAGGTACTGAGCAGGCCGGAGCCAATCAGCATCATCAAGGAGGCGAAATAAAGGGCTCGAAAAGATTTCCAGATCTGGCGCATCGGCGTTCCGAGCGGCTCCTTGCGGTGAGAGACAGGGCTATCGGCATGATAGTCCGGGGTGACCGGGTCCGGACAGGCAACATGCGCTGTTTCCGGGGATTATTTTGCTTAACAGCTCAGACGCTGTCGGATGGCGCGCAAGGTACATGGTTGCGACAAATACATCACGGCACCTGCTGTGAACCTTGATCGGCGGCAAGGTTCGACCTGCGTGCAAAAAGATCGAGCACGCACAAAAAAGCCCCGCCAGGAGGTTCTGTACGGGGCTTTCTCTATGGGCTACGAATCTGGTGTCCCAGGGCCGGTTCGAACGGCCAACCTTCCCCTTAGGAGGGGGATGCTCTATCCAATTGAGCTACTGGGACAAATGACAGCCATCAGGCCAAGGGCACTGCGACGGACGGCGTGCATGTTAACGGCCGAGGTGGGTTTTGTCATGTCGTCCGTGGGCTTTTTAAGTGTAGGCCGAGCCTTGCCCGGGCAATTGCGGTTTCGCCCCGCGAATACGGGCACCTGGCCTCATCGTGCAAAATGCAACCACCCAAAATGCCAGCATTGCAAATTGCAATCCTTCAGCCCGCCAAATCAAACTCAAGCCATTGATTTTATTGAATTAATACATTGGCACGACACCTGCAACAGTTCTCCTGCAAACCCCATTCAGCCAGTGCGTTAAACGGAGAACATGACCATGAACAGTGCCATTCTGTTAGCTCTCAACACCGTCGCCCTGGCTGCACTGGTGATGTTCCACTTTCAATCGACTGGCAGCAACGACCCCGCCCAGATCAGCCAGCAGGCAGTCCCCCATCACTTGCAACAACGTCCGCAACTGGCCGTGATGACACCGAATGCACAAGCGCCAGTACGCCTGACTCAAGGCACCCAGGCCGCGCCGGCATCTGAACACTGGGTTTTTTAAGGACGCTGATCATGAGCAAATTTGCCTGGCTGTTCCTGAGCCTGACCATCGCCACTGGCCTTATGGGCCTGAGTGCAAGCTCCCAGGATGGGCAAACCAGCGCATTCGTCGCCGCCGGCGTTTTCGCAGGCCTGCTTCTGTTGACGCTCGTCGTGGGTCGCCGAATCAAATTTGACCCGGTTTTACGCTGACCCCTCCCTTCTCTGCACTGCCCTCCCCCTACCTTATGTCGCCTCGTCCTAGTAAATCGGCAAATTGCCACTAGTCTTAAAACTAAGGGCAAAAGGCCACTTTGCTATAGGATGTGCGACCTCAAACCCTGTGGTGGCCTGGACTTACGGGAAGTTCCCTCGTGGAATCACTCATGGAAAAGTTTTCCAACCAGTCCGCAAAAATGCAAATGAGTGCTGGCATAAAGCCTCTAGGCAGTTCAATATTTGTCACAGAATTGACGCCAAGGAACTGGCAAATCTGAGGCATGATGCGGCCTCTTTGCAATTCGGGTTGAACTTTGGTCGTGAGTCTTGTCTTAACACTCATCTTGCGGCCAATTCCAATAACCGCTCCCCTGAACTAACCGGTTAAATATATGCGCCCATTGAAACAGGCAATTTATTCCAGCCGTACGGCTGACAAGTTCGTCGTACGTCTGCCAGACGGAATGCGGGAACGCATTGCCGAGGTGGCTCGCAATCATCACCGCAGCATGAACTCCGAAATCATCGCGCGCCTGGAGCAGAGCCTTATTCAGGAAGGTGCGCTGGGTGACGAACTGAGCATGCGCCTGGACAGCCCCGAGCTGTCGCTGCACGAGCGCGAACTGCTGCAGCGTTTTCGTCAGCTCTCCCACCGCCAGCAAAATGCCCTCGTCTCGCTTATCGCGCACGACGTAGAGGCGGCCGCAGAAGCCAATTGATCCGCCACTGAAAGCCGAAGCCAGCCCTGTGCTGGCTTTTTTTTGCCCGGGATTCACAGGGCTCGACATTCTTATCACGTAGCAGAGGGCGCCCGGCCGAGACAGATCAGAGCAGGAAGATCGTCGCCAAACCGAGGAAGATGAAGAAGCCACCACTGTCGGTCATGGCCGTGATCATCACGCTGGCGCCCATGGCCGGGTCGCGCCCAAGGCGTGCCAGGGTCATGGGGATCAGCACCCCCATCAGGGCCGCCAGCAGCAGGTTGAGGGTCATGGCAGCGGTCATCACCACCCCCAGGGACCAACTGCCGTACAGCAAGTAGGCCACCACGCCAATCACCCCACCCCACACCAGGCCATTGATCAGGCCCACTGCCAACTCCTTGCGCAGCAGGCGCGAAGAGTTGGCGGTACTGACCTGGTCCAGCGCCATGGCGCGTACGATCATGGTGATGGTCTGGTTGCCCGAGTTACCACCAATGCCTGCCACAATCGGCATCAATGCCGCCAGGGCCACCAGCTTCTCGATGGAACCTTCGAACAGCCCGATCACACGGGAGGCGATAAACGCGGTAATCAGGTTAACGGCCAGCCAGGCCCAGCGGTTATGCAGGGAACGCCAGACTGACGCAAAAATATCTTCCTCTTCACGCAAACCCGCCATGTTGAGGACTTCGGTTTCACTCTCTTCACGAATCAAGTCGACGATTTCGTCGATGGTCAGACGGCCGATCAGCTTGCCGTTCTTGTCGACCACCGGGGCAGAGATCAAGTCGTAACGCTCAAAGGCCTGCGCTGCGTCGTAGGCATCCTCATCGGGGTGAAAGCTCACGGTATCGCTGGCCATCAGGTCAGCAACCTTTTTCTCCGGATCGTTGACCAACAGGCGCTTGATCGGCAGCACGCCCTTGAGAATGCCTTCATAGTCGACCACGAACAGTTTGTCGGTATGACTCGGCAGCTCTTTCAGCCGGCGCAGGTAACGCAAGACCACTTCCAGGCTGACGTCTTCGCGGATGGTGACCATCTCGAAGTCCATCAGTGCGCCGACCTGATCCTCGTCATAGGACAACGCGGAGCGCACGCGCTCACGCTGCTGGCCGTCAAGGGCCTCCATCAACTCATGGACAACATCACGCGGCAACTCTGGAGCCAGGTCGGCCAGTTCGTCAGCGTCCATCTCCCTGGCGGCCGCCAGGAGCTCGTGATCGTCCATGTCGGCGATCAGGGTTTCACGGACCGAGTCGGATACTTCGAGCAGGATGTCGCCGTCGCGGTCGGCCTTGACCAACTGCCAGAGGGTCAGTCGATCATCCAGGGGCAAGGCTTCGAGAATGTAGGCAACGTCGGCGGAGTGCAGGTCATCGAGCTTGCGTTGCAACTCGACGAGGTTCTGGCGGTGGACCAGGTTTTCGACAAGGTCGTTATTCGGACCATCCTGGCGGTGCGTGAAATCTTCGACCACGCGCTGGCGCTGCAGCAGCTCGATGACTTGAGCCAGGCGATCCTGCAGGCTTTCTTGTGTTTTCTTTACTTCTACTTCGGTCATAGGCGAACTCCACTCCCAGCAGCGGGGCACGCCGGAAGGATCAATCAGTCAATTCATGATTGGTAAAACGGGGTACTGAGTAACTACTGGGTAAGTCCATGGAGGTATTCCATAAGCCCCGGCGGGGCTGACGGGCGCAATGATACACCGTGCGTCCGGTTTTAACGTCAAAAAACTGGAAAGAACAAGCGCTTGCGAGCCAAAGTTGAGTATTGGCCACACCTATTCAACTGCGACGCCATCACCGGAATGGAAAACACATAAGGAAGGAGAAAAAGATAAGGATCCACACAAACCCCAGACGGCAAAAAGCCCGCACTAGGCGGGCTTTTTGTTTGTATGGTGCACTCGACAGGATTCGAACCTGTGACCGCTCGGTTCGTAGCCGAGTACTCTATCCAGCTGAGCTACGAGTGCATATTGTGTTTTTAGACCAGATCACAACTGGTTGAAGCCGAGCTACCTGCATTACTGCAACTAACTCTTAAATGGTGCACTCGACAGGATTCGAACCTGTGACCGCTCGGTTCGTAGCCGAGTACTCTATCCAGCTGAGCTACGAGTGCATTTGTTGCCGCGCATTATAGGCCGTTCAATCTCTATGTAAAGCTATTTTTTCGTTTAATTTCAACAACTTAACGAAAAAACCAGATTGCAACGTACTAAGCAAATAATGGCGGAGAACGGGGGATTCGAACCCCCGACACCCTTTTGAGGTGTACTCCCTTAGCAGGGGAGCGCCTTCGGCCACTCGGCCAGCTCTCCGCAACACGGGGCGTATATTAACCACGTTCATCCCCGTTTGCAAACATAAAAAACGATAAAAATTAAAGGCTTGGTTCTTCGTCCTTCTCTTTCTTGATCCGCAAGAAGATTTCCTCGCGATGAACCGCCACCTCTTTCGGAGCGTTAACCCCGATACGCACTTGATTGCCTTTGACGCCGAGCACGGTCACGGTGATTTCGCCATCACCGATAATCAGGCTTTCTGCGCACCGACGAGTCAGAATCAGCATACCTTTCTCCTCACGCATTTCATTTCAGGAACAACAGTCTGCAAAAAAAAGGCGTTCGACCTACGACTCCATAGCCATAGCCCTAACGGCCTAAGTATTGTCGAGCGCACGCAAAAGACCATGCGCCCTACAAAAAAATGAAAGGCGCGGTAAACCGCGCCTTCCTGGCATTGCATCACTCGCCCTGTCGGGCCGGAGCATCCAGCTCAAAAGCGGTATGCAGCGCGCGTACAGCCAGCTCCAGGTACTTCTCTTCAATCACCACCGAGACTTTGATTTCCGAGGTAGAGATCATCTGGATATTGATGCTTTCCTTGGCCAAAGCCCCGAACATGCGGCTGGCAACGCCGGCATGGGAACGCATGCCCACACCTACGATCGAGACCTTGGCAATCTTGGTATCGCCGACCACTTCACGGGCGCCAATTTCGCTCGCGGTGTTCTCCAGGATTTTCAACGCCGCATCGTACTCGTTGCGGTGCACGGTGAAAGTGAAATCGGTGGTGTTATCGTGCGAGACGTTCTGCACGATCATGTCGACTTCAACATTCGCATCGCTGATAGGGCCCAGAATCTTGAAGGCCACGCCCGGGGTGTCTGGCACGCCACGGATCGTCAGCTTGGCTTCATCGCGGTTGAAAGCGATGCCGGAAATGATCGGCTGTTCCATGGATTCCTCTTCATCAATAGTAATGAGGGTGCCCGGACCCTCCTTGAAGCTGTGCAATACGCGCAGCGGAACGTTGTACTTGCCGGCGAACTCCACCGCGCGGATCTGCAACACCTTGGAACCGAGGCTGGCCATTTCCAGCATCTCTTCAAAGGTGATCTTGTCCAGGCGCTGGGCCACGGACACCACACGCGGGTCGGTGGTGTAGACGCCATCCACATCGGTGTAGATCTGGCACTCGTCAGCCTTGAGGGCCGCAGCCAGGGCCACACCGGTGGTGTCAGAACCGCCACGCCCGAGGGTGGTGATGTTGCCGTGCTCGTCCACACCCTGGAAGCCCGCTACAACTACCACGCGACCGGCTTTCAGATCAGTGCGAATTTTCTGGTCGTCAATCTGCAGGATCCGCGCCTTGGTGTGCGCGCTGTCGGTGAGGATGCGCACCTGGCTGCCAGTGTAGGACACGGCAGGCACGCCACGCTTGTTCAGGGCCATGGCCAGCAAGGCGATGGTCACCTGCTCGCCGGTGGACACGATCACATCCAGCTCACGCGGCAGCGGCTGTTGCTCGCCACTGATGGCCTTGGCCAGTTCGATCAGGCGATTGGTCTCGCCGCTCATGGCCGACAGCACCACGACCAGGTCGTCACCGGCATCGCGGAATTTCTTAACCTTGTCGGCCACCTGCTCGATTCTTTCGACAGAGCCGACCGAGGTGCCTCCAAATTTCTGTACGATCAAAGCCATTTCCAAGCCGCCTCAGCCCGTAAAGGGGCGCCTAATATCCAATCAACCAGCACAGAACAGCCCGTGACTAGACCACGGGCAGGTTAACAGTGCCTTAAATACCTGCCTCGACAAATGGCACGGTCAGGGCCAGGGCCGCGTCCAGGGCACTGGCGTCTACACCACCGCCTTGCGCCATGTCCGGACGACCGCCGCCCTTCCCGCCCACTGCCGCAGCGGCTTGCTTCATCAAATCACCGGCCTTGAGTTGGCCAGTCAGGTCCTTGGTTACACCGGCAACCAGCACGACCTTCTCCTCATGGACACTGCCGAGCAGGATCACTGCGCGGCCGAGCTTGTTCTTCAACTGATCGACCAGGGCCAACAGCGCCTTGCCGTCCTGACCGTCCAGGCGTGCAGCCAGGACTTTCACGTCCTTGACGTCAACGGCCGAAGCCGACAGATCGTCGCCCGCAGCGCTGGCCGCCTTGGCTTGCAACTGCTCCAGCTGTTTCTCCAGCGCACGGTTGCGCTCCAGAACGGCGGACAACTTGTCGATCAGGTTGTCGCGACTGCCCTTGACCAGGCTGGCCGCTTCCTTGAGTTGTTCTTCAGCCGCATTCAGGTAGGCCAGGGCCGCAGCGCCGGTCACCGCCTCAATACGACGCACACCCGACGCCACGCCGCCTTCGCTGATGATTTTCAGCAGGGCGATATCGCCGGTACGGTTGGCGTGGATACCGCCACACAGCTCCACCGAGAAGTCGCCGCCCATGCTCAGCACGCGCACGTTGTCGCCGTACTTCTCGCCGAACAGCGCCATGGCGCCCTTGGCCTTGGCCGTCTCGATGTCAGTCTCTTCGGTTTCTACCGGGGAGTTCTTGCGAATCTCAGCGTTGACGATGTCTTCCAGGGCCTTGATCTGCTCCGGCTTGATCGCTTCAAAATGGCTGAAGTCGAAACGCAGGCGCTGGCTGTCGACCAACGAACCTTTCTGCTGAACGTGATCGCCCAGCACCTGGCGCAGCGCGGCGTGCAGCAAGTGCGTGGCCGAGTGGTTCAGCGCGGTGGCATGGCGTACGTCGGCATCGACCTGGGTGTCCACCGGCGCACCGACCGTCAGGTTGCCCAGCACCAGCACGCCGTGATGCAGGAACGCACCGCCGGTCTTGGTGGTGTCGCGTACCTCGAAACGACCGGAGGTCGAGCTCAGGAAACCACAGTCACCGACCTGGCCACCGGATTCGGCGTAGAACGGCGTCTGGTCCAGGACCACAACCGCTTCTTCGCCTTCGCTCAACACGTCGACCGACTTGCCGTCTTTATAAATGGCAACGATCCTGGCCGCGCCGACGGTCGCCTTGTAACCGGTGAATTCGGTGGGCACGTCAACCTTGACCAGGGTGTTGTAGTCCAGGCCAAAGGAACTGGCGGAACGGGCGCGCACGCGCTGGGCTTCCATCTCACGCTCAAACCCGGCTTCGTCGACGGTCAGCTCGCGCTCACGGGCGATGTCGGCGGTCAGGTCCATCGGGAAGCCATAGGTGTCGTACAGTTTGAACACGACATCGCCCGGCACCACGGTGCCTTTGAGCTCGGCCAAGTCCTGCTCCAGAATCTTCAGGCCGTGCTCCAGGGTCTTGGAGAACTGTTCTTCTTCAGCCTTGAGCACACGCTCGATGTTGTCCTGCTGCTGCTTGAGTTCCGGGAAGGCATCGCCCATCTCGGCAACCAGCGCGGCCACGATCTTGTAGAAGAAGCTGCCAGTGGCGCCCAGCTTGTTACCGTGACGGCAGGCGCGACGGATGATACGACGCAGCACGTAGCCACGGCCTTCGTTGGACGGCAGTACACCGTCGGCGATGAGGAAACCGCAGGAACGGATGTGGTCCGACACCACCTTGAGGGACGACTGGCTTTCATTGGCACAACCAATGGCTGCGGCCGACGCGCTCAACAGGTTGGTGAACAGGTCGATCTCGTAGTTGGAGTGAACGTGCTGCATCACCGCACTGATCCGCTCCAGACCCATGCCGGTGTCTACCGAAGGCGCTGGCAGCGGATGCAGCACGCCATCGGCGGTGCGGTTGAACTGCATGAACACGTTGTTCCAGATCTCGATGTAACGGTCGCCGTCTTCTTCCGGCGAGCCCGGTGGGCCACCCCAGATGTCGGCGCCGTGATCGTAGAAAATCTCGGTGCAGGGGCCGCATGGGCCGGTGTCGCCCATGGTCCAGAAGTTATCGGACGCGTAAGGCGCGCCCTTGTTGTCGCCGATACGAATCATGCGCTCGACGGGCACCCCGATTTCCTTGGTCCAGATGTCATACGCTTCGTCGTCCGTGGCGTAGACGGTCACCCAGAGTTTTTCCTTGGGCAGCTTCAACACGCCGGTCAGGAAGGTCCAGGCGAAGGTAATCGCGTCTTTCTTGAAATAATCGCCAAAGCTGAAGTTACCCAGCATCTCGAAGAACGTGTGGTGGCGGGCGGTGTAGCCGACGTTTTCCAGGTCACTGTTCTTGCCGCCGGCACGCACGCACTTCTGGCTGCTGGTGGCGCGGGTGTAGGCGCGTTTTTCCTGGCCCAGGAAGCAGTCCTTGAACTGGTTCATCCCCGCGTTAGTGAACAGCAGGGTTGGGTCATTGCCTGGGATCAAGGAGCTGGAGGAGACACGGGTGTGACCTTGCTCTTCGAAGAAGCGAAGGAAGGCTTCACGGATTTCTGCGCTTTTCATAGGTTCTTCCACGGAGGCTGCGGCCAAAGGCCAGTGCGCAACATCATCAGACGGAGCGACGGCAAAAGGCCGCATTATATCGGCCCTTTGCCGGTGGTACAGCGTGTTTATGCGATAGAGAGGTTCAATTAGACGGTCTGCACACTCATTTGCGCGAAAAATCGACGAATGCCTTGAGCACTTGCTCGATCTGCGCCCGGCTCACATCCAGATGCGTCACCATGCGCAGGCGCGGCGCAGCACTCAACTTGATCCCACGCTCGGCGGCAAACGCCTTCAAGGCCTGGGCCTGGTCGCCGATCTGCACGTAGACCATGTTGGTCTGCACCGGCTCCACCGCGTAACCGGCGTTGCGCAGCTCATCGCCCAGCCATTGCGCATTGGCGTGGTCGTCGGCCAGGCGCTGCACCTGGTGATCCAGGGCATACAGCCCTGCTGCCGCCAGGGAACCGGCCTGGCGCATGCCGCCGCCGACCATCTTGCGCAAACGGCGTGCCTTGGCGATCAACGCCGTGGAGCCGCACAGCACCGAGCCGATCGGCGCACCGAGGCCCTTGGACAGGCACACCGACACCGAGTCGAAATGCTGGGCGATCTCCCGTGCATCGACCCCAAGCTTGACCGCCGCGTTGTAGAGTCGCGCGCCATCCAGGTGCAGGGCCAGGCCATGTTCGCGGGTAAACGCCCGCGCCTTCGCCAGGTAGTCCAGCGGCAGCACCTTGCCCTGCATGGTGTTTTCCAGGGCCAGCAGGCGGGTGCGGGCGAAGTGGAAGTCGTCGGGCTTGATGGCCTCGAGCACCTGACTCAGGTCGAGGGAGCCATCCGCCTGCACGTCCAGCGGCTGCGGCTGGATCGAACCCAGCACGGCCGCGCCGCCGCCCTCGTATTTGTAGGTGTGGGCCTGCTGGCCGACGATGTACTCCTCGCCACGCTCACAGTGGGCCATCAGCGCCAGCAGGTTGCTCATGGTGCCGGTGGGCACGAACAGCGCGGCCGCAAAGCCCAGGCGCTTGGCCAGCTCGGCCTCCAGGCGGTTGACGCTGGGGTCTTCGCCGTAGACGTCATCGCCGCTGGCGGCATTGGCCATGGCGTCGAGCATGCCGGCGGTGGGTTGGGTCACGGTGTCGCTGCGCAGGTCGATCACAGACATGAAACAAGCCTCGAAGGGGTTCATTAAGATTCTTATGAGGATGATTACTGCGGGCAAAGCCGCGGAATATCAAGCCCCACGCGTTCTCAATCGAATACCAACCAAACAAACCGATATAGCTTATCGATACGACGCTCGTGCAGTTTATGAAAAACCATGTTAAAAACTCTCCGCCACCAGGGTTCTGGTGGCAACGTTCTCAGGGCGGGGTGCAATTCCCCACCGGCGGTAATTGCACGCAAGGTGCATAGCCCGCGAGCGCTTGGCGCCTCGAACTGCTCACGCAGGACGGCGACAAGGTCAGCAGACCCGGTGTGATCCCGGGGCCGACGGTCATAGTCCGGATGAAGAGAGAACGGGATTGGCACCTAAGGGCCGCACGCTGAGCGCATGCCTGCATGACTCGGCGGTTCGTACCCTTAAATCCCATTCGATTCATAACGCCCTGTTTTTTTCTTAAACAGGAGTCAGAACATGCAACCCACCGCAATCGACAGCAAAAGCAAAAACCATCACGGCGAGCGCGTCGCGTTTATCCAGGCCTGCTGGCACAAGGATATTGTCGACCAATCCCGCAAAGGCTTCCTCGCCGAAATGATCGCCCAGGGCTACCAGGAATCGGACATCGATTTCTTCGAAGTCGGCGGCGCCTTTGAAATGCCCCTGCACGCCAAGCTGCTGGCCAAGACCGGTCGTTACGCCGGTATCGTGGCCGCCGCGCTGGTGGTGGACGGCGGGATCTACCGTCACGAGTTCGTGGCCCAGTCGGTGGTCAGCGGCCTGATGCAGGTGCAGCTGGAAACCGAAGTGCCGGTGTTCTCGGTGTCCCTGACGCCGCATCACTTCCATGCCGGCAGCGAACACACCGCGTTCTTCCATGAGCACTTCGTGCACAAGGGCCAGGAAGCTGCACGTACATGCGCCGACACCCTGCACAAGGTGCGGGCGATCCGTCGCAGCGAGCCACGGGCGGTAGCGGTCTAAGCAACACTGCAAAACAAGATGTGGGAGGGGGCTTGCCCCTCCCACATTTGGACCAGGTTAAGGCTCAGATCTACGCCAGCCCGGCCTCTGTGGTTGGCACAATCAATATCCCCGCCCGCAAGCCATTCTTCACCTTCGGGTTGGGGAAGATGATGCGCGCCCCCTCCTCCTCGATCACCCAGCGGGTCTTGGCCACGTCTTCGGCCAGCAGATAACCCTTTTCCAATTCCGAAAAGTTTTCCACGTCCGCCGGCAAGTGCAGCAGGAATGCATCGCTGTGCTTGATGACTTCCCGCGACACGGCGAACAGTTTCAACCCGTCCAGGCTGTCAGTCTCAGGCTCGGTGCCTTCGATGATCTGCTTGAGGCGCAGCTCCAGGCGGGAGACATTCACGCCCTGGTTGTGCCCGAACGGCCGTGCCTTGCCCAGTTCCAGGGTGAAAGCCTCGGCCTCCAGCTGCTCATAGGTAAACGCGGTAAAGGTGATCGAGCTCTTGTTCTGCAGCAGCACCGCTTCCATGCCAGCGGCGTTCAGGCGCGCCAGTTCGTGACGTGAATGCTGGCGCCCCTCCTTCCAGGGGTACAGCGCAAACTGCTCGATCTTCGAGCCGCGGATGGCGGTGTGCAGGTCGTAATGCAGGCGCGAACGGCCAGGCAAGCTGAAGAAGCTGCGGGCCAGTTGTTCAAGCTCGGCGGCGCGCATGGCTTCGGGGCCGATGTTTTTTTCATGCCGGCCGTTGAACAGCCGGTTGACGTCCAGTTCAAGGTAACGCTCGCCGCGGCGCATGGCCTCAGGGTTGCCGAACAGGAACAGAATACGGGTGCGGGGCTTGATCTCCCCACGGGCGATGCCATGCAACAGGCGGTCGAGCAATTCGATCGGCGCGGTTTCGTTGCCATGGATGCCGGACGACAGCAGCAGGTCGCTGCCATTGTCCGTTGCCTGCGGCGGGCGCACTTCGAGTGCGCCCTCGCTGAGCCAGCGCATCTGCACGCCGTCGACAGTCAGTTGAATTTTTTGCGCCGGTTCGCGACCGGCGAGGGTCAGTTCAAGCAGTTTGCCGAGGGCGAGCATACGCAGCTTCCTTAGTGGTTGCAGCCTGGGCCATGGACGTGATCGTCGTCATCACCTTCAACGTCGGCCGGTTCCATTTCCAGTTGCAGGCTCATCAGGTTGGTGGCCAGGGGGCGCATCAACAGGTTGGCGTATTCGGCGTCGCCTTCTTCCACGTCCACGCCGATCAGCAGTTGGCCACGGCCGTCGTGCTGGATCCAGATTTCCTTGCCCTGCCAGACCACGGCGACGCGGGTGCAGGAGGTTTCCAGCTGGGTACCGTCGGTGTCTTCAAGGATCAGTTGCAGGGTGTCGGTGCTCATAAATAATTCTCAGCCATAGGGTGTAAAAAGAGGTGGCGTTAATTGATCTGGAAAGGATAAACCGAGCCCAGTTTAAGGATTTGCGTCAGTTCATCCAGTGCCGTCCGGCACTCAAGCAGCAATTGCGGGTCAGCCAGGTCGGTTTCGCGCAGGCTGTCGCGGTAGTGCTTGTCGACCCATTGGGTCAGTGTGTCGTACAACGGCGCGGTCATGATAACCCCTGGGTTCACCGCTGCCAGCTCGGTTTCGTTCAGGGCCACGCGCAGGCGCAGGCACGCCGGGCCTCCGCCGTTCTGCATGCTTTGCTTGAGGTCGAAGACTTTGACTTCGCGGATCAGCCCAGCGGACGCCGTCAGGCCTTGCAGGTACTGCCAGACGCGCTCGTTGGCGCGGCACTCCTCCGGCACGATCAGCAACATCGAACCGTCGGCGCGGGTCAGCAACTGGCTGTTGAACAGGTAGGAACGCACCGCGTCCTCGACGCTGACCTGGGCACGCGGCACACACACCGCCTGGAAGTTGCCGCCCAGCTTGCCCAACTTGCCCTGCAACTCGGCCAGCATCTGTTCGGTATTGAGGAATGCGTCCTCGTGATAGAACAGCACCTCGCCGTTGCCCACCGCGATCACGTCGTTGTGGAACACGCCGGCATCGATCACCGCCGGGTTCTGCTGGGCGTAGACCACGCCTTCATCCTTCAGGCCATGCAGGCGGGCGACGGCCTGGGAGGCTTCGAGGGTCTGGCGCGCCGGGTACTTCTGCGGGGCCGGGTAACGGGGGTCGAACGCGCTGCGCCCGAACACGAAAAACTCCACGCCCGCGTCGCCGTACTCACGGCAGAAACGCGTGTGGTTGGCCGCACCTTCGTCGCCGAACTGCGCCACCGCCGGTAACGCGGCGTGGTGGGCAAAGTGCTTCTGGTCGGCAAACATCGCCCCCAGCACTCGGCTGGTGGTGGGGTGTTCGATGCTGCGGTGGTATTTGCAATTGAGGTTGGCGGCGGTGAAATGCACGCGGCCATCTGCCGTGTCGGCGCTCGGGCTGACGGTGGCGGCGTTGGCCACCCACATGCTCGATGCCGAGCAACTGGCGACCAACAACGGCATGGCCTGCTTGGCCGCCTGCTGGATGACCTGGGCGTCGGTGCCGCTGAAACCGAGGTTGCGCAACGCCGCTACGTCCGGACGCTCCTGGGGCGCGAGCACGCCTTGCACAAAGCCCATGTCCATCAGGGCTTTCATTTTCTGCAGGCCCTGCAACGCCGCTTCCCTGGGGTTGGAATGCTGCTGGCTGTTGCTCTGGGACGCGACGTTGCCGAAGGACAAACCGCCGTAGTTATGGGTCGGCCCCACTAGACCGTCAAAATTGACTTCATAGGATTTCATCGGCGAGGCTCCACGAACATCTGTTTTTATAGGCTTCAAAAATCTTCAACACACCACAAATCCAGTGTGGGAGGGGGCTTGCTCCCGATAGCAGTCTGTCAGTTGATCAATCAGGTGACTGACACACCGCCATCGGGAGCAAGCCCCCTCCCACATTTAGATCAGCGTAATGCCGGGGGTTAGCGTGGCCGGTACCACCAGGCTTGGCGTTTCAAGCGACGCCACCGGGTACGCACAATAATCCGCCGCGTAATACGCACTGGCGCGATGGTTGCCCGAGGCCCCTACCCCACCAAATGGCGCGGTGCTGGCGGCGCCGGTCAGCTGTTTGTTCCAGTTGACGATGCCAGCACGGCTTTCCAGCCAGAATTGCTGGTAACGCACCTCGGAATCGGACAACAGGCCCGCGGCCAGGCCGTACTGGGTGTTGTTGGCTTCGGCAATCGCCGCCGCGAAATCGGCGTAGCGGATCACCTGCAACAACGGGCCGAACAGCTCTTCGTCTTCGCGCTCGGTCACGCCGGTTACGTCGATGATGCCTGGGGTCAGCAAGGCGGCCTGGTCCTGGGGCTGGGTCATCTCCAACAGTGCCACGGCGCCATTGGCCAACATCAGTTCCTGGGCCTCCATCAGGGCTTTTGCCGCTGCCAGGGAAATCACCGAGCCCATGAACGGCGGCGGTTGCTGGTCGAACGCGCCGACTTCAATCGTCGCACTCACCGCCACCAGCCGCGCCAGCAACGCATCGCCCCAGGCACCTTCCGGCACCAGCAGGCGACGGGCACAGGTGCAACGCTGGCCGGCAGAGATAAACGCCGACTGGATGATGGTGTAGACCGCCGCATCCACGTCGGCCACTTCATCCACCACCAGCGGGTTGTTGCCGCCCATTTCCAGGGCCAGGATCTTGTCCGGGCGCCCGGAGAATTGCTGGTGCAGATGATTGCCGGTACGGCTGGACCCGGTGAAAAATAACCCGTCGATACCGGGGTTGGCGGCCAACGCAATGCCGGTCTCGCGCGCACCTTGCAGCAGGTTCAACACGCCCGCCGGCAAACCGGCGTCGATCCAGCACTGCACGGTCAGCTCGGCGACTTTCGGGGTCAGCTCGCTGGGCTTGAACAGTACGGTGTTACCCGCCAGCAACGCCGGGACGATATGCCCGTTGGGCAGGTGACCGGGGAAGTTGTAAGGACCAAACACCGCCACCACGCCGTGGGGCTTGTGGCGCAATACGGCAGTGGCGTCGCCCAGGGGGCCGCTCTTCTCGCCGGTACGCTCGCGGTAGCTTTGCACCGAGATCGCGATCTTGTTGGCCATGCTGGTGACTTCGGTGGCCGACTCCCACAGCGGCTTGCCGGTCTCCTCGCCGATGCAGCGGGCGATTTCATCGGCGCGGCTTTTCAGGCTCGCGGCGAAGGCTTCCAGCACGCTGATGCGCTCTTCCAGCGGGCGCCGGGCCCAGGCCGGGAACGCCTGGCGCGCGGCCTGCACGGCCGACTCGACCTGCTCGACCGTGGCGCCATTACCGACCCACAGCACCTGCTGGGTCACCGGGTTACGCGATTCAAACAGTTCACCCTGGCCAGCCAGCCAGCTACCTGCGATATACAACGAATTCATTATTTCGACTCCCGAGCAGCAGACAACGGTACGGCACGCACTTGATCACCCACCACCAGTTGCAGGCGCTTGGCGGTTTGCGGATCGACCACCAGCGTGCCTGCCGCCAGGCGCGCCGGTGCGGCGGTGATGCGGCAATCTTCGCGTTTGCGGTTATGGATCAGGAACGGCGTGGCGTCGTCCCCCGGTGTGCCGATGGCCAACACCAATGATTGGCTGTCGCGCACCGCACGGATCTTGGCGGTCTCGCACTCCACCGCCGGGCCGGCGTCGAAAATATCGACGTAGCCCTGGTAGCTGAAGCCTTCGCTCTTGAGCATGCTCAACGCCGGCTCGGTGTCCGGGTGGACCTTGCCGATCACGTTGCGCGCGTCCTCGGAAAGGAAGCAGCTGTACAACGGAAACTTGGGCATCAGCTCAGCGATAAACGCCTTGTTGCCCACGCCGGTCAGGTAGTCGGCCTGGCTGAATTCCATCTTGAAGAAGTGCCGGCCCAGGCTTTCCCAGAACGGCGAACGCCCGGCGTCGTTGGACACGCCACGCATCTCGGCGATGATCTTGTTGCCAAACAGCTGTGGGAACTCGGCGATAAACAGCAGGCGCGCCTTGGCCAGCATGCGGCCGTTGAGGCCGTTGCGGTAATCGGCATGCAGGAACAACGAGCACAGCTCGGAATTGCCGGTGAGGTCGTTGGCCAGGAACAGCGTCGGAATTTCACGGTAGATATTCAGTTCCTGGGAGGCGCTGACCGTCAGGCCGACCCGGAAGTTGTACCACGGCTCGCGCAGGCCGACGGCACCGGCGATGGCGGAAATCCCAACCACCCGACCTTCGTCGTTTTCCAGCACGAACAGGTAGTCGGCATCACCGCGCCCGGCGTCGCCGCGAAAGGTTTTTTCCGCCCAGCCAACCCGGTGGGTCAGGCGCTCTTCGTTGGCCGGCAAGGTGGTGAGGCCGGTGCCGGTGCTGCGCGCCAGATCAATCAGGGCCGGTAAATCGCTGCTGCGTACGGGACGAACGATCATGCTATCTCCTCAGACGGGCCGCTGCTGCCAGCCACCCGCGACACTCTGTTTATACCGCTACCAGGCGCACACTCGCACCTTCACCAACACCCAGGGCTTCGGCGGCTGCCAGGTCCAGGGTCACCGGTTTGCCCGGCGCGTAGTCCAGCTCCAGCATGACCGCGCGGTAATCCTGCAACTGCGCGTTGCTCACCAGGTACTGGCGGCCGACACCCTTGACCATCTCGCCGATCTTCACCGGCACCACACGGCTCTGGGCGATCGAGCGAATGCCCGAGACCCGTGCGTGCAGCGTTGGGCCGCCGTCGAAGATGTCGATGTAGTGGTCAGTCTCGAAGCCTTCGCGCATCAGGATGTCGAAGGTGATCTGCGCACGCGGGTGCACCTGGCCCATGGCTTCCTGGGCTTCGTCCGGCAACAGCGGCACGTAGATCGGGTAATGCGGCATCAGCTCGGCGAGGAACGTACGGCTTTTCAGCCCGCACAGGCGCTCGGCGGCAGCGTAGTTGAGGTCGAAGAAGTTGCGGCCGATGGCATCCCAGAACGGCGAATCACCGTTCTCGTCGCTGTAGCCGACAATCTCGGTCACCACCGAGTCGGCAAAGCGCTCGGGGTGGCTGGCGACGAACAACAGGCGGCCACGGGAATTGAGTTCCGACCACGGCGAACCGACCAGCTCCGGCACCACGTAGAAGCTGGTGAGCAGGCTGTTTCCGGTGAGGTCATGGCACTGGGAAAGCACGTGGATCTTGTTGTGGATCTTCAGCTCGCGGGAGGCGTGCACGAAGGTCTCGTTACGAAAACTGTAGAACGGCTCCGAGTAACCGGCCGAGGCGACAATGGCCGAGCAGCCGGCGAGCTTGCCGGTCTCGGTGTCTTCCAGCACGAAGAAATAGCTTTCTTCACCGTTGAAACTCACCTCGGCCGCGAAGGACGCTTCGCTGGCGGCGATCTTGTCGCTCAGGCGTTCCACATCATCCGGCAAGGAGGTGACACCAATCGGGCTGTCCGCAGCCAGACGCTGTACCTCGCCCAGATCAGCCATTTGCGCGGGGCGCATCACCAGCATGGTGTCACTCCTTAACTCTAGAACTCACAGGAAAAAAATACCGAACAGGTCAGGAACACCCCATATCTTCATGTGGGGCATATTCCAGTGTGGGAGGGGGCAAGTCGAATCGTCGCACCGCCCCTCCCACATTTTTGACCCAGTCCAGCCGGCAGAAGGTGTCGCTATCAGGCTTGGGTCAGCGTTTTTACCGCACGCTCGAAACGATCCAGGCCTTCGTTGATGTCCGCGTCTTCCACCACCAGGCTCGGCGCAAAACGCACCACGTCGGGGCCGGCTTGCAGGATCATCAGGTTTTCTTTCTCGGCCGCGTTGAACACGTCCTTGGCCTTGCCTTTGAACGCATCGCTCAGTACGCAACCGATCAGCAGGCCCATGCCGCGCACTTCGGTGAAGATGCCGTACTGCTTGCCGATCTGCTCCAGGCGCGCCTTGAACAGGTCGTGCTTGGCGTTGACGCCGGCCAGCACCTCAGGGGTGTTGATCACGTCGATGACCGCTTCGGCCACTGCGCACGCCAGCGGGTTGCCGCCGTAGGTGGTGCCGTGGGTACCGACCACCAGGTGCTTGGCCAGGTCTTCACGGGTGAGCATCGCCGCGATCGGGAAACCGCCGCCCAGGCTCTTGGCGCTGGTGAGGATGTCGGGCACCACGCCGTAGTGCTGGTAGGCAAACAGATGGCCGCTGCGGCCCATGCCGGTCTGCACTTCGTCGAAAACCAGCAGCGCATTGTTGGCGTCGCACAGTTCGCGGGCACCTTGCAGGTAAGCCAGTTCGGCCGGCAGTACGCCGCCTTCGCCCTGGATCGGTTCCAGCACCACGGCGCAGGTCTTGTCCGATACGGCGGCTTTCAGCGCTTCCAGGTCGTTATAAGGGACGTGGGTGATGCCGGTGATTTTAGGCCCGAAACCATCGGAGTACTTCGACTGGCCACCGACGTTGACGGTGAACAGGGTACGGCCGTGGAAGCTGTTCAGCGCGGCAATGATCTCGTACTTCTCGCTGCCGAAACGGTCGAACGCCACGCGACGGGCCAGCTTGAATGCGGCCTCGTTGGCCTCAGCGCCCGAGTTGCAGAAGAACACGCGCTCGGCAAACGTGGCGTCGATCAACTTATGGGCCAGGCGCAGGGCCGGCTCATTGGTGAAGACGTTGGAGACGTGCCACAGCTTGTTGGCCTGCTCGGTCAATGCACCGACCAGCGCCGGATGGGCGTGGCCCAATACGTTGACCGCGATGCCGCCGGCAAAGTCGATCAGCTCGCGACCCGCCTGGTCCCATACGCGCGAACCTGCGCCGCGCACGGGGATGAACGCAGCAGGGGCGTAGTTGGGAACCATGACCTGGTCGAAATCGGCACGTTGCACCGGGGCTTGCTCAACGGACATCGGAGTCTCCTGAAGAGGAACGCCTGCCTGGAACTGGCGGGCGATGCAGGGATTGTAAGGACAGTTTTCAGAGCGGCCTTGCCGCCAAGCGACAACTTCTTATAGCGCCAACCCGCGATTTAGGCGGGTTTACGCCAATGCGACAAATAGCGTCGCAATGGCGCAGTTTAAACCGTGTGCCGGCTCCATGGGCAGGTGATGTTCGCGAATCCGCAGAAGCACACCGCACCAACTATCTACCGCCGTCGATCGCGTGCCGACTGGTCTGCTGAAAAGACACTCACACTGTCAAGGATCGATCCCATGCCTCCCCTCCCCGCGCCAGCCAGCGGCGAAGTTCGCCACACCATTGTCATGCAGGCCATTCCCCACTGGCTGGGTGACGCCACGCCAGCCAGGCGTTCCACCCTGGGCGAAGTGTCCGGGAGTTTTCCCGACTGGTACAAAAACGCCTCCGCCACCCAGCACGCCGAACTCAAGCGTCTCAACGGCGAAGCCTGGACCCGGCAGAATCAGGTAGACAAGGCTCTGGCCGGCCTCAAAAGCCCGCAAACCTTCGGCGCCGAACTGCTGCAACCGGCGCTGAAGCGCCAATACGGCGTCGATCTGGATGTGCGCAGCACCTGGCTGCAACTCTATGTGCCATTGACGCTTGCGGGGTTTCGGGTTCAGGCCGGGGCCTCGCGTACGTGGAGCGTTTCACTGCTCAACGCCGCGCTGCATAACTTCGAGCCCGCCGAAGCACAGCCCGATGCCTACGAGCGCAACTCCGGTTTCAGCAACCAACCCAACGCCGCCGGGCATTTCCAAAGCCTGCCGGCGGTTGACGCACGCATCACCATTGCCCAATTTGCCACCCTCTGCCGTGAATTGGATATCGGCGGGCGCTATCAGCGCTATCTCGAAGATTACCTGGGGCTGGACAACCCTGTGGCCATGGCCGCCCTGCAATACAAGGTCGAGCAGAGCCTGAGCAGCGCGCTCAAACGCTCGCTGTACATGGCACTGCTCACGGGCGACATCCCGCAAACCGGCTACGACGCGGTCCACAGCCTGATTGATCACGGACAGCACCGCCCGATGTGGGTCGCTCATGAGCTGATGATCATGTCCAGCCGCCTGACCGGGATCGTACTGTTTTCCCAGGACCTGGATGCAAGCCGCGAGCCGGTGCCGGTGATCGCCTATATCCCTGACGACCCGCAGCACCCCATCAAGCAATACGCCAGCACGCAGGCGTTTATCCAGGCGCTCACCGCACGGTTGCGCGCCTCGGACTTTCAGCACTTCTTCAGCCGCTTTGTCGACCATGCCGACCTGGGGCGTTTTTTCGCCGACCTCACGGGCCGCCTGAGCCAAGTGACCTGGCACTCGCATACACCGGGCGATCCGCTGCCCAGTTGGCGCGGCAGCGAGGTGGAGCGAGCAAACCTGCAGTTTCGTGGCATTCCCATCAAGCAGCCGCTGTTCCATTACCTGCATCAGATGAAGTTGAGCAAACTGCTGAACGACGCGCGCAGCCAGGCCGTGAGCACCGCCAGCGCCAACCAGAAAGCGCGCTGGGAGCGCTGGGACCTGGTGCAAAAAATCGCCTCGGCACTGCTGCAAGTCGTCGCCCTGATTGCCACCCCCTTTGTGCCGCCACTGGGCATGCTCATGCTCGGCTACACCGCCTACCAATTGCTGGACGAAGCCTTCGAAGGGGTTATTGACTGGGCCGAAGGCCAGGTGCAGGAAGCCTTCGGACATGCGATGGGGTTTATCGAGCAACTGGTGCAATTGGGCCTGTTTGCCACCGGCATCCCCATCGCCCAGGGCATTCTGCGCAAAGTGCTGCCGAGTGAGTGCCTGGGGTTTCTGGATGGCCTCACACCCGTGACCAGACCCGATGGCGGCGAACGCCTGTGGAAGCCCGATCTTGAGCCTTATCGTCTCAAACAGAGCCCGCCCAGCGGCGTACGTCCTGATGAGAAAGGCGTGTACCGCTTCAACGGCAAAAACCTGCTGCAGGTGGGCGACGACTATTACACCGTCCGGCAAGACCCCATCAGCCAGCGCTATTTTGTGCAGCACCCCAGCCGTGCGTCGGCCTACCAGCCGCAGGTGATCAGCAACGGCCAGGGCGCCTGGATTACCGAGTTGGACCGCCCGCTGAGCTGGGACAGCGCCACACTGATGCGGCGTCTCGGCTACCCGGCCGAAGGCCTGGATGACGCGCGCTTGCAGCAGGCGCGCAGCGTCAGCGGTACCCACGACAACGCGCTGCGCCAGATGCACCACACCGGGCAAACGCCGCCGCCGCTGCTGGCCGATACCCTCAAGCGCTTCAAGATCGATCTAGCGCTGCAAGACTTCATCACGCAACTCAACAGCGAT
The DNA here is from genome assembly GCF_052112325.1 of Pseudomonas sp. Yb2C2. NCBI lineage: Bacteria > Pseudomonadati > Pseudomonadota > Gammaproteobacteria > Pseudomonadales > Pseudomonadaceae > Pseudomonas > Pseudomonas sp. Yb2C2. The sequence goes on along the minus strand of NZ_JAVAJK010000026.1, from coordinate 25,308 downwards.
GACCCGCTCATCTATGGCCAGGCGGACGTTCAGACACAGTTGCAGATACTCACCAGCTACGGCCTGTGGCCCGCCTCCAAGACCTTGCGGTTCCTGGATACCCACGGGAAAACCCAATGGGAGTTTCTTGGCCGGCCCGACGCTAGCGTGGTACAGATCCATGAAAGCCAATTGGAAAATGGTGATCTGCTACGCGTGCTGGTGGAGAGTTTGGATGAAGCCGAGCGCAAAGCACTGCTTGAAGAACCCGCCGACCAGCCCGCCTCCCATGCGTCTATTCGCGCCGCGGCCCTGCGCAAAAAGATCGCCCGCCTTGCCCACGAAAAACGCTTCTCGCTGTTCGATTCCCGCTACCGCAGCGAAGAACATAGCCCGGGGGCAGCGCTGCAAAAAATCATCGACGCCGCCCCCGAGCCCGGCCTGCCCGTCAGCGTCGCCCATGAACTGCTGGCCAATGCCACCGGCGACGAGTTGCAAGCCATCGACCAAGGCAAGGTGCCGACGCATATAGCCGAGCAAGCCGCAGCCGCCCAACTGGATGTGCGCACCACCCGTGCTTACGAAGGGCTCTACCTGGACGCCGTCGACAACCCCGACACTCACCTGCTCGCGCTGCTGTCCCTGGAGCGCCTGCCCGGATGGTCGACGCGCATGCGCCTGGAAGTCCGGCAGTACCGTAGCGACGGCCCGTTGCTGGAGGCTATCGGCGCCGAAGACGCGCCGCTCAAGCGAATCGTCATCCATACCGAATCGGGCCGCTATACGCCTGTCGATGAAAAGGGCCCGGTGTTTGGCGACACCGATTTCTTCACCGCCATCCTCCAGGCGATCCCCGATAGCCAGCGCGACGCCCTGAACATCCACATCGGCCAGGGCGAGCGCCTGCGCCAGGCGATTGGCGAGCACGTGCTCGATCGCGAGCGGCTGCGCACCTTGCTCAGCGCAGACACTTACCGCAAACCGACGTTCGACCCCACAGTCATGCGCCTGCGTGGCGGCATGGACGGTTATCAGGCAGCAGGGCCGTCACGGCCACCAGCCGCCGAGCCGCAGCCCACGCTTGAGCAGCGCGCCCAGCACTTGCTGCCCAGCCTCCCTGCGGAACAGATCGCCGACCTGGTTCAGACCCTGGAAAGCCGTCCCGGCGGCGCCTTGGCGACCCTGATAACCCTGCAGGTCGAATACAACAAACTGGACACCGACCTCGCCGTCTGGGAACACATGACGCCCACCTTCCACCCCATCACTGAAGCACCACTGACGCCCCGGGAATACCAGTACGTGCGACGCAACCGTGCCCTGTGGGCCCAGGAGGTCAGGCGCGGCTGGCGCCAGGAAACCGCGATTGATCACTACCATGACCAACTGCTCCTCAATGGCCACAAGCTGCAACTGACGATCCCGATCTACGGCGAACTGCCCAGGCTCACGGCACGCTTCGAGCACATCAGCCTGCTGGAGCTCAAGGGTCAGCACACCGCACTGCAGATCAATGACTTCGTGCAGTTGTTCCCACGCCTGCGTCACCTGAACGTCAGCCAGTTTTACCTGGGTGGCCTTGCGCCAAGCATCGCGCAACTGCCCAGCCTCGACGCGCTGATATTGAGCGACTGCAACATTACCCTGACCGAAGAAACTCGGGTGGCCCTTGGCAGCATGACTCGCCTGAAGACCCTGGACCTGTATAACAACCCTCTGGGCCTGACGCCCAGCGTTACCCACATGGCCCACCTGCAACACTTGGACCTGAGCTACACCGGCATCCGTGATTTGCCGCCAGGCCTGCTGAACCGTCCACAGTTGGAACTGGCGGTTTTGTCCAATAACCAGATCCGCGAACTGCCTCCGGCGCTGTTCGAGTTGCCGGTAGAAACCAGCCGCAAGTTCGACCTCTCCAGCAACCCGCTGTCGGGACCCACGCTGGAGCGGGTCAAGGGGTACTACCAAAGAACCGGTGGCCGCTGGGACATTGACGCGCCCGGCACCGAAATCCAAAGCGCCAGACGCCTTTACCCAACGCTGTCGGACAATGACATCAATCAGCTCATCTTCGATTTCCCGGGCAACCTGGACGCAGGCCGCGCAGCGCTGGCGCAGCTTGAAATCGAATACCCGCGGATTCGCCAAACGCTGGCACCTTGGGCCGACGACGAGCAAGTGTCCGGCCAGGAGCGCACCTATCGCTCACTGTTCGTGGACACGCTCGAAGCCGGCTGGCGTCGGGAAACCGAGCAGGACACACGCGCCCCAGGGCGTCTCCCGCGCTTCACACTCAACCTGCCCTACCCCATCAGCGGCGATATTCCCGCCCTGAGCACGCCCTTCCCCCATGTCTCATCACTGAGCCTGTCCGGCAATGCATCCACCCTGCAGCCCAACGCGTTTCTGCGCAGCTTTCCACAGTTGGAGCGCCTGTCCATCGAGCGCTATACCCTGATGCATTTGCCCAGGACCCTGCCGCAACTGGAGCGGCTGACCCATCTGCGCCTGGATCGCTGCGCCATTGAACTGAACCCCGCCAGCGCCCAGGTGCTTTCCAGCATGACCCACCTCCAACACCTGGACCTGGCCAATAACCGCCTGGTCTGGCTACCGGACTTCAATCGCCTGACAGCCCTGACCAGCCTGTCACTGAGCAACACCGGCCTGCGGGAAATTCCACCGGCGCTGCTGGCGGGCAACATCGCCCGGACACGGGTAGACCTGAGTCACAACGCCATCGAGCAGATTCCCGATCAAGGCTTCCAACTGCCCGCCACCCTCAGCGCAGCCTTTGACCTGTCGGATAATCCGTTGTCACGGCACACCCTCGCCCGCATCAAAACCTACTGCCAGGCCACTGGCGAGCACTGGAACGCGCCGGCCCCCCAACCCCAACTGCAACAGCTACAAGCACTGTACCCAAGCCTCAACAACCGCGAGGTCAGCCGTGTGTACTTCCAGTTACCGGGCGACCTGGACACCGTAGACCTGCACATCACGCGCCTGGATGGCGAGTATCAGGACCTGCAGGCACACCTCCAAGCCTGGGCTATGGAGGTCCCCTCCAGAGACCCACTGCTCGACACCGTGCTGGACGAGGGCGCGCGGGCCGAAGAACAAATCCGTCGCCTGGGCTTCAAGGATTTGCTCGAACGCTGCTGGCGCCGGGAGGGCGAGTTGGACGACTCCAACGGTTTCACCCGCCACAGCCATAAACTGGTGTTCCACGGCCAGTTATTGGGGGACATGCCGATGCTGAGTGCGCAGTTCGATCACGTGAGCCTGCTGGAGATCATCGGAGACGGTACCAACCAGCAAGTGGACGGTCTGCTGCGCTGCTTCCCCAACCTTGTCAGCCTGACCCTCGAACGCCACACACTGCTGGATATCCCCGCCTCGGTGTTCGGCCTCCGACGCCTGCGCTATCTGAAGCTGGCGGAAAACCATATCCGTCTGACCCGCGAGAGCAAAGAGCAGCTCTCACGCCTTATCCACCTGGAATACCTGGACCTGAGTGACAACCCGCTGATATTTATTCCCGACATCCGCAACCTTGGACGGCTAGTGTCGATCTACCTGCACAACTGCGGACTGACACACGTGCCGGAAGGCGTCTTTGCCCTGGGCCGCCTGCGGGTGCTGGACTTGAGTGACAACGAAATCGTCGACGTGCCCAGCGACCTGTTGGAAATGCCGTTGCCACTCAACGATGACTCCGACCTCAGCGGCAACCCACTGTCCGATCAGAGCATCGAGCTGCTGCGCGACTATTACCGCCAGACAGGCTACGAACTGGGCGTGGAAGAGGCGATGTTCGACGAGTTCGGCGTGGCGCTGATGGCCCCGGGAACCCCGAGACCCATGGAGGAATAAGCGAGGATGCTCAGCCGCGCTCGGACGGCACTGACGACAACTCGAACGGGCTGCTGCTGCGCCGCTGGTTGCGATCTTCACGTGGGGTGGCGCCAAAGAAGTTGCGGTAGGCGCTGGAGAAATGCGGCCCCGACGAGAAGCCGCAGGACAGGCCGATCTGGATGATCGATTTGCTGGTTTGCATCAACATCTGGCGCGCCTTGTTCAGGCGCAGTTCCAGGTAGTACTGGCTGGGAACGCGATTGAGGTATTGCTTGAAGATCCGTTCCAGTTGTCGTCGCGACACGCACACGTGCTGGGCGATCTCGTCGGTGGTAAGCGGTTCTTCGATGTTGGCTTCCATCAGCAACACCGCCTGGGTCAGCTTCGGATGGCTGGAGCCCAGGCGATTTTGCAAGGGAATGCGCTGGCGCTCGCCGCCTTCGCGGATGCGCTCCACCACCAGTTCTTCCGACACCGCGCCCGCCAGCTCGGCGCCGTGGTCGCGGGCCAGCACCGCCAGCAACAGGTCGAGTACCGACATGCCACCGCAGGCGCTCAAACGGTCACGGTCCCAGTCGAACAGGTGGCTGGTGGCAATGACCTTAGGGAAGCGCTCGGCAAAATCGTCCTGCCAGCGCCAGTGCACAGCGGCGCGGTAGCCATCCAGCAGACCCAACTGAGCCAGCGGGTACACACCCGCTGACAAGCCGCCGATCACACAACCAGCACGCACCAACTGCTTGAGCGCAGTGCTGAGCTGGGAGGCAATAGCCGTGGGCGGTTCGTCAGCCAACAGGAACAGCTTCTGGAAACCTTCCAGCTTGCCGGCCCACGGCTCACCCGGCAATTGCCAGGCCCCTTCGGTCGCCGGTTCTGCGAGCAGAAACGACAACTCGTAGACCACATCCGGATGCACCCGCTGAGCAACGCGCAAGGCCTCCTCAGCCAGCGCAAGCGTGAGTGCTTTTGTGCTGGGCCAAATCAGGAAACCAATTTTATGGGCGGTCATGGAGTGCTATCCGAAGCGAGTAACAGTAATGAAGACAGAGGCCAATGCTAGCCCGTAAACCAACACAAAGCTCAAAAACGATAAAGACCTGCTTTCCTGTAGGAGCGAGCTTGCTCGCGAAAAACCTGAGAACACCACGGGGCATCAGGCTTCCCGCGTTATCGTTGACGATCTTCGCGAGCAAGCTCGCTCCTACAGGGGGAAAGCAGCGGCCTTGATTATTTCAAGCTGCCGGACAGGAACTGCTGCAACCGCTCGGACTGCGGGTTGACCAGCACTTCCCGCGGGTTGCCACGCTCTTCGACGATGCCTTTATGCAAGAACACCAGCTGGTTCGACACTTCACGGGCAAAGCCCATTTCGTGGGTCACCACCACCATGGTGCGGCCTTCCTGGGCCAGGTCCTGCATGACCTTGAGCACTTCGCCCACCAGCTCGGGGTCGAGGGCCGAGGTGGGTTCGTCGAACAGCATCACCTCAGGCTCCATCGCCAGGGCACGGGCGATCGCCACGCGCTGCTGCTCGCCCCCGGACATGTGGCCGGGGAACGCATCCTTGCGATGGCCCACGCCGACCTTGGCCAAATAGTGCTCGGCCTTTTCACGGGCCTCTTTCTTCGACACGCCCAGCACATGCACCGGGGCTTCCATCACGTTTTCAATCGCGGTCATGTGCGACCACAGGTTGAAATGCTGGAACACCATCGACAGGCGCGAGCGCATGCGTTGCAGTTGCTTAGGGTCGGCGGCCTTCATGGCGCCGTCCTTGTTGGCCACCAGTTTCAGCTCTTCGTTATTGAGCAGGATCTTGCCGGCGTGGGGTTGCTCCAGCAGGTTGATGCAGCGCAAAAAGGTACTTTTGCCCGAACCACTGGAACCGATGATGCTGATCACATCACCGGCCGCGGCGGCCAGGGACACGCCTTTGAGCACTTCATGACTGCCATAGCGTTTATGCAGGTCTTGGACTTCAAGTTTGTACATGCGGTCGGTTCTCACAAAAACAGGTGGTCAGTCGTTGAGCAAGCGCCCGTGACGCAGCGCTTCGCGCCCCGCCACCTTGGCCAGCCAGAAACCCGCTTGGGCATAACGTAGCCGTTCAACGGCAAACAACACCCCCGAGGTGCCTGCGCAGATAATGCTCACGCGGTCTTCCAGGGGGTCAATCACTTCAAAAATCGGCTCGCCCTTCTCGATCCAGTCGCCGGCTTTACGCAGGTAACTGATCACCCCGGCGTGGGGCGCGAACAGCAATTCGGTGCCTTCGAAGGGCACGCCTTCACACGGTTCGTGTTGCGGCGCCGGCCATTCGCCCTTGATCAGGCCTTGCTCGGCGAGAAACGCGAGGATGCCTTCGGCGTGGAAGATCGCTTCGTCACGACCGGTGTCCGCTTGACCGCCCAACTCCAAGGTAGTCGCCAGGCAGGCCAGCGGGATCTGCGCGTCAGGGAAGGCGCGGGACAGACGCAGCCACGGCAACGAGCAGGCCTCATCAAACGAGCTGCCGCCGGAATCTTCCGCGAGCAGACCGACTTTCACATTCAAGTGCGCCGACAGCGAACGCCACTGCGGCCAGTGCTGGGGCAGCGCGTACATGTGCAGTGCAGCTTCGGCGTCGCAGTGCAGGTCGAGGACGATATCGGCGCTGCACGCATGGCTCAGCAGGATGCGTTGCATGCCTTGCAATTGGCTGCTCGGCTCGGGCAATGCGTTGAGCGCATCGGCCATCGCTTGGCGAATCATGCGCACGTTGGCGTGAGCATCATCCCCCAGCTTGCCTGTGAGCAACTCGGCCACCGGCTCGCTCAACTCAACGAAATCGCGGTTGAAATTCTTGCCGCTGCCCACTTCGAAACGGCCCTGGTGGCTGCCTTGCAGCAACTGGCCCAGGCCCATCGGGTTGGCCACCGGCACCAGCTCGATCACGCCGTTGAGGGCACCTTGCGCTTCAAGTTCGGCGAGGCGTTTTTTCAGCTCCCACGCGGCGCGCATGCCGGGCAATTCATCGGCGTGCAGGCTGGCCTGGATATAGGCCTTGCGCTCGCCACTGCCGAAACGGAACACGCTCAGTTGGCGCTCGCAGCCCAGGTGGCCCCAGGGCAACAGGTGATCGATACGTTCCATATCAGTGCTTCCGTGGAGCCAGGTAGCTCAGCCAGCGGCGCTCGGCCAACTTGAACAGGCGCACCAGGATAAAGGTCAGGCACAGGTAGAACACGCCGGCGGTGATGTAGGCTTCGAACGGCAGGTAAAACTGCGCGTTGACCGTGCGCGCGGCACCGGTGATGTCGATCAGGGTGACGATGGACGCGAGACTGGTGGTCTGCAGCATCATGATCACTTCGTTGCTGTACTGCGGTAGCGCGCGGCGCAGGGCCGACGGCAGCAGGATGCGGCGGTACAGCTTGTAGCGCGACATGCCCATGGCCTTGGCCGCTTCGATCTCGCCATTGGGGGTGGCCTTGAGGCTACCGGCAATGATCTCGGCGGTGTAGGCGCTGGTGTTGATCGCAAAGGCCAGGCACGCGCAGAAGGTCGCACTGGACAGCAGTGGCCACAGGAAGCTCTCGCGCACCGCTTCGAACTGCGCCAGGCCGTAGTAGATCAGGAACAGCTGCACCAGCATCGGCGTGCCGCGGATCACGTAGGTGTAGAGCCAGGCAACGCCGTTGACGACCGGTTGCTTGGACACACGCATCAAGCCCAGGGGCAAGGCGGCGAGCAGGCCGAAGAACAGCGAGATGGCGAGCAGTTTCAGGGTGGTCAGCAGGCCGCCAAGGTACAGCGGCATGGCCTCCCAGATGACGTTGTAGTCGAAGATCATAGATCAGCCGCCCTTACGCCTACCGAGTAGCGCTTCTCAAGATGACGCAGGGCCAGCAACGACACGCTGGTGATCACCAGGTACATCGCCGCCACTGCGAGGAAGAAGGTAAAAGGCTCGCGGGTGGCATCAGCCGCCTGCTTGGCCTTGAACATCATGTCTTGCAGGCCCACCACCGAGATCAGCGCGGTGGCCTTGGTGAGTACCAGCCAGTTGTTGGTAAACCCGGGGATCGCCAGCCGGATCATCTGCGGCACCATCACCCGGAAAAACACCTGGAAGCTGCTCATGCCATACGCCAGGCCGGCTTCAGCCTGGCCCTTGGGGATGGCCATGAAGGCGCCACGGAAGGTTTCCGAGAGGTAGGCGCCAAAGATGAAACCCAGGGTGCCGATACCGGCGGCCAAGGGGTTCAAGTCGATATAGTCGTCATAGCCGAGCATCGGCGCGACGCGGTTAAGCAGGTCCTGACCACCGTAGAAAATCAGCAGGATCAGCACCAGGTCGGGGATCCCGCGGATCACCGTGGAGTACAAGTCACCCAGCCAGGCCAACCAGCGCACCGGCGACAGGCGTAACGCGACCCCGATCAGACCCAGAACAATGGCCAAGGCCATGGACGACAAGGCGAGCTGAAGCGTCAACCATGCGCCATCGAGGATGACGGCCCCGTAGCCTTTCAACATGATTCAGGTCCTCGAAAAGGGGGATGAAAAAATGGCGCAAACCGCAGGAATTCTGTTGCTTGCGCCATTTCGGACAGATCGCTGCGACGATTTACTTGGCGTCAGCGCCGTAAATATCGAAGTCGAAGTACTTGTCCTGGATTTTCTTGTATTCGCCGTTGGCACGGATCGCGGCAATGGCTGCGTTGATGCGGTCGAGGTTTTCCTTGTCGCCTTTGCGTACGGCGATGCCGATGCCGTCACCGAAGTACTTGGCGTCGGTGAACTGTGGGCCCACGAACGCGTAGCCTTTACCGGCTGGCGTCTTCAGGAAGCCGTCTTGCAGCAGGGTGGCGTCGGCCACGGTGCCGTCGAGGCGACCGGCTTCCACGTCCAGGTAGATTTCGTTCTGCGAGCTGTAAGGCACAACAGTGGCGCCTTTAGGAGCCAAGACTTCCTTGGCGAAACGATCGTGGATCGAACCGCGCTGCACACCGATCTTCTTGCCCTTCAATTCATCCAGGCTGTCGCTGACGGTGGTGCCTTCCTTCATCACCAGTTGCGCTGGGCTGAGGTAGTAACGGTTGGTGAAGTCCACGGACTTCTTGCGGTCTTCCGTGATGGACATGGACGACAGGATCGCGTCGATCTTGCGCACTTTGAGCGCAGGGATCAGGCCGTCGAACTCTTGCTCGACCCAGGTGCACTTGACCTTCATCTCTTCGCACAGGGCGTTGCCGATGTCGTAGTCAAAACCGACGATGCTGCCATCCGGTGCCTTGGAGGCAAACGGAGGGTAGGCCGCTTCGATACCAATTTTCAGGGGCTTGCCTTCAGCGAAAGCCTGCATGGACAGCACGGACAGCGCCAGGGCGCCCAACAGCACGAGTTTCTTCATCTTGGGACTCCATCGGTATAGGGCAAAACAGCAGTATGAGCCATGGCCCACGATGCGACTGAGTGAAACCGAATAGCGGTGCTGCGTCCTACACCAGTTCAACAGTGGAGACGACGAGCGAGTGATCGGCATTCTAACGACAGGCCGGAAGCCGATATTTCCTCAATGCGACAACAATTTACAGAAGCACTGAGAAAGCGGTTCCAGCACATTGACAGCCTCTGAATTTTATGCAGAGACAAAAGATATTAAACCTGTTGATGCTGCAAATTGCGGGCCTATTATTCGCAAACCCTTCTAGCACGGCAAGTGTGGCGTTTAATCTTATGGCTCGGGGTGTCTAAGGCGCGGTTTTTCGGGGCATAAGCGTAGCCCTTTGCCTCAGGTTTGGGCGATGGGTTACACATTTGTGCCACTCGGTAACATTCAGAAACCTCCTACGCGAAAAACCGATATTTATTTGCCTGATGATCATGCGGGCCTGTCAGACCCTCCCCCCTACCCACCTTGGATTGCAATCCAAATGTAGGAAAGGCGGTGATTTTGAGAAATCATAAAAAAGCCCCACTCGGCATACACCGAATGGGGCTCTTTCCCACCTACCCCGCCTTACGCGACATTCATGGTCTTGTGTGTCTCAATCAAATGCGCCACTACACCTGGGTCCGCCAGGGTGGAAATATCGCCCAGCCCGTCGTACTCGGCCGTGGCAATCTTGCGCAGGATACGCCGCATGATTTTCCCCGAGCGCGTCTTCGGCAAGCCCGGTGCCCACTGGATGACGTCCGGCGAGGCAATCGGCCCGATTTCCTTGCGCACCCAGTTCTTCAGCTCCAGGCGCAGGGCTTCGCTGGGTTCTTCGCCATTCTTCAGGGTCACGTACACATAGATGCCCTGGCCCTTGATGTCGTGCGGCACACCCACCACCGCCGCTTCGGCGACTTTAGGGTGGGCAACCATGGCGCTTTCGATCTCGGCGGTGCCCATGCGGTGGCCGGATACGTTCAACACGTCATCCACACGGCCGGTGATCCACCAGTAGCCATCTTCATCGCGACGGGCGCCGTCACCGGTGAAGTACATGCCACGGAAGGTCTTGAAGTACGTGTCGACAAAACGGTCATGGTCGCCGTACAGGGTACGGGCCTGGCCTGGCCACGAGTCGAGAATCACCAGGTTGCCTTCGGCGGCGCCTTCGATGATGTTGCCCAGGTTGTCCACCAGCGCCGGCACCACGCCGAAGAACGGCCGTGCGGCAGAACCCGGCTTGAGTGCATGGGCACCCGGCAGCGGGCTCATCAGGGTGGCGCCGGTTTCGGTCTGCCACCAGGTGTCGACGATCGGGCAACGGGATTGGCCGACATTCTTGTAGTACCAGTCCCACGCTTCCGGGTTGATCGGCTCACCCACCGAGCCCAACAGGCGCAGGCTGCTGCCATCGACGCCTTCGCAGGCAGCGGTGCCGGACGCCATCATCGCGCGGATCGCGGTCGGGGCGGTGTAGAGGATATTGACCTTGTGCTTGTCGACGATCTTGCCCACCCGGGTAATGTCCGGGTAGTTCGGCACACCTTCGAACAGCAAGGTGGTCGCGCCATTGGCCAGCGGGCCGTAGACAATATACGTGTGGCCGGTGACCCAGCCGACGTCGGCGGTGCACCAGTAGATTTCGCCCGGGCGGTAGTCGAATACGCGCTCGTGGGTCAGGGCCGCGTACAACAGGTAGCCGCCGGTGGTGTGCTGCACGCCTTTCGGCTTGCCGGTGGAACCTGAGGTGTAGAGGATGAATAGCGCTTCTTCGGCGCCCATCTCTTTGGGCGCACACACGGTGCCCGCCACTTTCATCAGGTCTTCGTACCAGATGTCGCGATGCTGGTTCCACTTGATCGAACCATTGGTGCGCTTGCACACGATGACCTTCTGGATGCTGCTGGTTTCCGGGTTGGTCAGCGCGTCGTCGACGTTGGCCTTCAGCGGAATCTTCTTACCGGCGCGAATGCCTTCATCGGCCGTGATCACCACCTTCGACTTACAGTCGATGATGCGACCGGCCAGGGCCTCCGGCGAGAAACCACCAAACACCACGGAATGGATCGCACCGATGCGGGTACACGCCAGCATGGCGACCACGGCTTCGGGAATCATCGGCATATAGATGGTTACCACGTCGCCGCGGTGTACATCCTGGCCACGCAGGGCGTTGGCGAACTTGCAGACTTCTTCGTGCAGCTCGCGGTAGGTGATGGTACGGCTCTCGGCCGGGTCATCGCCCTCCCAGATGATCGCCGCCTGGTCGCCGCGCTCGGCGAGGTGACGGTCCAGGCAGTTGTAGGAAACGTTCAGGGTGCCATCGGCGAACCACTTGATGTCGACATGGTGATCGTCGAAAGAGGTCTGCTTCACCGCGGTGAAAGGCTTGACCCAGTCAAGGCGCTTGGCTTGCTCGCGCCAGAAACCGTCGGGGTTGACCACCGACTGCTGGTACATGGCCTTGTAGGTTGCCTCGTCGGTCAGCGTGTTGGCTGCTACTTCGGGGCGAACGGGGTACAGGGAAGCCGCACTCATCTTTCTTACCTCGGTGACATAGTTGTTGTTGTATGACCCAGTTGTATCCGGGGTGGGCCTATAGAACCATTCGACGATGGTAGTAACAAGACCCTACAAAATGCCCTGCTATCCCCGTTTACCGCTCTGGCCCGCAGCCTGCGGGGCTTTGCGGGTGGGTGAAAAAACCTTTATCACGGGATTGTTACAAAAACCGCCAATAGTCTTTATCAAAAGCACGGGTATATGAATATAACCCGCAGGCCTAGAATCACTTCCGCCAACCAAGGCATTGTGATTAATACAACAGTGATTAACAACGTAACAGCCCCCACGAAGGCACGTTAATCCGAACTAACCAATCCTAAGTTACACACGTGGCCTCACAAGGGCCCCGTGACCCCTTTCGCCCTGAAGAAGGTAAGTAAAGAAATGAAAGCTCTCGTAGTTATGGCCCTCAGCAGCTTGTGCGCCACCGCCGCCCTGGCCGACGAGGCCCCGACCGAGCTGGCCGGCCAGAACGCCCCGATTGTCGAGGACTACACCTATAGCACCAAGCTGGACGTGGCCAAAGTATTGTCCATGAGCACAATCCCGGAAGTCTGCGAAGTTGTGCCGGTAAAGATGGAATATGAAGACTCCCAGGGTCAGCGCCATATCCTTAATTACCATGTCATGGGTAATGGTTGCTCTAACGGATAACAACTTCGTTAGTTGGAACAGACCCGGATCTTATTCGCCGCAAGAAATCGTTCTTGCGGCAAAGAACCGGTCCTCCCTTCCCGCCCTCAAAAAGCCCTCCCCTCTTCCCCACAATAAATAGCCCACCGCCCGTCAAAAATTTCCTACCCCATCAACCCCCCGCAAACCCTCACTCTGGCTCAAATAGCCGCCTTTTTGTCTCTGATCCGAGACCATCCGCCGCAACACAAAGCCGAATTTTTCCCTATAATGCGCGGGTAAATCGGGCCTGCAATATCCCTTTACACAGGGACGAAGAGCCAGATCTTGAGCCTGCGCTGGAGTATGCATCCACCGCTCCGCCCCTCAAGCCTCATGCAGTACCCGTTACCCAATTCCGTTTATTTGCCTGCGCGAGCTGTTGCAACAAACGATTCCTTAAGATCCACCGCGGCCCGAGGGCCGTGTGAACACCCAACCATCCGGTTTCACACGGGCACCTTTGAGCCCTCACGCAGGAGACGACACGTCATGCTGAGCTGGGACGAATTCGACAAAGAAGAAGACGGTGAAGTAGCCACCAAAGGCGCCAACGCCGGCCACGCCACCGAAGCCAACATGGACCGCCTCGACGGTGCCGGTGCCGCTGCCGCCATCGAAGCACGCGCCGTCACCGCCAGTGACTCCGCCGCCATCGTGCGCGCCAAGGCCGCCTTGGACAAACTCGACGTCGCCGAAGGCCTCGCCGAACTCGAAGGCGCCTCCGCCCGCGTCGCCGTTGACGAAAAGCGCATGATCAACTGCCGCGCCGACCTCAACCAACTCGTGCCTTTCAAGTACGACTGGGCCTGGCAGAAGTACCTCGACGGCTGCGCCAACCACTGGATGCCGCAAGAGGTCAACATGACCGCCGACATCGCCCTGTGGAAAAACCCCGAAGGCCTGACCGACGACGAACGCCGCATCGTCATGCGCAACCTCGGCTTCTTCTCCACCGCCGACTCCCTGGTCGCCAATAACCTGGTCCTGGCCGTCTACCGCCTGATCACCAACCCGGAGTGCCGCCAGTACATCCTGCGCCAGGCCTTCGAAGAAGCGATCCACACCCACGCCTACCAGTACTGCATCGAATCGTTGGCCATGGATGAAGGCGAGATCTTCAACATGTACCACGAGATTCCATCGGTGGCTAAGAAGGCAGCCTGGGGCCTGAAATACACCCGCTCGATCTCCGATCCGAAGTTCGAAACCGGCACCGTCGACACCGACAAGGAACTGCTGCGCAACCTGGTCGCCTACTACTGCGTGCTGGAAGGCATCTTCTTCTACTGCGGCTTCACCCAGATTTTGTCCATGGGCCGCCGCAACAAAATGACCGGCGTGGCCGAGCAGTTCCAGTACATCCTGCGCGATGAGTCGATGCACCTGAACTTCGGTATCGACGTGATCAACCAGATCAAGATCGAAAACCCACACCTGTGGGATGCCGAGATGAAGGAAGAAGCGACCCAGATGATCCTGCAGGGGACGCAGCTGGAGATTGAATATGCGCGGGATACCATGCCGCGCGGGGTGCTCGGTATGAACGCCGCGATGATGGAAGACTATTTGAAGTTCATCGCTAACCGTCGCCTGTCGCAAATTGGGTTGAAGGAAGAGTATCCGGGGACGACTAACCCGTTCCCTTGGATGAGCGAGATCATGGACTTGAAGAAAGAGAAGAATTTCTTTGAGACTCGGGTTATTGAGTATCAGACGGGTGGGGCGTTGAGCTGGGACTAAATCCTCAGTTGAAAAGGCTGCTTACATAGCGGCCTTTTTTTTGCGTTGAGTTCTACAAACAACTTAAAAAACAAAGAATTACTAAGCCTGAGGACCCGCGAATAAGCACATCCGTCAGTTTGGTAGACAACCGCCGAACGAATCAGTATGTTTACATTTGATTTCCTACCAAGCGGAAAGACGTCAACAAAAAAACTTAAAACACCCCCTCCTATAACCATCGTACTGAATGCCAGGTCACATAATGGAATCTAGTCACCAACTAAAAGTACAGAGCCACATCCTTAGATTACTAGGAGACCAACTAATCGGGCATGATCGCCTTGCGGTTTTTGAACTAGTAAAAAACTCATATGATGCTGACTCAAGTAAAGTTTCAGTTACCTTGGACCTCCTTAAACCAGTACCCTCTATTACGGTACTGGACAATGGCACAGGAATGTCACTTGAGACATTAATAAATGCTTGGCTTGAAATAGGAACAGATTCAAAAAGATCAAAAGAAGGAAAGAAGAGATCTATTGAATTCAACCGAAAACCGTTAGGCGAAAAGGGTGTCGGTCGACTGGCAGTTCAAAAATTAGGAAAAATACTAAAACTAGTAACAAAACAAAAAAATGGGGATGAATATGAGTTCTCAATAGATTGGGACTCCCTCATAAACAGCTCAAAGTATCTAGACAACAAAATGCAGGTGAAGATTATAAAAAATGAAACACCTAAATTTTTTACCTCGTCACACGGAACCTACATAGAAATAACAGAATTACATAATTCTGATTGGACACGAAGAGATATTCGTGACTTATATCGCCTAGTCAAATCGCTTTCAAATCCATTTAGCACCAACGACTCCTTCAATGTCGAACTGAATATTCCCGGTCGAGAGGATGACATATCAGACCTGCCTGACGTGGGTGACATGCTCGGCAATGCACTTTGGAAATTTGTATTTAGAATAGATCAAAAAGGTACACTACGATACGCCTACGTATTCAATCCCCCTCGTTTTAAAAGTCTAAAGCCTGATTTCAAACGTTTTACAGAAAAGCTACCGTTAATCCCTGAAGACAAAGATGACCTAGCAAGCAAGTCTTCCGAAAAACGGAACAAAAATATTTTTTTAACCCCAGAAGAACTTCACGGCATAGGCCCAATAACTGGTCGCATCTACGCCTTCTTGCAAACATCAGAAGTACTTAAACTAATGGGCAATTCCCAACAATTAAAGAATTGGCTCATGGCTCAGTCTGGTGTAAGAGTATATCGTGATCAAATTCGTGTTTTTAACTATGGCGAACCCGGGGATGATTGGCTCCGACTGAACACTCGCCGCATCAATACGCCAGGAGGAAAGTTTGGTACCAACAGCATCGTCTCATATATAAACCTCTCTCTAGAGCAAAGTTCCCTTCTACAAGAAAAAACAAACCGAGAGGGATTTGACGAAAACGAAAGCTACAAAACCCTTAGAAGAATAACATTAAGTATATTTGAACGATTCGAAAGTCGCCACTCGGCGGACCGAACCGCAATTGACGTAGCAATTAAAGGCGAGGGTATTATCCCCCCGTTTGATCAAGCGATTGATAAAATCAAGAAAACGGCATCTAAGCATAAACTACAGGCAGAAATTGGGCCTGCATTGATCTCTATCAAAAATGAGTTGGATAGATATAGAGAAGTAATGACCGCATCCGGTGTTGCGGCAATGAATATTAACCTAGCATTTCACGAGATGGTGCACGGAGTCGATAGAATAGTTCATCAATTGGAAACAAACGTAAACCCTGAAGCAATTCAGAAAACCGTTACCCACTTGAGAAGCTTACTCGCCACATTCAAGCCATTATTAAAAAAAGAGAAAACAAAAACACTCCCCGCGGAGGAACTTACAAAACGAGTTCTTGCAATGCATGAACATCGCTTCCCTCGCCATGAAATAGTTCTTTCAAATCGTACATCCGATAGCGACGAAGCAATCAATTTCAATGTAAAAGGTCCGATAAATCTAATAATAGGAGCTCTTAGCAATATAATCGACAATGCAATTTATTGGTCGAGGTATCGTAAAGAAAGAGATAACAGCGAATTAGACGCTGCAATTCTTATTATTTCAACTTGGGATCCAGAACTGAAAGAAGGCATCATCGCCGTTATTGACAACGGCCCTGGCTTTCAACTTCCAGAGGAGGCGATTGGCAAGCCCTTCGCAACAACAAAAACAGGAGGAATGGGATTAGGACTCTATTACGCTCGACTAGTGATGGAATCAATACAGGGCAAGCTCATAATCTGCCCCGCCGAAGAGCTTCGAGAAGACCTTGGCTTCTCTAAAAACTATGATGGATCTGCAGTTGTTCTCCAATTTAAGGATTAAAAAATGAGAGCGTTCGCAAGGGTTGTAGTTCTTGATGATCAAAGAAAACACTTAGATATTATCGTGCGTGCACTAGGAAGAGCGGGCTTTGGAGCTATTTCATATCACGTAGAAGATGGTGCTATTACGCCTGAAGTCCTTGAGCCTTGCAACGGCCTACGATTAATTTTTTCTGACATTCATTTAACTCCCACTAGCGGAATTAGTGGAATTGACAACATCGGAATTTTAGGTCCGTTTTTACGAAAAATCGCTATTCAGGGGCCTTACGGTCTAATATTTTGGTCAAAATTCGCGGACGATGAAGCCGAAATTGTCCAAACACTCAAAGACCGCGCCGATGATCTAGGAATACAGGTTCCAGTATTCTTTGGTTTTATAAACAAAAACGCAGTTCTGACAGACATTGATGACGATGCGCAGGAAGTTGAAGAGCAAGAGCCAAACCATTTCAGAAATCTTATATTAACTGAAATCGCAAAATGCCCCACTCTTAAAGCCGTAATGGAATGGGAAGAGAGGGCATTCCTTGCAGCCAATGCAGTGAGTAACAGTTTATTCAAAATCTCAGAAAGCCTTCGTGCAGATGCTCCAGCAGATGCATGGCTCGACTTGATAGCATATCTGGCACAAGAAGCTGTCGGTAGAGAAAATGCAAAGCTAGATCCTTTACGAGCTATTGACAACGCATTACTACCAATTTTAGAAGATCAATTTAGATACTCACTACCCAATGATGCAAGCAACGCTTTTGACCACATCAAAGAAAAATTATCAAAAGCAAAGCTAACTCTTCCCCCTGGAGTAAGCGCCGCAAAACTGCACTCCTATTATCTCGTAGAAGAAATAACAGTTCCAAATGCACATCACAATCTTCGCGGAACGATATCCACCATTAACGAAGATGACTTCGACAAGTTCTTTTCTCAGTGCTTTGCATCAAAATGGCGAACTTTAATGCTGGATGAGTTCATAGTTCAAGGCGGAGAGCGCGTCTTATACCAAGAAGCCCGAAGCACCCCCGACCTTCCTAAGAGATTATCGCCGTGTTTGATCTCACTTTCTCCAGAATGCGATGATGTGCAAGGAAAAGTAGTAACTCAGAGATATTTACTTGGTGTAATACTGCCATCTGAAGACAAAAGGTTTTGCGAGCTAGATGGTAAGCTTGCTCGCGATGCGCTGCACTCAATTGGCACTGTTGAACACCAAGGGGTTGAGAAGGTTATTATAGTTTCCTGCAGAAGATTTTTGGCAGTACCCTCGACAGCTTTAAAAACTATGCCCCTGACTCCAATATTGCGTCTTAGAAGGACAATGATAGACGAACTCTCCCACCAATACACTACTTACACTCGCAGACCGGGTGTAATGCGATTCTCTTAGCTACCGAACTGCACCGTCATTTATTGACGGTGCAGTTAAACTCATGCAGCATCACTATTTTTTCTTAGCTTTTCCGACTCTAGTAAAGATGCAATAATAGCTTCCATAACAGGGGAACAAACTGCGTTCCCCATTAACTTTACCTTTTCACGCCTAGTCACATTCGGAAAATTGTATTTTTCTGGAAACCCCATAGCTTTCCGCAGCTCGTCAGGTTGAAGCATACGCATCAGATGCCCTTGAGGGCTGGGTCTGACATAGGCAAATCGATCAACTGTTGTAATAGTTCTCAAAGGGGAATCCATTCGCTGCCACCCCCCACCACCATCAGTACCATAATATACAATCAAAAATGATGTATTTTCCCCCAGCTCAGCAATCGCACGATCAGCACGTGCAAGGGTTTCTTTCGCCCGATTTGGTCGGCGTAGCGGAGTCATTTTGTACTTTTCAGTTTTATCTAAAATATCCCAAACATTCTTATAAACTGTGTTTAATGGCAACACCGGACTTGGCATATCTACTAAGTCAGCAATCATAAAAAGCCTACGTCGACGCTGAGCCACACCGAAGCCCGAAGCGTCTATAACTTGCTCACGCACGTTATATTTCAAACGAATAAGCTCCTGCATCAACTCTTTATACCTACCCCAAGGCTTCATATGCACAACATTTTCCAGCGTAATCCATCTAGGCTTCATTACCTCTGCGTATCTGATTACTTGAAAGGCGGTGTCCTTACTTTCTTCAGAACGAGGTTTGGCTCCACGCGCGCATGTGTGATGTGTGCACTCAGGGGACGAGATAAGTAAATCTATTGGTCCGGTTTTCAATAAAACATCTTCGGGCGTCAGAATCCGTAGGTCTTCTTGAAAAACATGCGCCTCAGGAAAATTCAGCTTGAAGGACTCGACCGCTGGCCCCCACAAATCGACTCCGCCCATGATTTTCGCACCACCTTCACGAGCCCCCAAGCTGCTGCCACCTGCCCCACAGAACATGTCAAACGTACGAATCTGATCCATTACACAGCCTTTAATTTTATCTTCTAGCCAGGTTACCAGGTTCCCGGCACCATTCAACCTTAATGGCACAAGGACACCACCATGAACGAGAACCTGGTTTACACAGTTGATGAGCTATCAAGCTCAGATTTGGTGATCGATGCGCGCTACTCAGGTAGCCGAAACGGCAATTCGAGTGACGACCCTCTGACGAAGCTTCTTAACCTCAGTAACCAAGGCGGCTTCCGAATCAGAGGAAAGCGCAACGACCCGCGTCTCATCGCACTGCTGTCGAGCATGGAGGATCTTGACTGGCCCGATGAGCTGGACCTCTCCACAGGTGTGTTTACCTATTATGGCGATAACAAGAAGCCGGGGCGTAAATTGGACGAAACCAACCGGTATGGCAACAATCTTTTAGAGCTAATTTTCGAACGGCAACACTCCGGCTTACGGGCGGATATCCCACCAATTTTCGTTTTCACCAAGGCTGGTATCTATCGCGACATGATTTTCAGGGGACTGGCAGTGCCCGGCAGAATTGGAAGCACTCACAATGATGATTTGGTAGCAGTCTGGCACGCGAGCAAAGGTCAGCGATTTCAGAATTACAGAGCCACCTTCACCATTCTCGACCTGCCAGAGATCCCCAGGGCATGGCTTACGGATATTATTTCAGGCGTACGAGCGAACGACAGCGAGAATGCTCCGGCAGGATGGCTTAAATGGGTGAAAACAGGCCAATACACCCCTCTGATCGCCAAACGCTCACAACCCATCAGGTCAAAGAAAGACCAGCTCCCAACCTTGAAAGATGATGTCAAGACGTTGGCGATCTTACATAAACACTTCGAGTCAGACCCTTACGCATTCGAGGAGTGTGCAGCCCACTTGGTTAGGGTGTGCTTGCCCGATACTGTCGAGCTGGACCTGACACGGCGATATCGAGACGGGGGGCGGGATGGTATTGGCAGACTTCGGATCGGGAGACCTGAGACCTCAGTGCTCGTAGACTTTGCTATTGAAGCCAAGTGTTACGGTACGAATAACTCTGTGGGTGTCAGGGAGGTTTCAAGGCTGATCTCTCGCCTTCGGCACCGTCAATTTGGCGTAATCGTCACGACATCATGGCTACATGATCAAGCCTATAAGGAAATCGTGGAGGACGGTCACCCTGTAATGATTCTTGCCGGCAAAGACCTTGTGGAGCTACTGAGAGAAACTGGCCTACAGGACAGCGCTACGGTACTGATTTGGTTGAAAGCAAGTTTTCCATTGAGTGGAACCTAAATGAGTGCAGACGTAGTCACCCAGGAGCAGCGGTCTAAAAACATGTCCAAAATCAAGGGCAAAAACACGAAGCCCGAAATGATTGTCCGGTCGGCGTGCCATGAGCTGGGGCTTCGCTATCGTCTACACCGAAAGGACCTACCGGGAACGCCAGACTTGGTATTCTCGAAGCACCGATTATGTTTATTCGTTCACGGCTGCTTCTGGCATAGGCACCCCGGATGTAAATACGCATATACGCCCAAAAGCAGATTAGATTTTTGGTTACCTAAGCTCGCAAAAAACGTTGAGAGAGATACGAAGGCTCAGCGAGCACTTGAAGCAGCAGGTTGGCGCGTATCGATCATCTGGGAATGCCAGACAAAAAACAGAGATGCTTTGCGAACTGAAATCCAAAAAATGATCGACCCCGAACTCGATAGTCAGCGCACCACCGCTGAAATATGATGAATAATCTTGATAGCTTGACCACCTTCAACCGTCCACCTACCCTCCCAACTCGGCGCCTAAGAAACGCCTCAACCAGAGCGGTCCTCCGCACCCGACAGCCATGCGGCTTTTTTTCGCCAGCGGTTTCTCTACGCCTGTGAAAAATCCCCGTTATGTCGGGAGTGGGCGAATACAAGACCCGAAAGGGGAATATGTCCGGCCCGTCTCTGGTGGGTTTCTTAGCTCCCGACACCCATAACGCATGCCCTAAGAAAGCAACCAGAGGTAACGGAAATGCCTGGATACTTTGCATCCCCAGCGAAGGACATTCGCAGCACCCGCACCATTTCTCATACACGCTCCGGCCCGGAGGTGTGTCATGCATGAACCTACCGTCTACACCCGCCACAACCTGCAACTGCACGCTCTGCTCCTTGAGAACCAGCCTTGGTTTTGTGCCCGCGACCTTGGGCGCCTGACTGGTCTCTACTTGGACGAGCGCAAGGTCAGCAAGCTCGATGAGGATCAACGGCAAACGCTGGAAATCCGCTATCACGGTCAGCCTGAAAACATGCTGATGATCAGCGAGTCCGGTGTATATGCATTGCTGGTGTATCACTACGCGCCAGGGCATCGCCTGCTGCGTGAATGGTTGACCCATCAAGTCGTACCGACTTTACGTGATAAACAACAATCAAGATCCACGGACCGCCCAATGCTGAGCTTGCTGGATTGGCCGGAGATGTCGTTGAGCCTTTTGCATTGGCAGGACGAAGGTTGGATTCGGTTGCGGGATATGCCGTATCTGTTGCTTAACCGGACTCGCCGACGGGTTCCGCCGAGTAAGACTTGGTTGCAAAAAGTAGCTGAATATTTCCAGTCTGCGGGTCATTCGACACGCTGAATCTAGCAGAGGGCTCCGTCCGGGCTGGTGTTCGGACGGACAACCAACACGCTCTTCCTGGTCCGCGCAGTAACAATGCCGGATACCTTCCGACGTTCATTCCTATGCCCGACCGGGTAAACTCCCGCTGATCATTGCCAGTAGAAGAACAACAGCGCCTCCCCTGGATGATCTGAATTGCATAACCGTTATTAGCCTGAACCCATGCAGTGGGGACCAGTCACAACGTTATGAGAACCCGCCCCACCTGATCAAGGACCACTCGTGAACCCAGACATGCTCGAAGCCGGCCCCGTTGACGCCAAAGTACTCTCCGTCTTTGACTTCGACGGCACCCTGACCCACCACGACAGTTTCGTGCCCTTCCTCAAGTTTGCCTTTGGCACCGGCGAGTTTTATGGCCGGATGGTCAAGCTGGCGGTGCCTGGGCTGCGCTTTTTGGTGCGGCAGATCAGCCGGGATGAGTTGAAGGCGCAGTTGATCCGCACCTTTATGACCGGGGTGGAGAAGACGTGGGTGCAGCAGAAGGCCGAGGAGTATTGCCAGCGCAATTGGGCGCGGTTGATGCGCCCGGCGGGGGTGTTGTCGGTGGAGCAGGAGTTGGGCTCGGGGGCGGTGGTGACGCTGTGTTCGGCGTCGCCGGCGTTGGTGCTGCAGCCGTTTGCCGATCGGCTTGGGATCAAGTTGATTGGCACTGAGCTTGAGGTGGTCGACGGGGTGTTGACCGGCAGGCTCACCGGGAATAACTGCCGGTGTGAGAATAAGGTGCTGCGGCTTGAGGCGGTGTACGGGGACCTGGGGGAGTATCGGCTCAGGGCCTGGGGCGATACGCGAGGGGATCGGGAGTTGCTGGCGGCGGCGCAGGATGCACATTTTCGGCATTTTCATGCGAAGAAGAAAAAGCGGGCCAAGTTGCAGCGGTGATGCGGGTGGGTGGGATCCACCGGGAACACCGAGTCGATCCCATCGCCGCCTCGCTGGGGCTCGACAGCTCCCACAGTTGAGCGGTTTAGGCTTGAGTGTCGCGACTAGCATGGGGTGCTTGGGGTTGAGCTGGACTTGTTCCCTCGCAGCGGACGGCGGGTTGCAGGTTCTTGCTGATATTTACGCGGGTTCCCGCTATTAATAGCGAAACCTCTCACGGACCCGAGCCCCATGAAATTCGACACGGCCTACAGCCTGAGTCTCGATGACAAGCTGTCGATCTATGACGTACGAGACCTGAATTTCGACGAAACCAACACCTTCGATTCCGACAAGGACAGTTTCCTCTGCCCCAACGATGCCTGTCGCGCCGCCTTCGAAGCAGGCAATGTGCTGAGCACGTTCAACGCCAGGAACGTCAACTACCAACGCACCCCGCACTTCAAAAACACGCCGAGCACCCGGCATATCGACGGCTGCCGCTATGCCAGTCTCCACAAGGGTGCAGCAGGCGAAAACGACGATGAGCGTGAGGATAATTTCCCATCGGAGTTTGTGCTGACACGTCGTACGTACGAGCGTAAAACCGCGGAGGTCGGCACCGAGGGGCTGGTCCCACAAGATTCAGCGAAAACACCTTCACCCCGCAGCGACGAATCTGTCAGCGCCAGCGACACCACCCCGGAAAAAACCAGCGTGTTTGCCCACCCGGTGGAGTGTTTTGTGTCGAACATCGACGACAAGGAAAAGCTGAAAAGCATGCCGCTGAAAATCGGCGAGCACACCGCGACTTACGCGGCGTTTTTCAAGAAGATCGAATACCTGCAAGACAACAAGGGCCTGATCTACTGGGGCAAGGTCAAAGCGATCAAGGACTACACCAGCAGCTTTCGCATCGACTTCGAAAAGAAGGTGTGGCTCGACAAAAAGCCCTACTCGGTCAACGTCTACCTGAGCAAAAAGCTCATCGAGAACTACCGCAAGCGCAAGGCGTTCCTGGAGCAGATCAGGGCGGCGGCGGACAGTGAGCGGGCGTTGTATTGTTTCTTCTACGGGGTGACACCGGAGCTGAAACAAGTGCCCAGCAAGAAAAACCCCGAGCAGACCTTCGGGGTGTTCAGCGCGAATATCGAGAACCTCGATCACCTGATCATTCGTGAGGCGCCGGGGTTGGAATAGTGGGTCGATAAGCATCCAGTTGATGAGCGGTCAAAACAACTGTACAAAAACACAGTATAGTTTGCCCTCCCCCGTCGAATCCTGGAGAAACCCCATGTCCTCTCTGGCAATGAGCTCTTTCGTAGAACAGCAGATCGTCCTGCACCAATTCACCGCCAAACACAGCGTACAGGCCCGCGCGATGCTGGGCTGGAGCCGCGACGAGCTGGCCCGCCAGGCGGGTGTGACGGTGGATGCCATCCAACAGTTTGAAAGCCAGGGCGATGTGGGTGATGAAACCCGCCTGGCATTGGCGTTTCGGTTGGAGGCGCAAGGGCTGGTGTTTTTCCCGGGGTTTGCGCCGGGGTGGGGCATGAGTGTGCGGCGGTTTGAGACCGCCCCAGCCGAACCCGCTGCACAAAACATTATTTCGCGGCTGATGGGCTCAACAGCGGCATCAATTGATTCACCAACGCCCCAGCCGAATGGTGCGTAGAGTCCAAGCGGATCACCGGACAGGTCAGTGCCGCCAACCAGGTTTCATGCCGACGCAGGCTGCGTAGGCTGTGGTTGCCGCTGTCGTAACGAGCGGCCCAGGCCAGGAAGGCGACGCTGTTCTCGTGGCGACTGCCACCTTCCAGGATTTCATCACCGTAGCGTTGCACCTCCCTCATGCGCAGACGGTGCAGGCGTACTTGCGGGTCGAGGCGCAGGAACACCACGTGGGTGAACTGCGCGATCATCGGGTCGCCCCAGCCGCACAGTGAACCGGACAGCACCCAGCCTTCCAGGCCGACAGTCTGCTCCTGCAGCAGGCGGATGCGTTCATCCTTGGGCCGGGCAATGGTGAAGGGGGCGTCGGTTTGCTGCGAGTAGAAATAGTCGGTGTCGAAGTAAGCGACGTTCAGACTCTCCGCCAAGGCCCTACCCAGGGTGGTAGTGCCCGCCCCCGCAGCACCGAGGATATGAATTCTATAGGCCATGGCTTCCCTCCCTGGCATTGCGATAACCCAGCGCCAGCGCGGCCAACGATTCCTTCGACCATCGCGCACCGTAGAACCACAACGTCGCGCCACCATCGAGAGCCTCGCCAAACCTCGGGTAACCACTCCAGCACGCACTATGGAATGCAGCACTTTGACTGTCCGACACCAGGGCATCCAGTCGGTATTCATTCACGATTTCATCGATTTCATTATGGGTGTGCAGTTTGAACGTGAGGGTGCCGTCGATACGTTGCGCCGGCACGGGTATCAGTTGCGCCCCGGCCCGGCGCAGTACGTCCAGCGCACGCATGAAGGGCGCACGGTGTCGAATCGGTTCATGCCCATCGCCACGTCCATATCGGTCGGCATACCCCACGCGCCTGCCGGCCAACGCTTGCATGGCGGCAAAGCGGCTATTGTTCTGCACCAGGGGCACCTCCACCATCACTGGGCCCTCTGGGTCGATACCGCTCAGGGCAATCAGCGTCAACGAGGGGTCAGGCATGGGTCTGATGGGAATTGCCGGTACGTTATACCCGGGGATCAGGACGCCACCCTTGGGGTGGGTTTGAGGGGGGGGATCGACATCAAACTCGATACTGCGGGGG
>NZ_JAVAJK010000025.1:0-112839 GCF_052112325.1 Pseudomonas sp. Yb2C2 | reverse complement strand
GCCCCCAGCCCGCCCTCGACGGTGAACTGGCTGGGTACCGATGACCAGTCGCGGGATGTGCTGGCACGGGTGATCTTCGGCGCGCGGGTGTCAATCCTGTTTGCCCTGGCACTCACCGCGATCAGCGCCACCATCGGCATCGCCGCCGGGGCCTTGCAGGGCTATTACGGCGGCTGGGTGGATCTGCTCGGCCAACGCATCCTTGAAGTGTGGTCCGGGCTGCCGGTGCTGTACCTGCTGATCATCCTGTCGGGGTTTGTCGAGCCGAACTTCTGGTGGTTGCTGGGGATCATGGCGCTGTTTTCCTGGCTGGCCCTGGTGGATGTGGTGCGCGCCGAGTTCCTGCGCGGGCGCAACCTGGAGTACGTCAAGGCCGCACGGGCCCTGGGCCTGGGCGACGGCAAGATCATTCGCCGGCACATCCTGCCCAACGCCATGACCGCCACCTTGAGCTACCTGCCGTTTATCCTCACCGGGGCGATTTCCACCCTGAGCGCCCTGGATTTCCTCGGTTTCGGCATGCCTGCGGGCAGTGCGTCACTGGGCGAGCTGATTGCCCAGGGCAAGCAGAACCTGCAAGCGCCGTGGCTGGGCCTGACGGCGTTTTTCACCTTGGCGCTGATCCTGTCGCTGCTGGTCTTTATCGGCGAGGCATTACGTGATGCCTTCGACCCACGCTCATGAGTGACTGCGTATGAACCTGATCGAAATCCGCGACCTCAGCGTCGCCTTCAGCGGCCAGACCGTGGTACGCAACCTGAGCCTGGACGTACGCCCCGGCGAGTGCCTGGCGCTGGTGGGTGAGTCCGGCTCCGGCAAGTCGGTGACCGCCCACTCGATTCTGCAACTGCTGCCCGAAGCCGGTACTGAAACCCGCGGCTCCGTGAAGTATCGCGGCCAGGAACTGATCGGCGCCTCGGCGTCGACCTTGCAGAAACTGCGCGGCAACCGCATTGCGATGATCTTCCAGGAGCCGATGACCTCCCTCAACCCACTGCACAGCATCGAAAAACAGATCGGCGAAACCTTGCTGCTGCACAAGGGCCTCGGCGGCAAGGCGGCTCAGGCGCGCATCCTCGAGTTGCTGCAGTTGGTGGGTATCCAGAAACCACAGGAACGCCTCAAGGCCTATCCCCACCAACTCTCCGGGGGCCAACGCCAACGGGTGATGATCGCCATGGCCCTGGCCTGTGAGCCGGAACTGCTGATCGCCGACGAGCCCACCACCGCCCTCGACGTGACCGTGCAGCGCAAGATCCTGCTGCTGCTCAAGTCCCTGCAACACCGCCTAGGCATGTCGCTGCTGCTGATCAGCCATGACCTCAACCTGGTGCGCAGCATTGCCCAGCGGGTGTGCGTGATGCGTGCCGGCGAGATTGTCGAGCAGGCCGACTGCGAGGCGTTGTTCACGGCCCCCCAACACCCCTACAGCCGCCTGCTGCTGGACGCCGAGCCGTCCGGCGATGTGCTGTGCAGCGAGCCACGGGAGACCGTGCTGGACGTGCACGACCTGAGCGTGCAATTCCCCCTGGGCGGCGGCCTGTTCCGGCGCAAGACCTACCTGCGCGCGGTGGATGGCATCAGCCTCAGCGTGCAGCGCGGCAAGACCCTGGGGATTGTCGGCGAGTCCGGTTCGGGCAAGTCCACTCTCGGCCAGGCGATCCTGCGCCTGCTGGACTCCACCGGCAGCATCCGCTTCCAGGGCGAGTCTCTCGACCCGCTCAACCACAAGCAAATGCGCCCGTGGCGCAAACAGATGCAGGTGGTCTTCCAAGCCCCCTACGGCAGCCTTAGCCCGCGCATGTCGGTGCAGCAGATCATCAGCGAAGGCCTGGAGGTGCATGCGCCGTGCAGCCTGGCCGACCGCGATGCGCAAGTGATCCAGGTGCTCAAGGACGTGGGCCTCGACCCCGCCAGCCGCCATCGCTTCCCCCATGAATTCTCCGGCGGCCAGCGCCAACGCATCGCCATCGCCCGCGCGCTGGTGCTCAAGCCGGCGCTGATGCTGCTGGATGAACCGACCTCGGCACTGGACCGTACGGTGCAGAAGCAGGTCGTAGCGTTGCTGCGTGAATTGCAGGAAAAGTACGGTCTGACCTACCTGTTTATCAGCCATGACCTCGCCGTGGTGCGCGCCATGGCCCATGACATGATCGTGATCAAGGACGGCAAGGTGGTGGAGCGCGGGCCGAGCCATGACGTTTTCGAAGCACCGCAGCATCCGTATACCAAAGAACTCCTGGCGGCGGCCGGCGGGCTGTCGTCATGAGTACCAGCCTGACGGACTACCAACAGGTTCGCGGCCTGGCGATCCAGTCGCTGTTCGAGATCATCGAGCAGTCCAGCGAAGGCACGGTGATTGTCGACCGCGACGCCAATATCGTCTGGATGAATGAGCGCTACGCCAAGCGCTTCGGCCTCAAGAGTGCCGATGAAGCCATCGGCCAGCCGTGCGAGCGGGTGATTTCCAACAGCCTGTTGCGCCAGGTGGTGCGCACCGACCGGCCGATTCTGCTGGACATCCAGGACACCCCCAAAGGCCCTTTGGTGGTGATGCGCCTGCCGATCCACAACGACGCCGGTGCAGTGATCGGTGCGATTGGCTTTGCCTTGTTCGATGAGCTGCGCAACCTGTCGCCGCTGATCGAACGCTACCTGAGCATGCAGCAGGAACTGGCCTCCACCCGCTCGTTGCTGCGCTCACGCCAGAGCAAGTACAACTTCGCGCACTTTATCGGCACCAGCGCCGCCAGCCTGGAAGTCAAACGCCGTGCACGACGCAGCGCAAGCGCCGAATCGCCGGTGCTGCTGCTGGGCGAGACTGGTACCGGCAAGGAATTGCTCGCCCAGGCGATCCACGGTGCCTCACCGCGTGCGCACAAGGCGTTTGTCAGCATCAACAGCGCGGCGATTCCCCATGACCTGCTGGAAGCCGAGTTCTTCGGCACCGCGCCGGGCGCCTTTACCGGTGCCGATCGCAAGGGCCGTCCAGGCAAGTTCCAGATTGCCCAGGGCGGCACGCTGTTCCTCGATGAAATCGGCGATATGCCGCTGCCGCTGCAAAGCAAGCTGCTGCGGGTGTTGCAGGAAAAGGAATTCGAACCGGTGGGTTCCAACGAAATGCTGCACAGCGATGTACGGGTGATCGCGGCCACCTCCATGGACCTGGAAGCGGCGATCAAGCGCGGTGAGTTCCGTGCGGACCTGTATTACCGCCTGAACGTATTGCCGATCCAGGTGCCGCCGCTGCGTGAACGGCTGGAGGACATTCCGGCGCTGAGCGAAGCGATCCTCGAGGAACTGCGCAGCCAGCATGAACTGGACCGCGAGGCCCTGGCGCTGTTGGCGCAGCATGCGTGGCCGGGGAACATCCGCGAACTGCGCAACGTGCTGGAGCGCGCGGCGTTGCTGAGCGATGACCTGGTGCTGAACGCTAGGGACATTCGCGCGGCGATTGGCACGTTCAGCCCGGTGACGCGCGGCGCAGTGGACACGGTTGAGGGTGAGACGTTTGCGGCGGCGCGGGAGCGGTTTGATCGGCAGGTGATTGCGGCGGCACTCCAGGCGTGTGACGGGAATGTGGTGGAGGCGGCCAGGCGATTGGGGCTGGGGCGGTCGACGTTGTACAAGAAGATGGTGGCACTTGGAATCGCCTGATCTCCAAACAGAGACAAAATTCTCCATATAAAGACACTCCCTGTGGGAGGGGGCTTGCTTCCGATAGCATCAGGCCAGTCAACACATTTACTGGCTGATGCACCGCTATCGGGGCAAGCCCCCTCCCACATTTGGTCTTCATTTGTCTCTAAATTGAGACAGCATGCAAAAACACTCCAAAGAAATTAAAAAATATCCATATATTTCAACAGCTTGAAAATATGGCACACATCTCGCTATAGCCCTCCCCACTGCTTCACCCACAACAATAACAATCCGATGGAGACACACCATGAGTGTGATCATTGCCCTGGCAGCGCTCGCGTTGCTGATGCTGGCTGCCTACCGTGGCTATAGCGTTATCCTGTTTGCCCCCATCGCCGCCCTCGGCGCCGTGCTACTCACCGACCCGTCCGCCGTCGCCCCTGCCTTTACCGGGGTGTTCATGGAGAAAATGGTCGGCTTTATCAAACTGTATTTCCCGGTATTCCTGCTCGGTGCGGTGTTCGGCAAGCTGATCGAGCTGTCGGGTTTCTCGCGCTCTATCGTGGCGGCGGCGATCCGTTTGCTCGGCACGCGCCAGGCGATACTGGTGATCGTGCTGGTCTGCGCCCTGCTCACCTATGGTGGCGTGTCGCTGTTTGTGGTGGTGTTTGCGGTGTACCCGTTTGCGGCGGAGATGTTCCGCCAGAGCAATATCCCCAAGCGCCTGATCCCAGCGACCATCGCCCTCGGTGCGTTCTCGTTCACCATGGACGCCCTGCCCGGCACGCCGCAGATCCAGAACATCATCCCCAGCACCTTCTTCAACACCACCGCCTGGGCGGCGCCGTGGCTGGGGTTGATCGGCACGATTTTCGTGTTCTGCGCCGGCATGCTCTACCTGGCGCGCCAGCGCAACAAGGCCCAGCGCGCGGGTGAAGGCTACGGCACCGAGCTGCGCAACGAGCCTGAGACCGCCGAGAACATTGCCCTGCCCAACCCGTGGATCGCGCTGTCGCCGCTGATCCTGGTGGGCGTGATGAACCTGCTGTTCACCCACTGGATCCCACAGTGGTACGGCAAGACCCACAGCCTCAGCCTGCC
The DNA here is from genome assembly GCF_052112325.1 of Pseudomonas sp. Yb2C2. Taxonomy (NCBI): domain Bacteria; kingdom Pseudomonadati; phylum Pseudomonadota; class Gammaproteobacteria; order Pseudomonadales; family Pseudomonadaceae; genus Pseudomonas; species Pseudomonas sp. Yb2C2. The sequence goes on along the minus strand of NZ_JAVAJK010000025.1, from coordinate 108,096 downwards.
GGGCATGAGCGCACCGGTGACCACTGAAATCGCCAAGCTCACCGCGATCTGGGCGGTGCAGGCGGCGTTGCTGGTGGGCATCATCATGGTGCTGGTATTCGGCTGGTCGGCGATCAAAAGTAAGCTCGCCGACGGCAGCAAAAGCGCAGTCAGCGGCGCATTGCTGGCGGCGATGAACACCGCTTCCGAATATGGCTTCGGCGCGGTGATCGCTTCGCTGCCGGGCTTCCTGGTGCTGGCGGACTGGCTCAAAGGCATCCCCAACCCGCTGGTCAACGAAGCGATTACCGTGACCCTGCTGGCCGGTATCACCGGCTCTGCGTCCGGCGGCATGAGCATCGCCCTGGCGGCCATGTCCGAGAGCTTTATTGCGGCGGCCCATGCGGCCAATATTCCTCTTGAAGTGCTGCACCGGGTCGCGGCCATGGCCAGCGGCGGCATGGACACCCTGCCCCACAACGGCGCGGTGATCACCCTGCTGGCTGTGACCGGCCTGACCCACCGCGAAGCCTACAAGGACATTTTCGGCATCACGATCATCAAGACCCTCGCGGTGTTCGTGGTGATCGGTACTTTCTACGCCACCGGCATTGTGTGAGGTTTTCATGACGAGATTGAACGGCAAGACCGCCCTGGTTACCGGCTCCACCAGCGGCATCGGCCTGGGTATCGCCCTGAGCCTGGCCAAGGCCGGCGCCAACCTGATCCTCAACGGCTTCGGCGACGCCAGCGCGGTGGTCGCCCAGGTGCAGGCGTTTGGCGGCAAGGTCGGCCATCACCCGGCGGACGTCAGCGACCCGGCGCAGATCGCCAACATGCTCGCCTACGCCGAGCGTGAGTTCGGCGGTGTCGACATCCTGGTCAACAACGCCGGCATCCAGCACGTGGCGGCGGTGGAGGACTTCCCGCTGGAGCGCTGGGACGCGATCATCGCGATCAACCTGTCCTCGGTGTTCCACAGCACACGCTTGAGCCTGCCGGGCATGAAGGCCAAGGGCTGGGGGCGTATCGTCAACATCGCCTCGGTGCACGGCCAGGTCGGCTCGGTGGGCAAGGCCGCGTATGTGGCGGCCAAGCACGGCGTGATCGGCTTGACCAAGGTGGTGGGCCTGGAGACCGCCACCAGCAACGTGACCTGCAACGCGATCTGCCCCGGCTGGGTGCTGACGCCGCTGGTGCAGAAGCAGATTGATGATCGCGTGGCCAATGGCGTCGATCCGCAGCAGGCGCAACATGATCTGCTGGCGGAGAAACAGCCGTCCCTGGAGTTCGTGACGCCGTCGCAGCTGGGAGAGCTGGTGCTGTTCTTGTGCAGCGAGGCCGGGGCCCAGGTGCGGGGGGCGGCGTGGAACATTGATGGTGGCTGGCTGGCCCAATAAAACCAGACACTGGAGTTCTAAACTGTGGGGCCCCCCCCTCCCACAGTTGATCTATGTTGACGGGTAGATTTTTACAAGAACAAGAGACCGTGCTGATGTCCGAAATCCTCTGGCAACCTTCCCCCGAACGCATCCACACCACGCGAATGGACCAGTTCCGGCGCTTTATCAATGATCGCCACGGCGTGCAGCTCAGCGACTATCCGGCCCTGCACCAGTGGAGCATCGACCAGCGCCCGGACTTCTGGCAGGCGATCGTCACGTTCTTCGATGTGCAGTTTCGCAGCCCGCCCAGTGCAGTGCTGATCGAAGACGTCGAGATGCCCAGCGCCCAGTGGTTTCCCGGCGCGACCCTGAATTTTGCCGAACACCTGTTACGCCGCCGCGACGATCACGCGGCGGTGGTCGCGATCAGCGAAGACGGCCAGCGCGAACAACTGACCTACGCCGAACTGGCCGCCCACGTCGCCGGCCTGCAGGACAGCCTGCGGGCGGCCGGTGTCGGCCGCGGTGACCGGGTCGCCGCGTGCATGCCCAATACCTGGCAAACCCTGGTCGGCATGCTTGCCACCACCAGTCTCGGCGCGATCTGGTCATGCTCCTCGCCAGACTTCGGCACCCAAGGCGTCATCGACCGCTTCGGCCAGATCGAGCCCAAGGTGCTGATCACCTGCGCCGGGTACCGCTACGCCGGTAAAACCATCGACCAAAGCGCCAAGCTCAATGAAATCCTCGAACGCCTGCCGTCCCTGGAGCAATTGATCATCGTCCCGTATGCACGGCCCCAGGCCTGCGTCGAGGACTATCAGACCCAGGCCCGCGTCGCCCTCTGGAACGACTTCTACCAACCCGGCGGCGAGCCTGAATTCGTCGCGGTGCCGTTCGACCATCCGCTGTATATCCTCTATTCCAGCGGCACCACCGGCGTGCCCAAATGCATCATCCACGGCACCGGCGGCGTGCTGCTCACCCACCTCAAGGAACACGGCCTGCACGCGGACATATCCAGCGAGGACTGCCTGTTCTACTACACCACCTGCGGCTGGATGATGTGGAACTGGCTGGTCTCGGTGCTGGCCATCGGGGCCACGGCGGTGCTGTATGACGGCTCGCCGTTTCACCCCGGCCCGGAACGCTTGATCGACCTGATCGACGCGGAAAAGATCAGCGTGTTCGGCACCAGCCCCAAGTTCCTTGCCACCCTGGAAAAGGCCGGGCTGCAACCGCGCCTGAGCCACGACCTGGGCAGCCTCAAGGGCCTGATTTCGACCGGCTCGCCCTTGTCGCCCCAGAGCTACGACTACGTGTACCGCGAGATCAAGGCCGAGCTGTGCCTGTCATCGATGTCCGGTGGCACCGATATCGTCTCCTGCTTTGTGATCGGCAATCCGGTGCTGCCGGTGCGGCGCGGGGTAATGCAATGCAAGAGCCTGGCGATGGCCATCGAGGTGTGGGACGACCAAGGCCGGCCGGTGGTCGGGGGAAAAGGCGAGCTGGTGTGCACCCGGCACTTCCCGGCGATGCCCATCGGCTTGTGGAACGACCCGCACCAGAAGAAGCTGCGCGCCTCGTATTTCAGCCAGTTTCCCGGGGTGTGGGCCCAGGGCGACTACGCCGAGCAACGCCCCAACGGCAGCCTGCTGATTCACGGCCGCTCCGACGCGGTGCTCAACCCCGGCGGCATGCGCATCGGCACCGCGGAGATTTATCGCCAGGTGGAAAAAGTCCCGCAGGTGCTGGAAAGCCTGGCCATCGGCCAACGCTGGCAGGACGATGTGCGGGTCGTGCTGTTTGTGCGCCTGGATGACGGGATCGAACTGGATGAGGACCTGGAGCAACAGATCCGCCAGGTGATCCGCGCCAACACCACGCCGCGCCATGTGCCGGCGAAGATCCTCGCCGTCAGCGATATCCCGCGCACCATCAGCGGCAAGATCGTCGAACTGGCGGTGCGTAACGTGGTGCACGGCGAGCCGGTGAAGAATACCGACGCACTGGCCAACCCGCAGGCCCTGGAGCAATTTCGCGACCGCCCCGAACTGGCGGAAAGATGAAAGGTTTCAGCCCTGCCGCACTCATTTGAAGACAAACCCTCAATGCATGCTATTTTTCGAGGGTAGTCACCCATCGGTGTCCCACGGGATAATGGGTGTTGTCATTTTTCAAAGCGTTACGCTCAGGGCTTTTTATGAAGGGAACAACCACCGGCAGCGAAGCCGCTGCATTGATTGCGCGGCTGGACTGGGCGCACAGCCCCCTCGGTGAGGCCAATGATTGGCCGCAAAGCCTGCGCACAGCCGTGGACATCGTCATCCACTCACCGATGCCGATGCTCCTGCTGTGGGGCAGCGAACTCACCCAACTCTACAACGACGGCTTCGCCTTGCTGGCGGGCAATAAACACCCGGAGGCCATGGGCCAGCCGGCGCACCAGACCTGGCCGGAACTCGAAAGCTTCACTGCGCCGATCTACGACGCCGTGCTGAGCGGCCAGGTGCGCACCTTCAGCGAGCAGCGTTTTGTCCTGCAACGTAACAATCGCGACACCGAAATCTGGCTGGACCTGACCTACAGCCCGATCCGCGATGAACGCGCCAATGTGGCCGGCATCCTGGTCACGGCCATCGAAACCAACGAACGGCGCAAGGCCCAGCACAACACCGAACAACGCCTGCAACTGGCCCTGGCCGCCACCGATGCGGTGGGCACCTGGGACTGGGACATTGGCGAAGACCGCTTTATCGCCGACGCGCACTTCGCCTACCTGCACGGGGTTGATCCAAGCGACGCCAGCCGGTTGCCGATCAGCGACTACCTGCAAGGCGTACATCCCGAAGATCGCGGCATGGTGGCGCGCAGCATCAAGCATTGCATCACCTACGGCACTGAATACGCCGAGGAATATCGCCTGCAACAAGCCGACGGCCAGGTGCGCTGGGTGTTCGCCCGGGGGCGTTGCTACAAGGATCATCAAGGCCGCCCCGCGCGCTTCCTCGGCGCGGCACTGGACCTCACCGAGCGCAAAAACACCGAGCAGGCCCTGCGCCAGAGCCAGACCGAACTGCAGTTGATCATCAACGCCATGCCGGTGCTGATCGGCTACGTCGACCACGAGCAGCGCTTTCGCCTGAACAACAGTGCCTACCTCGACTGGTACGGCATGACGCCCCAGGAGCTGTACGGCAAGACCATCCGCGAGGTGCTCGGCGACGATGTGTACGCCGGGCGCGAGGACAAGATCACCGCCGCGCTCAGGGGCAAGGCCTGCAGTTTCATGACCGTCACCCCCCATCGCGATGGCCGCCCGCGCCATGCGTTGATGAAATACCTGCCGCGCTTCAGCAATGACGGCTCGGTGAACGGTTTCTACATCTTTGTCATCGATGAAACCGAACGCAAACTCACCGAAGAAGCCCTGCGCCACCTCAACGAAAACCTCGAGGAGCGCGTGGCCCAGCGCACCCAGGCGCTGGCCGAAGCCAACGAACGCCTGCAAAACGAGATGTTCGAGCGCGAGCGCGCCGAAGATGCCCTGCGCCATGCGCAGAAGATGGAAGCGGTGGGCCAGCTCACCGGCGGTATCGCCCACGACTTCAATAATATGCTCACCGGCATCATCGGCAGCCTGGACCTGATGCAGCGCTACATCGCCGCCGGGCGCAGCGACGAAATCGGCCGCTTTACCGACGCCGCCGTGTCCTCGGCCCATCGCGCGGCCGCCCTCACCCACCGTCTGCTGGCGTTTTCGCGGCGCCAGTCGCTGGACCTTCGCCCGCTGGATCCGAACCAGTTGGTAGCGTCCCTGGAGGAGCTGTTCCAGCGCACCAAGGGCGCGCATATCACGCTCAAGGTGCAACTGGGCCGCGACATCTGGCCGGTCAACACCGACGCCAGCCAACTGGAAAACGCCCTGCTCAACCTGGTGATCAACGCACGCGACGCCATGCCCGATGGCGGCGAACTGCTGATCGAAACCGCCAACAGTTACCTGGACGGCACCGATATCACCACCCTCGAACCGGTCAGGGCCGGCGACTACGTGATGCTCGGCGTGTGTGACAACGGCAGCGGCATGGCACCGAAGATTCTCGCCAAGGCGTTCGACCCGTTCTTCACCACCAAACCCATCGGCCAGGGCACCGGCCTGGGGCTGTCGATGATCTATGGGTTTGCCCAGCAGTCCGGTGGCCACGTGACCATCCAGAGCGAACCGGGCCAGGGTACCTGCGTGCGCCTGTACCTGCCGCGCCTGCACGGCACCTCCCTGGAAAGCAGCCAGCCCGCCCATCTGGGCGAAGTCCCGCTGGCCCTTGCCGGCGAAGCGGTGGTGGTGGTCGAGGATGACCCGGCGGTGCGCATGCTGGTGGTCAATGTGCTCGACGAGTTGGGTTATACCGCACACCAGGCGGGGGATGCGCGTGCAGCGCTGCCGTTGCTGGAGTCGGACTTGCGCGTGGACCTGCTGGTGACAGACGTCGGCCTGCCCGGCATGAACGGCCGCCAACTGGCGGAGATCGCTCGCCAGCATCGGCCGGGGCTCAAGGTGCTGTTCATGACCGGCTACGCGGAGAAAGCCGCCGAACGCCAGGGCTTCCTGGAGGACGGCATGGACATGGTCGCCAAGCCGTTTTCCATCGACCTGCTGGCGACCAAAATCCGCAGCATGATCAGCGTCGATGATTCAGTTCAGGCATAATCGCGCGCCGTCGCACACCTGGTAGAGACCGATGAAAGCCCAAGCCCGCCATATCCTGGTGAAAACCAGCGAAGAAGCCGAACAACTCAAGCAGCGCATTGCCAAGGGCGAAGCCTTTGATGTGCTGGCCAAGAAGTACTCCACGTGCCCGTCCGGCAAGCGCGGCGGCGACTTGGGTGAAGTGCGGCCGGGGCAGATGGTCGGGGTGATCGATGCGGTGATCTTCAAGAAACCGGTGAAGGTGGTGCACGGGCCGATCAAGAGCAAGTTCGGGTATCACCTGGTGCAGGTGTTTTACCGGGATTGAGGCTTTGGCTTAAGACCGCTATCGGGGGCAAGCCCCCGATCCGCCGCAGGCGGCCATTCACCTACTCCCTGGGGATCAGCGCCCCCGGCACCTGGATAACCCGGCTCGCCAATCGATGCCCGGCCAAAGCAGCCTCCTGGGGCGAACCACCCTTGAGCCGACTGGCCAGGTACGCCGCACTGAACGAATCCCCCGCCGCCGTGGTGTCCACCACCTTCTCCACCTTCAGCGCCGGCACGGCAAGGCGCTCGCCGTCGCAACGGATCAAACACGCATCCGCACCGCGCTTGAGCACCACTTCCGCAATCGCCGGGTACGCCGCGAATACCTGTTCGCTGTCGGCATAACCAAACAACGCGCGTTCGTCATCCTCGGTCAGCAAGGCGATATCCACCTCGGCCAGTACGCTGCGATAAGCCTCGCGGGCAACGTCCACCGTGGCCCAGAGCCGTGGCCGGTAGTTGTTGTCAAACACCACTGCGCCGCCACGTCGGCGGGTTTCGATCAGCACTTCGAGCAAGCGCTGGCGCCCGACTTCACCCAGCACCGCCAGGGTAATGCCGCTGAAATACACCACGTTGTAGTCCGGCAATGCCGCCAGGATCGGCGCAGCCGCCGGCGTGGTAAAGCAGTCGCGCACGGCCGCTTCGTTGCGCCAGTAGAGGAATTTGCGCTCGCCGTTGGCATCGGTCTGGATGCAGTACAAGCCGGGCAAACGTCCGGGCAGGCGCTGGACCCGCTCCAGCCCCAGGCCTTCTTCGGCCCAGTGCGCACACATGGCGTCGCTGAAGCTGTCATCGCCCAAGGCGGTGACATAGTCCACCGTGCCGATATCCCCCAGCTCACGGCGCAGGTACACCGCCGCATTCAGGGTATCGCCGCCGAAGCTCTGTTGCAGGCTGCCATCGGCGCGGTGTTGCAATTCGATCATGCATTCGCCGATCAGGGCGATGCTGGGATGGGTGGTGGTCATGGCTTTTCACTCAGAAACGGGTTTCCAGGGACTCGATCACCCGCAACTGCTCATCCACCAGGCAGCCGACCTGCCACTTGTCGAAGGTCAGGCAAGGGTGCGAGGTGCCGAAGGAAATGATGTCGCCGATGCGCAGCTCGACACCTGCCGCGACGGTCATGAAGGCGTGCTGGTCCATCACGGCGGTGACGGTGCAGGCGCTCACATCATCGCCTTCCGCCGGCAGGATCCCGGCGCGATAGCGTTTAAGCGGCACCGGCAAACCGGCGTCGTAGGCCACGTCGCGCTTGCCCAGGGCGATCACCGCAAACCCCGGCTCAGGCAACGATTGCACATGGGCCCAGACTTCCAGGGCCGGGCGCAGGCCTTCGTGGAGGTCGCCGCGGCGGTCGAGCACGCAGCACTGCGCCTCTTTGTAGATGCCATGGTCGTGGGCCACATAGCTGCCGGGGCGCAGCACGCTGAGGAAACGACCAGCTGCGTTTTGGGTTTCGAAGGACTCGGCGATCAGGTCGTACCAGGCCGACCCCGACGCCGTGATAATAGGCTTGGGCAGGTCGAAGGCCCCGTTGTCTTGCAGGTCCACGGCCAGGCGCACCAGGCTCGCGGCGAAGTCGCGGATGCCACTGATGGCGTGCTCGCCGTGGATCACACCTTCGTAGCCTTCGATACCGGTGAGGGCCAGGGCTGGTTGGGCCTTGATCGCCTTGGCCAGGTCGCGCACTTCCTGCTCGCTGCGGCAACCGCAACGGCCACCGACCACGCCGTATTCGATCATCACGTTGAGGCGCAGGCCACGGGCAGCGAAGAACAGGCCCAGGTCGGCGACGTTGTGCGGGTGGTCGACCATGCAGTGGAAGTCGAAATCCTTGTCGGCCAGCAGGTCGGCGATCAACGCCATGTTCGGTGCGCCCACCAACTGGTTGGCCATCAGCACCCGGCGCACGCCACCGGCATAGGCGGCGCGGGTCTGCACCGCGTTGGCCAGGGTGATGCCCCAGGCGCCCGCAGCAAGCTGGCGCTGGAACAACGCCGGCATCATGCTGGTCTTGCCGTGGGGCGCCAGTTCCGCGCCGCTGTTGCTGACGAAATCCTGCATCCAGCGAATGTTGTGCTCCAGGGCATCGCGGTGCAGCACCAGGGCGGGCAGGCCGACGTCGCGGACCAGGTGGGCACCGACGGCGGCGGCGCCCTTTTCAACGGCATTGATGGCTGACATGGAAAACTCCTATTCGTTGATGCGACGAGCCAGGTTGTTGGCGCTGTCGATCAACACCCGGCGATAGTCGTTGTAGTTTTTGCTCGCATCGGCCCGAGGGGCGACGATGCACAGCGTCGCAATGCTGATGCCCTGCGCGTCCCGGACCGGGGCGGCAAAGCAGTGGGTAAAGGTGTCGGCCACGCTGTCGAAGGAAAAGAACCCGTCGAGGGTGGCCTGGCGGATTTGCGCGAGAAAGGTCTCCTGCGGCAGGCGCTGGCCGTCCGGCAGGATAAAGTCGTCGTGGTCGATCAGGTCGATGATCTGCTGGTCGCTCAAGTGCCCCAGCAACAGGCGCCCGGAGGCGGTCCATGGGATCGGCGCGTCTTCACCGATGTCCGAGGAAATGCGGAAATGCCGCTCGCCTTCGCGCATCAGCGCCACCGTGTATTTGCGCCCGTTGAGCAGGCACATCTGCGCGGTTTCGTGGGTTTGGCTGACGATCTCCTGCAAGGCGTGGTCGGCCTCGCGGGTCAGGTCGAAATGGCGTAGATGCGCCTGGCCGAGGAAGTACAACTGACGGCCGAGGTAGACGTGACCGTCCTTGCCCACGGTTTCGAGGATGCGCCGCTCCAACAAGGAGGCGACCAATTCGTAGACCGTGGATTTGGGGCTGCCGATGCCGCTGGCAATATCATTCGGGCGCAGGGGCTGGCCGATTTCCTTGAGAAAATCGAGGATATCGAATGCACGGTCCAGGCCTTTGGCGCGGCGTTTGATGGTGTCTTCGGTCATGGCAATTTCGGTCCGGTCGAAATGGTAGGGCTGGCGCAGGTCCACTGTGGGAGGGGGCTTGCCCTAATGCCAGTCAGTTAAGCGTACATCGCCTCCTGTAGGAGCGAGCTTGCTCGCTCCTACAAAAAGCCTTAACTGACTGGCATTAGGGCTTGCCCCCGATGGCGGCGTGTCAATCAACACATCTGTTACTGATACACCGCTATCGGGTTCAAGCCCCCTCCCACATTTGATCTCTGGTGGGCTTAAGAGTGAGGGCAATTTAGCCCTTTTTCTTGTAGGCCACGCAATCAATCTCGACCTTGCAGTCCACCATCATGTTGGCCTGCACACAGGCCCGCGCCGGGGCGTGTTCCGGGGTGAAGTATTCGCCGAAGACCTTGTTGAAACTCCAGAAGTCCCGCGGGTCTTCCAGCCACACGCCGACCCGCACCACGTCTTTCAACTCGTAGCCGGCTTCTTCGAGGATTGCCACCACATTACGCAGGGTCTGCCGGGTTTGCTCGATGATCCCGCCGGTGATGATTTCGCCGTCCACCGCAGGCACTTGGCCCGAGACGTACAACCAACCGTCCGCTTCCACCGCGCGGGCGAAGGGACGCGGCTGGCCACCGCCGGCCGTACTGCCGGCTCCGTAACGAGTGATGCTCATAAAACGATGCTCCTGATTAAAAACGAATGTTCTTGAGAAATTCCGCCAGGCGCGGCGATTGCGGCCGCTCGAAGATGTCCTTCGACGAGCCCTGCTCTTCAATCCGGCCCTGGTTCATGAAGACGATCTTGTCCGAAACTTCATAGGCAAAGCGCATTTCGTGGGTGACCAGCAACATGGTCATGCCCTCTTCCGCCAGGCCCTTGATCACACTGAGCACCTCGCCCACCAATTCCGGGTCGAGGGCCGAAGTGACTTCGTCGAAGAGCATCAGGCTCGGGTTCATGGCAATGGCACGGGCTATCGCCACACGCTGCTGCTGGCCGCCGGACAGCTGGCCGGGGAAGTGATCGCGGCGCTGCAGAAGTCCTACACGGTCCAACCATTTTTCCGCGAGTGCCACCGCCTCGTCCTTAGGCATTTTCTTAACTTTCAACAGGCCGAGGGTGACGTTCTGCAACGCGCTCAGATGGGGAAACAGGTTGAACTGCTGGAACGCCATGCCGGTCATCGCCCGGTGCTGGGCGATCACGCGTTCGGGGTGACGCACGCGCTTGCCGCCGATGTCGCTGTAGCCAATGGACTCGCCATCCAGGGTGATCTGCCCACCCTGGAACTCTTCCAGCAGGTTGACGCAACGCAGCAAGGTGGTCTTGCCCGAGCCGCTGGAGCCGATCAACGTCACCACGTTGCCGCGCGCCATGGACAGGTCGACGCCCTTGAGCACTTCGACCTCGCCGTATTGTTTACGCAGGCCGCGGATGTCCAGCAGCGGCTCGGTTATTTGAGGTTGGTTCATGGCAAGGCCACCCGTTTTTCAATGTAGCGCCCGAATAACTCGATGGCGTAGTTGATGACAAAGAACAGAAACCCGGCGAACAGGTAGAACTCCAGGGTCATGAAGGTACGTGCGATCACCTGCTGGGTACTCAGCAGCAATTCAGCCACGCCGATCACCGAGAGCAAGGTCGAGGCCTTGACGATTTCCGTCGAGGAGTTGACCCAGGTCGGCAGGATCTGTCGCAGCGCCTGGGGCAGCAGCACGTAGGCCAGGGACTGCCGGAATGTCAGGCCAATCGCCTTGCCTGCTTCCAACTGCCCACGGGGAATGGCTTGCAGTGCACCGCGCACGATTTCCGACACGTGGGAGCCGCAAAACAGCGTGAGCCCGACGGCGCCGGCCTGGAACGCGGTGATTTTCCAGCCGAGCGCCGGCAGCATGTAGAAACACGCCAACACCAGCACAAACACCGGCGTGCCACGGATCAGGTCGACATACAGGCGAAACGGTGCGCGCATCCAGAATTTGCCGTAGGTCAGGATCAACCCGGCGACGATACCGATCAGCGTGCCAAAGACAATCGCCAGTGCCGACACCGCGACACTGGCCTGAAACCCCGCCCAGAGCGTATCCCGGGCGATCCACAACTCATGCAGCCAGCTGGGGGACTCGTACATGGACACCCTCCTTAACGACGGATCGCCAGACGCTGTTCCAGGTAACGGAGCAGCATGGCAATGAGGTAACAGGCCGCCACGTAGAGCGCGGTCGTGACCAGCCAGGTTTCAATCACCCGGTAGCTTTCGACGTTGATCTTGCGGGCGTAATAGGTCAGCTCGGGCACTGCGATGGCTGCGGCCAGGGAAGTGTCCTTGAACAGCGAAATGAAGTTGTTCGACAGCGCGGGCAGTACGTTGCGCAGCATCACTGGCACGGTGATATAGGCGCGGATCCGCCATTCGCCGAGGCCGATGGCCAGTCCGGCTTCACGCAAGCCCTTGGGAATATTCAACAGCCCGGCGCGGAACACTTCGGTCAGGTAGGCACCGGCGTACAACGACAGGGTGATGATGAACGAGGGGATCTTGTCCAGGCGGATACCCAGGCTAGGCAAGGCGAAGTAGATCAACAGGATCAGCACCAGGATCGGCGTATTGCGGATCACCGTCACATACACCGAGGCCAGGATTCGCAACGCACGATGTCTGGACAGCATGGCAAACGCCATCAACAGGCCGATCACGCAGCCGATGGCGATCGACAGCAATGCCAGTTGCAGGCCCAGGCCGAGCCCCGCCAGCAAGGTGTCGAAATCGCGCCACACGGCGGCAAAGTTCAACTGATAGTTCATGGTCAGCAGTACCTGATGGGGGCGCCGTTGGCGGCGCCCCGGTTTTCACGAATCACTTGAACTCGACGGGGAAGCCGATGGCAGGTTCCGGCAGGTCCACACCGAACCACTGCTTGAACGACGCCTTGTAGGTGGGGAATTCCACACCGGTCATGGCTTCATGCAACGCGGTGTTGACGAAGTTCAGCCAGTCCTGGTCGCCACGCTTGACCGCACACGCGTAGGTCTGCGGGCTCCAGGCATAGGCCGGGCTGCGGTAGCGGCCAGGGTTCTGCACCATCAGGTACTTGACCGAGGACTGGTCGGTGGCGGCGGCATCGGCGCGACCGGAGTTCACCGCCTGGTACATCAGGTCGACGCTGTCGTATTGGTCGACCTTGGCCTTGGGCAGCGCCTGGTGCACCAGTTCTTCGGCATACACGTTCTGCAGCACCGCCACGGTGACGCCATCGCCCGCCGCCTGCAGGTCTTCGATTTCCTTGTACTTGCTGTTGTTCGGCAGCAGCAGGCCCACGCCTTCGCGGTAGTACGGCAGCGTGAACGCCACTTGCTGGGCACGGCTGGCGGTGACGGTGATGAACTGGCAGCTCATGTCGACCTTGTCGGTCAGCAGGTTGGGAATGCGTGCGTCGGACGACTGCACCACAAACTCGACCTTGCTCGGGTCGTTGAACAAGCCCTTGGCCACAATACGGCCGATGTCGATATCAAACCCCTGCAACTTGCCATCCGCTCCCTGGAAGTGCCACGGCGCATTGGTACTGCCTGTACCCACGATCAGGTGCCCACGCTTGAGCACATCATCGAGCTTGCTGTCCGCCGCCTGCACGATGCCTGCGAGGGAAGCCGATGCGGCGAAGAGAAAAACACACGCTTTGAACACGGAAGGTCGGTGATGCATGACAAGCACTCCAGGAGTTGTGTATTCCGCTATACCGGAACATAGTATGTAACAACGGAATAGACAGCAGAAAGTGTGCCACACGCCCTCAAAGAAAAACATGCCTGCAATAAAGGCTTTTTAAATCAGATAGATAAATATTTCGGGGAGACAAGGCGCTACGCCAGCATCTGCAATCACTTTGCTACCCAGGGCCCCATATGGCGGTGACAGGTCCCTTTGGACGCACTGCGACAGCGTTACCGCGCACCGTTGCAGTGCGCGCGCAGCGTGGAAAAATCCCCACGCTGGACTAGCCTTGGCACATCCCTGCCGACAAGGACCCTGCCCTGATGAAGTCATGCCTTACCCTGGTGATGCTCACCTTGCTGGCAGCTGGCAACGCGTCGGCCAGCAACGACCGCCGCGACTGCAAGGAAGAACTGCGCAGGCTCAAGGAAGCCTTCGACACCAACTACACCAGCCAGAACCACCACGACTACCGCCGGGCCAAGGCCTCCCGGGACAATGAGGAATACCGCAAGTGCGCAAACCAGGCGCGCAAGGCCCGGGAACGGGTGGAGCGTGAGGCAGACCTGTGAAGGTTGACAGTAGACGGTGACAGTCCCCGGGCCTAGCGTTGGTAAAAAACCTGCACGGTCCAAAGGGAGATCATCATGGGGATTGCCACTGCAACCATTGCCACTACCGACGACTACCGGCGCGTGCTGAGCAGTTCGCGCCCGGTGTTCATGCTGTTCATCTCAGCTCACTGCCCGGCCTGCGGGGTAGCCGGGCCGCTGTTTGAGCAGATTGCCGCCCAGTACCGATCAGTAGTGAGCCTGGTGCTCGATTGCGCGAAAACGCCGAGGCACCCGCAGGTTACAGGCACCCCGACGCTGCTGATCTTCCAGAACGGCACCTTGATGGAAACATTCAAGGGTTTCGGACCCGAGGAGCAGCAAGCGCAGTTTGTGGAGGACACCTTCAGGCGTTATGCACGCCGCAAGGCTGCAATAACACCTGCGTCACCCGCCGCTCCTCTACCGCCGCCACCGTCAGGCGCCAGCCCTCATGCTCCAGGCTATCGCCCACCACAGGCAGGCGGTCGAGCAGGCTCATCACCAGGCCGGCCAGGGTCTGGTAGTCCTCGGTCGCGACGGCCTTGAAGCCGGTACGCTGACGAATCTGGGTGAGGTTGAGGGCGCCATTGGCACGGAAGCCCGCGCCCTCCTCGACAATATCCGGCCCTTCGATCTCACTGGCGTCCGGCAACTCACCGGCAATGGATTCAAGAATGTCGGTCATGCTCAATACGCCCATGAAGTCACCGAATTCGTTGATCACGAAGGCGATATGGGTGGATTCCTGGCGCATCTGTTCCAGGGCGTTGAGGATCGAAAAGCTCTCCAGCAGGTTGATCGCCCGGCGTGCGAGGTGCTCCAGGTTCGGCTCGTTGCCGGCCAGGTACTCCTTGAGCAATTCCTTCTTATGCACAAAGCCCAACGGTTCATCCACCGCGCCATTGCGGATCAACGGCAGGCGCGAATAGGACGAATGCATCAGCTTCAGGCGAATCGTGTCGGGGTCGTCCGCCAGGTCGATAAAGTCGACGTTGGCCCGCGGCGTCATCAAGCTGCGAATCGGCCTCTCGGCCAGTTGCAGCACACCGCTGATCATCACCCGCTCGCGTCGGTCGAACAGCGGCCCCTGGGCGGCATCCGTCTCGCCCAACAGGTCAGCCACCTCTTCCCCCACCTCCTCCACCGCCAGGCTGCGACCGCCGAGCAAGCGCATCACCGCATGGGCCGTGCGCTCACGCACCGGCAACACGCCCTGGGCCGACTTCTTGCGACGCGCGCGGGCAATCTGGTTGAACACCTCGATCAGGATCGAGAAACCAATCGCCGCGTACAGGTAGCCCTTGGGAATATGGAAACCCAGGCCTTCAGCGGTCAGGGCAAAACCGATCATCATCAGGAAGCCCAGGCACAGCATGATCACCGTCGGGTGGGCGTTGACGAAGCGTGTAAGCGGCTTGCTCGCGACGATCATCAGGCCGATGGAAATGATCACGGCGATCATCATCACCGCCAGCTCATCCACCATGCCCACGGCCGTGATCACCGCATCCAGGGA
This sequence comes from Pseudomonas sp. Yb2C2, assembly GCF_052112325.1. Taxonomy (NCBI): domain Bacteria; kingdom Pseudomonadati; phylum Pseudomonadota; class Gammaproteobacteria; order Pseudomonadales; family Pseudomonadaceae; genus Pseudomonas; species Pseudomonas sp. Yb2C2. Next base: position 92,945 of record NZ_JAVAJK010000025.1, on the reverse strand, counting down.
GAACACCGCGTCGAGCACCACGATCTGCGCCACAATCGGCCAGAACATCGCGTATGCCACGTTGCCGGTGCGCTGGGCCACATGGCCTTCCAGGCGTTCATGCAGTTCCATGGTGGCCTTGAACAACAGGAACACACCGCCGAACAGCATGATCAGGTCACGGCCGGAGAAGCTCTTGTCGAACACCTCGAACAGCGGCTGGGTCAGGGTTACCAACCAGGAAATACTCGCCAGCAAGCCCAGGCGCATCAGCAACGCCAGGGACAAACCGATCAAGCGCGCTCGGTCGCGCTGCTCCGGCGGCAGCTTATCCGCCAGGATCGCAATAAACACCAGGTTGTCGATGCCCAGCACCAGTTCCAGCACAATCAAGGTCAACAGGCCGAGCCAGGCCGTTGGATCCGCTAACCATTCCATTTATACAAGTCTCTCTACAGGTTTCAGAATGCCGGGCACGGCAAGGCGCGGTCAGTGGACCGGGACACGGCTGGCAGTCGGGATACGGGGTGTTTCAGCGGGAACAGCGGCGGCGGATGTCTTGGGGAAAGACGACTGGGAGGCTCCGAGAGGATGTTCATGCAGGTCCTGAAATAACAAAAGGACTTGAATCCTACAGGCGAAATACAAATTTCCTGCAACGCAAAACTATTACAAAACCTGTCTTCGAACCCCACACAAAATCATGTGGGAAGGGGCTTGCCCCGATGAGCATGAGTATTTTCAGATCCTGCCAAATCTCTGTGGTGAGCAGGCTTGCCCCGCGCTGGGCTGCGAAGCAGCCCCAAAACCAGCCTCTACAGAGTGCCTGATACACCGCGTACTTCTTTACTGGGGCTGCTTCGCAGCCCGGCGCGGGCGGTGCGACGATTCGACAAGCCCGCTCACCACAACAGCCCTGTCTGCCGGGCGTCCGGCGTTGAGCCAACGTTGTGTAGATACCCATGCCCCGACGAGGGCGTGTCAGGTTTTACGGGTTGCATCGTCCAGCGCCAGGATGGTGTGGGCATTCGTCACCGTCGTCGCCAACGTATTGATCACCCCCGACCGCAACGCCCCCAACGTCGCCGCCGCCTTGGTGTTCTCGCTGGCAATCGCCACCACGTCCGGGATGCGAAACAACTCCTGCACCGTCAACCCGATCACTCGCCCCTGGATCGCGTTGACCGCCGGCTGGCCATGGATGTCGATGAAGTCATAGCCCATCATGTCGCCCACGGTGCCGGACAAGCGTGCCTGGGCGATCTCCTGGGGCGAGAACCAGCCCATGCGCACCATATTGCTGTTTTCGCTCATGTCGCCGATGCCGATCAGCGCCATATCAGCCCGCCGCGCACGGTCGAGGGTCGAGCGCACCGTGTCGTTGTTGATCAACACCCCGCGCAACTCCGGGTTGGCCACCAGGGCCGGGGCGTACAGGCTTTCACTCTCGCCGCCAAAGCGCAGGGCCAGGCGCCGGCAGATGTGATCGGGGTTCATGTATTCGCCGGCCTTGAGCGAACCGCCAATGGCGCAGACAAATGTGCAGTTGCGCGTCACCGGCAGGAACACGTTATCGGCCACGGCGCCGACGTTGCGGCCCATGCCCACGGCGACGATCATGCCGTCACTCAAGGTCTTGTTCAGGTAGTTGGCCACCAGGCTGGCGACCGCCGAGCGCTGGGTATCGGGGTCGCTGTGGTCCACCGCGATCAACGCGCGATCCAGCTTGAAGCGCGCCACCAAGGCCTGTTCCAGCTCGTTGTTCATCGCCGGATGCTGCAAGACGCGCACCTCGACAATGCCTTCATCCCGCGCGCGCTTGAGCAATCGGCTGACTTTGGCCCGGGACAGGTCGAAGCGCTTGGCGATGGCTTCCTGAGTGACGTTCTCGAGGTAATAGAGCATCGCCACTTCAGTCATCTGATCAATATCGCTGGCCATGCGCTGGGTACTGTCACTCATGGGGACGGGCTTCCGTTTCGGCGTCAAAGGCGCATTCTCCCGACTCTTGCCCTGCTACGTCCACTATTGATGCCCATCGCGCTCGATCGCATTGATGCGCTCGACCTTGGCCCCGGAACGTGCCGCCTCGAACTCCGACTCCAGGAACGACTTGACGATGCTTTTCGCCAGTTCGGCGCCGATCACCCGCGCGCCGATAGAGAGGATCTGCGCATCGTTGCTCTTGCGCGCCCGCTCTGCCGAGTACGTGTCATGGGCCTGGGCCGCACGAATCCCGAGCACCTTGTTGGCCGAGATCGCCATGCCGATCCCCGTGCCGCACACCAGCACGCCCAGGCGCTGCTGCCCGGCGTTGATGGCGGTGGCCACGGCCAGGGCGATGTCCGGGTACAACACCGGCGCGGTGGAATGGGTGCCGAAGTCGGTCACCGGATAGCCCAGCGCCTCGATATGGCGCTTTAACAGCTCCTTGAGCTCAAAACCCGCTTCATCGCATCCGATAGCCACCGGGAAAGGTGTGTTCATGGTGTCTGGCTCCGCTGCCGTGAGTGCTTATGACTGATCAACTGATCACTCAATGAAATTTCTCTCATTCATTTCGCAGGCGTAACCCTCTCCTGTCAAGCAGGATTTAACTGACTTTCCAGTCAAAGCGCTCTAAAAAAGGGTAATTGGCGAAAAAGATCAGAATCGCAGCATTTACATGAAAGAGATTGACTGATCAGAATTTCATTTGATACACATATGATCACAGCGAAACATGACTGTGCGACCTAATAAGAATTCACAGCACGAGGACACGCCGATGGCCACGCCATTACTGCTCCAGGCTGAACACGTCGCCAAGGCTTACGCCGGGATCCCTGCCCTGCGTGACGGGCGCCTCTCTCTGCGGGCCGGCAGCGTCCACGCCCTGTGCGGCGGCAATGGCGCAGGCAAGTCGACTTTCCTGAGCATCCTGATGGGCATCACCCCGCGCGATGCCGGCAGCATTCTGCTCAACGGCACCGCCGTACAGTTCAATCGCCCCAGCGAAGCCCTCGCGGCGGGGATCGCGATGATCACCCAGGAACTGGAACCGATCCCCTACATGACCGTCGCCGAAAACATCTGGCTGGGCCGCGAACCGCGCCGCGCCGGCTGCATCGTCGACAACAAGGCCTTGAACCGCCGCACCCGCGAGCTGCTGGAAAGCCTTGAATTCGATGTCGACGCCAGCAGCCCCATGCACCGACTGAGCGTGGCGCAGATCCAGCTGGTGGAAATCGCCAAGGCGTTCAGCCATGACTGCCAGGTGATGATCATGGACGAGCCAACGTCGGCCATTGGCGAGCGCGAAGCCGAAACCCTGTTCAAGGCGATTCGCCGCCTCACCGCGCGGGGCGCCGGCATCGTCTATGTATCGCACCGCTTGAGCGAACTGGCGCAGATCGCCGATGACTACAGCATCTTCCGCGACGGCGCCTTTGTGGAAAGCGGACGCATGGCCGATATCGACCGCGACCACCTGGTGCGCGGCATCGTTGGCCAGGAACTGACCCGCATCGACCACAAGGTCGGCCGCGAATGCGCCGCCGACACCTGCCTGCAAGTCGACAACCTCAGCCGCGCCGGTGAGTTCCACGACATCAGCCTGCAACTGCGCCAGGGTGAAATCCTCGGCATCTACGGCCTGATGGGCTCGGGGCGCAGTGAATTCCTCAACTGCATCTATGGCCTGACCGTGGCGGACTCCGGCAGCGTCACCCTGCAAGGCAAGCCCATGCCCGTGGGCCTGCCCAAGGCGACCATCAATGCCGGCATGTCGCTGGTCACCGAAGACCGCAAGGACAGCGGCCTGGTGCTTACCGGCAGCATTCTTTCCAACATTGCGCTGTCGGCCTACAAGCGCCTGTCGAGTTGGTCGCTGATCAATGCGCGCAAGGAAACCCAACTGGCCCAGGACATGGTCAAGCGCCTGCAGATCAAAACCACCTCACTGGAACTGCCGGTGGCGTCCATGAGCGGCGGCAACCAACAGAAAGTGGTGCTCGCCAAATGCCTGTCGACCGAACCGGTGTGCCTGCTGTGCGATGAGCCGACACGGGGTATCGATGAGGGCGCCAAGCAGGAGATCTACCACCTGCTGGATCAATTCGTGCGCGCCGGTGGCGCCGCCATCGTGGTGTCGTCGGAAGCCCCGGAACTGTTGCACCTGAGTGACCGCATCGCCGTCTTCAAGGGCGGCCGCCTGGTGACCATCAGCACCGACACCGCCCTTTCCCAGGAAGCCCTGTTGAGTCTTGCCTCATGAATGCCAAAACCATTGCCGCCCCCATCACCACAGCGCCACGCAACCGCCTGCGCCTGTCCCTCGACCGTTTCGGCCTGCCGCTGGTGTTTATCCTGCTGTGCGTGGTGATGGCGTTTTCCAGCGAGTACTTCATGACCTGGCGCAACTGGATGGACATCCTGCGCCAGACCTCCATCAACGGCATCCTCGCGGTGGGCATGACCTACGTGATCCTGACCAAGGGCATCGACCTTTCCGTCGGCTCGATCCTGGCCTTTGCCGGATTGTGCAGCGCCATGGTCGCGACCCAGGGCTACGGGCTGCTGGCGGCGGTGAGTGCGGGGATGTTTGCCGGGGCGATGCTCGGCGTGGTCAACGGCTTTATGGTCGCCAACCTGTCGATCCCGCCGTTCGTGGCCACTCTCGGCATGCTCAGCATTGCCCGCGGCATGACCTTCATCCTCAACGACGGCAGCCCGATCACCGACCTGCCCGACGCCTACCTGGCCCTGGGCATCGGCAAGATCGGCCCGATTGGCGTGCCGATCATCATCTTCGCCGTGGTCGCGCTGATCTTCTGGATGGTGCTGCGCTACACCACCTACGGCCGCTATGTGTACGCGGTGGGCGGCAATGAAAAAAGCGCGCGCACCTCCGGGATCGGCGTGCGCAAGGTGATGTTTTCGGTGTACGTGGTGTCCGGCCTGCTCGCCGGGTTGGCGGGCGTGGTGTTGTCGGCACGCACCACCTCCGCCCTGCCCCAGGCCGGGGTGTCCTATGAGCTGGACGCGATTGCCGCCGTGGTCATCGGCGGCACCAGCCTGTCGGGCGGCACCGGCAGCATTGTCGGCACGCTGTTCGGCGCGTTGTTGATCGGCGTGATCAACAACGGCCTGAACCTGCTCGGCGTGTCCTCCTATTACCAGCAGGTCGCCAAGGGCCTGATCATCGTGTTTGCAGTACTGATCGACGTGTGGCGCAAGAAAAAACGCTAGAGAACGACCACTACAACAATAACCGGAGTTCCCCCCATGAAACTTGGTACCACCCTGGCCGCCGCGGCGGCTCTCTCCCTGCTCGCCGGCAGTATCGCAATGGCCGCCGATGGCAAGACCTACAAGGTCGGCGCGGCCGTCTATGGCCTCAAGGGCCAGTTCATGCAGAACTGGGTCCGCGAGCTCAAGGAGCACCCGGCGGTCAAGGACGGCACCGTGCAGTTGACGGTGTTCGACGGCAACTACGACGCCCTGACCCAGAACAATCAGATCGAAAACATGGTGACCCAGCGCTACGACGCGATCCTGTTCGTGCCGATCGACACCAAGGCCGGCGTCGGCACCGTCAAGCAAGCCATGAGCAACGACGTGGTGGTTATCGCCTCCAACACCAAGGTCGCCGACGCCTCGGTGCCCTACGTCGGTAACGATGATGTGGAAGGCGGCCGCCTGCAGGCCCAGGCCATGGTCGACAAGCTCAACGGCAAGGGCAACGTAGTGATCATCCAGGGCCCGATTGGCCAGTCGGCGCAGATCGACCGCGAAAAAGGCGAGCTGGAAGTGCTGGGCAAGCACCCTGGCATCAAGATCATCGAGAAGAAGACCGCCAACTGGGACCGCGCCCAGGCCCTGGCGCTGACCGAAGACTGGTTGAACGCCCACCCCAAAGGCATCAACGGCGTGATCGCGCAGAACGACGACATGGCCCTCGGCGCCGTGCAGGCCCTCAAATCCCACGGCCTGACCTCCAAGGATGTGCCCGTCACGTCCATCGACGGCATGCCGGACGCGATCCAGGCGGCGAAGAAAGACGAAGTCACCACCTTCCTCCAGGACGCCCAGGCCCAGTCCCAGGGCGCACTGGACGTGGCGTTGCGCGCACTCGCCGGCAAGGACTACAAGCCGCAGTCGGTGATCTGGGAGCGCTATGCCAAGGACGTGAAATGGGGCGATGGCACGGCCAAGACCTACATCCTGCCGTGGGTGCCCGTGACTAACGCCAACGCCGATGCTCTGTACAAACAAGTCAGTGGCGGTAAGTAGTCATTGGCTTGAAATACAGTCAAGTGTGGGAGAGAGCTTGCCCCCTCCCACATTGGATCTCGATCGTTATTGAAAGAGGAGTCATGCATGTCTGGATTCTGGAACCAAGCCTTCGACCTCAACGGCCGTTGCGCGGTGATCACCGGCGGCGCCGCCGGTATCGGCCTGGCCTGTGCCAGCCTGCTGGTGGAGCGCGGCGCCCGCGTGGCTTTGCTCGACCGCGACCCGGCGGTGGTTGAAGTGGCAGCGGGCCTGGGTGCCGGGCATCTGGGCATTGCCGTCGACCTCAGCCAGATCAACCAGGTGCAACACACCATCGACCAGGTCTTCGCACACTTCCAACGCCTGGATTACCTGATCAACAGCGCCGGCGTGGCCCTGCTGGACAAGGCCGTCGATGTCAGCGAAAGCGCCTGGGACACCACCTTGGACATCAACCTCAAGGCCAGCTTTTTCGTGGCCCAGGCCTGCGCCCGGCACATGCTCGCCCAGGGCAGCGGGCGCATCGTCAACCTCGCGTCCCAGGCCGCGGTGATCGGCCTCGACCGCCACGTCGCCTACTGCGCCAGCAAGGCGGCCATCGTCGGCATGACCAAGGTATTGGCCATGGAATGGGCGCCGCACATCAATGTCAACGCCATTTCCCCCACCATCGTCGAGACCGCGCTGGGCAAGAAGGCCTGGGCCGGTGAAGTCGGCGAACGGGCCAAATTGCAGATCCCGGCGGGCCGCTTTGCGCAGCCGGAGGAAATCGCCGGGCTGGCGCTGTACCTGCTCAGCGATGCCGCGCAGATGATCACCGGCGCCAACCTGGTGATCGACGGCGGCTACAGCATTCAGTAATTCATTTATCTGTCGTGAGGTTTTGTCATGTCCACTGTCACCGAACGCACACCCGAACAACTCTCGCCGGCCATCCCGAAAACCATGCAGGCCGTGGTTTGCCACGGCCCGGAAGACTATCGCCTGGAAACCGTCGACGTACCCACGCCCGGCCCCGATGAGATCCTCACCAAGGTCGAGTTGTGCGGCATTTGCATGGGCGACATCAAGACCTATCGCGGCGCGCCGTCGTTCTGGGGCGATGCCGAGCAACCGCGCTACGTCAAGCCGCCGATGATCCCCGGCCATGAGTTCGTGTGTCGCGTGGTGGCCCTGGGCCCGGGCGCGGAAAAGCGCGGCGTGAAGGTCGGTGACCGGGTGATCTCGGAGCAGATCGTGCCGTGCTGGGGCTGTCGCTTCTGCAACCACGGCCAGTACTGGATGTGCCAGAAACACGACCTCTATGGTTTCCAGAACAATGTGCAGGGTGCCATGGCACAGTACATGATCTTCACCAAGGAAGGCATCATTCACAAAGTGCCGGAATCCATCGCCCCCGACGAAGCGATCCTGATCGAACCCCTGGCCTGCTCACTGCATGCGGCGGAACGCGCCAACGTCGACCATGACGACATTGTGGTGGTCGCCGGCGCCGGCACCCTGGGCCTGGGCATCATCGGCGCCGTGCGTTTGCGCAACCCGAAAAAACTCATCGTGCTCGACATGAAACCCGAACGCGCCGCCCTCGCCCTGCGCATGGGCGCCGACGAAGTGTGGAACCCGGCCGAAGTGGACGTACTGGCCAACATCCGCGCGATCACCGACGGCTATGGCTGCGACATCTATATCGAGGCCACCGGGCACCACAAGGCGGTGAACCAGGGCCTGGCGATGCTGCGCAAGCTGGGGCGCTTCGTGGAGTTCAGCGTATTCAACGACGAGGCCACGGTGGACTGGTCGATCATCGGCGACCGCAAGGAGCTGGACATCCTCGGCTCGCACCTGGGGCCGTACATGTACCCGCGGGCCATCGACTTTATCGGCAACCGCAAGATCGATATGCGCGATGTAGTCACCCACAAGTTCGCCCTGGCGGACTTCAAGGAAGCGTTTGCGGTGATGGAACGTGGCGACAAGTCGCTCAAGGTTGTACTCGAACCCTAGGAACACACAACCGCTTTACTGCAGGAGCCGAGCTTGCTCGCGAAGGTCGACAACGATAACGCGGGGCTTCTGGATAAACGCGGTGTCTTCACGCTTTTCGCGAGCAAGCTCGCTCCTACAAAAAGAACACAGGAACCCGCGTTATGAATCGAGTCATCAACGATCCGGACCAAGTGGTCGAGGACATGCTGCGCGGCATCCTGGTCGCGCACCCCGAACTGCGCCAGTACGAAAGCAACCCACGGGTGATCGTCAAGGCCAGGCCTTCCGGGCCAGGGCGTGCCGGCATTGTCACGGGGGGCGGCTCCGGCCATGAGCCAGCCTTTCTCGGCTATGTCGGCCCCGGCCTGGTCGACGCGGTGGCCGTCGGCGAGATTTTCTCCTCGCCCACCGCCAAGAGCTTTTTCGACGCCTTCCGCGCTGCCGACCATGGCGCCGGCGTGGCCTGCCTGTACGGCAACTATGCCGGCGACAATATGAACGTGAAGCTGGCGATGAAAATGGCCGCCAGCAAAGACATGCGCATCCGCACCGTGGTCGCCAACGACGACGTGGCCTCCGCGCCCAAGGCCGAGATCGCCAAACGTCGAGGCGTGGCCGGGGAAATCTTCATGTGGAAGATCGGCGGTGCCGCAGCCGCCCAGCACTACGACCTCGACGGCGTGATTCGCGTCGCGCAGAAAACCGTCGACCAGTGCCGCTCGATTGGCATCGGCCTCACGCCCTGCACCATTGCCGCCGTGGGCAAGCCCAACTTCCAGATCCCCGACGGCCAGATGGAACTGGGCATCGGCCATCACGGCGAACCGGGCATTGAGGTCATCCCGATCGAATCCGCCGCCGCCATGGCCGAGCGCATGCTCGCGCCGATCCTCGCCGACCGCGACTTCAGCCAGGATGACAGCGTGGTGGTGCTGGTCTCCGGTCTTGGCGCCACGCCGGTGATGGAGCTGTATATTTTCTATGCCGAGGTCGAACGCCAACTCAAGGCCAAGGGCTTGAAGATTCACCGCTGCTACGTCGGCAACTACTTCACCTCCCTGGAAATGATGGGCGTGACCCTGACCCTGCTCGGCCTCGACGCCGAGCTGAAAACCCTGATCGACCAACCCTGCCGCTCCATCGGCATGACCCAGGCGGACTGAACCATGAGCCAGCATTTTTCCAGCCACCACGGCAGCGCCATCGTCACCGACCTGGTTAGCGTGATCGTGGCCAACCGTGAATACCTCAGCGAAGTCGACGGCGCGATTGGCGACGGCGACCATGGCATCAACATGGCCAAGGGCTTCGCCCATTGCGGGCGCACGATCGAAGGTCGCCAACTGACCCTCGCCGAAGCCCTGGATGAACTGACCCTGAGCCTGATGGAAGGCATCGGCGGCTCCATGGGGCCGTTGTATGGCAGCCTGTTTATCGGCATGGCCGACGAAGTGCGTGGCCGTGACGACATCGACGCGGCCACCTTCGCCCACCTGTTGCGCGGCGGCCTGACCTCGTTGCAGGACATCACCGAAGCGGGCGTGGGCGACAAGTGCCTGATGGACACATTGATCCCGGCGGTGGAAGCCTTCGAGCGCGCGCACGCCTCGGGGGCGTCCTTCAGTGATGCACTGGAGGCGATGAAAACCGCCGCCTCCCAGGGGCGCGACTCCACCAAGGACCTGGTGGCGAAGATCGGCCGCGCCAGTCGCCTGGGCGAGCGCTCACTCGGCGTGCTGGATGCGGGGGCGGTGTCGTGCTGCCTGATCCTTACGCGCCTGGCGGATTCGGTGCAGCCGCGCCTGAGTGCTTGACCTGCTGGATATACCGCGCCACCGCCGGCGCTTTCTCGAAGCGCCGGTGAATCAGCGACAGCCACGAGGATGCGTCGCAGCCCTGAATGCTGCGGTACACCACGCCCGGCAATTGCACATGCCCGACCATTGACGCGGGCACCACCGCCACGCCCTGCCCCATCGACACCAGCGCCACTACCGCGACCAGCCCGCCCGGCTGTGGCCCCAGGCGCGGAGCATAACCGCCTTGCGCGGCGATATGCAGGGTGCCGCTGATTTGCTCCGGCAGGATAAATGTCTCGTTTTGCAGGTGTTCGCAGCCTATGGCCGCGAGCCCCAACAGCCAGGAATCCTGGGGCAGCGCCAGGACAAAACCTTCGCCGTCCAGGCGCACCGCCTCCACCCCCTCGGGCAAGGTCATCGGCGAGCGGATGTAGCCGATGTCATAGCGCCCGTCCGCCACCGCACTCGGCAGCGTGGCCATGGCGCATTCGCGCACCGTCACGCTGACGTCGGGAAATGCCTGGCCGAACGCACGCATCTGCCGCTGCAACAGCCCGGCGTACAGCGCCGAAGCCACGTAACCCAATTCGATATGGCCGATCTCGCCACGCCCGGCACGCTGGGCATGGCGTTGGGCGAATTCAAACTGGCGCACGGTGGCTTCGGCCTCGACCAGCAAGGCGGCGCCGGCTTCGGTGAGGCTGACTTCGCGTTGCCGGCGGATAAACAAGCGCGTGCCCAGGCTGGTTTCCATGTCCTGGATCTGCCGGCTCAGGGTCGGTGGCGCAATGCCCAATTGCTCGGCGGCACGGGTGAAGTTGCGCTGCCGGGCCACGGCGAGGAAGTAGCGAAAATGGCGGATATCCATAACAGGATTAGCTCAAAGGTAATGAAGTGCTCCACAGCGGCTAACAATACCAGCAGTGGCCAGGGATAAGCTCGAAGCACCTCACCACTGGAGCGCCCTTGCGATGCCCATCAACTGCATTTCCCCTATTGCCTGTAAGGTAATCCAATCATGAGCCGAGTCAACCCGCGCCTGACGTTGCTGACCGCGTCCGGCGTCTGCTCGCTGATCGTGCTCGACACCAATATCGTCGCCGTGACCCTGCCGAGCATCGCTCGCGACCTGGGGGCGAACTTTGCCGATATCGAGTGGGTGGTCAGCGCCTACATGCTGGCGTTTGCCGCCTTGCTGCTACCGGCCGGGAGCATTGCCGATCGGTTCGGGCGCAAAAAATCCCTGGTCTGGGGCCTGAGTATTTTTATCCTCGCCTCCGTTGGCTGCGGGGCGGCGCCGAGTGCGTTGTGGCTGGATATCGCCCGCGCGGTCAAGGGCGTCGGTGCAGCGTTATTGCTCACGTCAGCCCTGGCCTCCATTGGCCACACCTTCCACGATGAAGTCGAGCGGGCCAAGGCCTGGGCGTTCTGGGGCGCCTGCATGGGCGTGGCGATGACGGCCGCGCCGACCCTGGGCGGCTTGATCACCGAGTACCTGGGCTGGCGCTGGATTTTCTACCTCAACCTGCCCGTGGGCCTGGCGCTGATGAGCCTGGTGCTGCACGCCATTGCGGAATCCCGCGATAGCCAATCCGCCCGCCTCGACCCGTGGGGCAGCCTGGCCTTCAGCGCGAGCCTGTTGTGCCTGATTTGGGGCCTGATCGAGGCCAACCGTATCGGCTGGGATAACCCGCTGACCTATGCACGCCTGATCGGCGGTGCGGTGTTGCTGGGTGTATTTGTAGGGGTCGAACGTGTGCAGCGGCGGCCCATGGTGGACCTGCAACTGTTTCGCCACCCGCGTTTTATCGGCGCCTTGCTCGGGATGTTTGCCTACGCCGGCTGTGCCCAAGTGATGATGACGCTGCTGCCGTTCTATCTGCAGAACGGCCTGGGCTTCTCCGCGATTGCCTCGGGCCTGGGCATGCTGCCGTTCGCCCTGACCATGCTGGTCTGTCCCCGGATCGGCGCGCGGCTGGCGGGGCGCTTCGCACCGGCAACGATGATGGCAACCGGGTTGACCCTGGTGGGCTGCGGCAACCTGCTAAGTGCCTGGGCGGTGAATATCGGCGGCTACCTGCCCTTCGCCCTGGCGATTGCCGTCACCGGTGCCGGTGCCGGTTTGCTCAATGGTGATACGCAAAAAAACATCATGGCCTGCGTGCCACGGGACCGTGCGGGGATGGCGTCGGGCATGAGCACCACCATGCGGTTCAGCGCGATCATGTTGGCGATTGGCGTGTATGGCGCACTGCTGAGCAGCCACAGCGAGCACGTGTTGCGCGCACGTATCGACACGCAATGGCAGGCGCAGGTGGCGGGGATTGCTTCACGGGTGGTGGCCGGGGATATGCCGGCGGCAATGGGCTTGTTGCCCGAGCCGGCACGGGCGATGGTGCAACCGCTGGCGCAGCAGGCGTTTGTGGGTGGATTCAGTTACGTATTGTGGGTGGCGGGTGTGCTGGGATTGCTCGGAGCGCTGGTGGTGGGGAGGCTGATGCGCAAGCCCCCTCCCACACCGAACTAATGTGGGAGGGGGCTTGCCTTAATACCAGTCAGTTAAGGAGGAACACTGTAACTGTGGCGAGCGGGCTTGCCCCACGTTGGGCTGCGCAGCAGCCCCAATAAGAGCGCTGCAGTGTGCCAGGCAGCTCCGGGACTATGTTTTGGGGCTGCTTCGCAGCCCAACGCGGGACAAGCCCGCTCACCACAACAGCCCTATCCGCCGTGCGTTCAGCGTTGAGCCAACGTTGTGTAGATACCTATGCCCCTATGAGGGTGTGTCAGAAATGCAACTGTGACTGACCCACCGCCATCGGGGCAAGCCCCCTCCCACAGGTATTAGCTATCCCCCAAAGGGCCTTACCAGAAGCGTTGCTGGGTCAGGCGACTCCACCAGGTCAGCAGCACCCGGTCTACCGAGCCGCTGGCCGCCAGGCCCACCCGTTCCTGCAGGCTTTTACGCTCGGCATAGTGCAGGTGGAACACTTCGGCGGTCTTGGCCTTGGTGGCCAGGTATTCGTCGCTGGTTTGCAGTTCGTCGACCAGTTGCTTATCCAGCGCGGCAACACCCAGCCACACCTCTCCGGTCGCTACGTCATCAATCGCCAGCTGTGGGCGATAACGCGAGACGAAGTTCTTGAACAGCTGATGGGTGATGTCCAGGTCTTCCTGGAACTTCTCGCGGCCTTTCTCGGTGTTTTCGCCAAACACCGTGAGGGTGCGCTTGTACTCGCCGGCGGTCAGCACTTCAAAGTCGATGTCGTGCTTTTTCAGCAGGCGGTTGACGTTGGGTAACTGCGCCACCACGCCAATGGAGCCGAGGATGGCAAACGGTGCGCTGATGATCTTCTCGCCGATGCACGCCATCATGTAGCCGCCGCTGGCCGCGACCTTGTCGATGCACACGGTCAACGGCACGCCCGCCTGGCGGATACGCGCCAGTTGCGACGACGCCAGGCCGTAGCTGTGGACCATGCCGCCGCCGCTTTCCAGGCGCAGCACCACTTCGTCCTTGGGCGTGGCCAGGCTCAGCAGCGCGGTGATTTCATGGCGCAGGCTCTCGGTGGCCGAGGCCTTGATGTCACCGTCGAAATCCAGCACGAACACCCGTGGCTTGACCTCGGGTTTCTTCTTGCCGTTCTTCTTTTCGGCTTTGCTTTCGGACTTGCGCAGGGCCTTGAGCTGCTCCTTGTCGAGCAGGCTCGACTCCAGGCGCTCACGCAGGCCTTTATAGAAGTCATTGAGCTTGCTGACCTGCAGTTGGCCGGCGGCTTTGCGACGCCCTTTGCTGCGCAGTGACGCGAAGCTGATCAAGACCACCAGAATAGCGACCACCAGGGTGACGGTCTTCGCCAGAAAGCTCGCGTATTCAGCCAAAAAATCCATGTGTCTCCTTAACAATGCACGGCGCCAGGCGCGGATTGCCCAAGCATACCGACGGGATCGCCGGGCGGCCAGTGCTCAAACCGCCAGCAGGAACGCGCTCCAACGAGCTTTTAAAACAAGCGTATGTTTTTTCATTGACAGCACCCTGGCATCCTCATAACCTCGCCAGACTTTCAACGTACCGGGAAAACGGACGTGGGCAGCATCTATTTGATTCGACATGGCCAGGCCTCCTTCGGTGCAGACGACTATGACGTGCTGTCGCCCGTCGGCGTGGAACAAGCGCAAGTGCTCGGCCGCCACCTGGCGGATATGGGCCTGGTGTTCGACCGCTGCATCGCCGGCGACCTGCGCCGCCAGCAGCACACCGCCACTGCCGCCTTCGATCAATACAGCACCCTCGGCCTGCCGGTGCCTGCATTGGAAACCGACAGCGCCTTCAACGAATTCGACGCCGACGCAATCATCCGCGCCCTGCTCCCCGACCTGCTCGGCAGCGAACCCGACGCTCTGGACATCCTGCGCAACGCCGCGCAAAACCGCAGCGAGTTCCAACGCATCTTCGCCCTGATCATCGAGCGCTGGCTGGCCGGCACCTATGACCCCCCGGGGCTGGAAAGCTGGCTGGGGTTCGTCGAGCGCGTCCAGGGTGGCCTGCAACGCATTCTGGAAGCGGCGGACAACACGCAGAAGATCGCGGTGTTCACCTCCGGCGGCACCATCACCGCCCTGCTCCACCTGATTACCCGGATGCCTGCCGCCCAGGCCTTCGAACTGAACTGGCAAATTGTTAACACCTCGCTCAACCAGCTGAAATTCCGCGGTCGCGAGGTGGCACTGGCTTCCTTCAACAGTCACACCCACTTGCAACTGTTGAAGGCGCCGCAACTCATCACCTTCCGATGAAGTGCGGCCAACCGTGACCCCAAGGTCACTGGACTCACCATAAAAGGATCGAAACCATGACTGACGTAGCTAAAGCCGTAGAAGCAATGAAAGCCAAATTCAACCCAAGCGCTGCCGAAGGCTTGGACCTGGTGTTCGGTTTCCGTATCGACGACACCAAGAACTTTTCCCTGGTAGTCAAAGACAAGACCTGCGAACTGCTGGAAGGCGAAAACCCGGACGCCCAAGTGACCCTGGTCATGGACAGCGAGACCCTGGAGGGCATCGTCGACGGTTCCACCGACGGCATGCAGGCCTTCATGGGCGGCAAGCTGCGCACCGAAGGCGACATGATGCTGGCCATGAAGCTGAGCGAACTGTTCCCTTCCTGATTCACGGGCAACCCTGAATCCCTGTGGGAGGGGGCTTGCTCCCGATGGCGGTTTGTCAGTCGCGTCATCAGTTGACTGACCCACCGCTATCGGGGGCAAGCCCCCTCCCGCATTTGGGCTGTAGCAGCAACGCCACCAACGCACTCCATCCGGTCTGGTGCGAAGCCCCCAACCCCCGCCCCGTCTCGCCATGGAAATACTCATGGAACAACACCAGCTCACGACTGGCCGGGTCCGCCTCCAACTGCGCATACCCCGCCATCGACGGTCGTGAACCGTTTTCATCCCGCAGAAACAGGCGGGTCATCCGCTGGCTGAGGCTGTCGGCCACGTCCTCCAGGGATGCCAGATACCCGCTGCCCGTGGGGTATTCCACCGAGAAGTTGTCCGCGTAGTAGCGGTGAAATTCGCGCAGCGATTCGATCAGCATGTAGTTCACCGGCATCCACAAGGGCCCGCGCCAGTTGGAATTGCCGCCGTACAGGCGCGAGTCGGATTCACCCGGCTGGTAACGGGCGCACAGGGTGTCGCCATTCATCTTCAGCGCCAGTGGCTGCTCGGCGAACGCCTTGGACAGGGAGCGCACGCCAAAGGCCGAGAGGAATTCGTCGTCATCGAGCATGCGCCGCAGCAAATCCTTGGTGCGCTCGCCACGCAACAGCGCCAGCAACAGGCGATTGCCCTGCCCCGGTTCGTTCCAGCGCGACACCAGTTTGGCCAGGTCCGGCCGGTGATGCATGAAACCCAACAGCCGTTCACGCAACCCTTCCAGCCCCTCGTGTTCGCGTTGCTCCAGCACCAGCACGGCAAACAACGGCATCAGGCCGACGATGGAGCGCAGCCGCACCGGCTCGTTCTGGCCATCGGGACGGTGCAGTACGTCGTAGAAGAACAGGTCCTGCTCGTCCCACAGGCCTTCGGCGCTGTCGTCGACGCGGTTGATGGCGCCGGCGATATACAGGAAATGCTCGAAAAACTTCACCGCGATATCGACATACACCGCATTGCGCTTGGCCAACTCCAGGCCGATACGCATCAAGTCCAGCGCATACGCCGCCACCCAGGCGGTGCCGTCGGCCTGATCGAGCTGATAACCCGGCGGCAACGCGGCCGAGCGGTCGAACAAGGCGATATTGTCCAGCCCCAGGAAGCCGCCCTGGAACAGGTTGCGACCCTCAGCGTCCTTGCGGTTGACCCACCAGGAAAAATTCAGCAGCAGCTTGTGGAAAATCCGCTCGAGGAAATCCAGGTCGCCCACACCGGTCAGCGCCTTGTCCTGCTGGTACACGCGCCAGCTGGCCCAGGCATGCACCGGTGGGTTGGCGTCGTCGAAACGCCATTCATAGGCCGGCAGTTGGCCGTTGGGGTGCATGAAGCGGTCCTTCACCAGCAACAACAGCTGTTGCTTGGCATACCCCGGATCGATCAGGGCAAACGCCACCGCCTGGAAACCCTGGTCCCAAGAGGCGTACCACGGGTATTCCCAGGTGTCGGGCATGGAGAGGATGTCGAAGTTGGACAGATGCCGCCAATGGGTATTGCGGATATGCAGGCGCTCGGGCGGTGGCGCGGGCTGGGCCGGGTCGCCGTCGAGCCACTGGTTCACATCGAAATAGTAGAGCTGCTTGGACCACAGCAAGCCGGCCAGGGCCTGGCGCTGCACATTGCGCGCATCGTCATCGGCGATGCCTTGCTGCAAGGCGGCGTAGAAGTCATCGGCCTCCTGGCGCCGCTGTTCAAACAGTTTGCGCGCGTTGACCTCGGGCGGGTCCACGGGCGCAAAGCGCAGGTAAAGGCTTTGGCTTTGCAGGCCCGCCAGTTCAAGGATAAAGCGCGCGGCCACCTTGGTACCGGTGTCGCGGCGAATCGCAGCGTCCAGCCCTTCGACCACGTAGTCGTTGATCCCGTCCTTGAAAGGCCCCGGCGCCGGTTGCCCGTCGAGCAGCGGGAAGTTGCTTTCGTTCTCACAGAACAGCCATTCCAGGCCCTCCTGGCCCCAGGCGCTGAGATGCCGATCGGGCAGTTCATGATGACGGGCCAGCACGTATTCGCCGTCCAGCCTCAACTGCGGCTTGGGTGCATCAAAAGTCCAGCTCCAGTCATTGCGCGCCCACACCTGCGGCAGCACCTGCAGGCGCGTCGGCTGTTGCGAGCGGTTGTGCACGGTGACGCGCATGAAGATATCGTCGGGCTGATGCTTGGCGTATTCGACGCTGACGTCGCAGTAGCGGTTGTCTTCGAACACACCGGTATCGAGGATCTCGTACTCGGCATCGCCCAGCCCACGGCGGGCGTTTTCGGCGATCAGGTCGGCGTAGGGAAAGGCGGCATGGGGGTATTTGTAGAGCATGCGCATATAGGCATGACTGGGCACACCGTCGACGAAAAAGTACAGTTCCTTGACATCTTCACCGTGATTACCCTCGGCATTATTCAGGCCGAACAGGCGTTCCTTGAGGATCGCGTCGCGCTCGTTCCACAGGGCCAGGCCCAGGCACCAGCGTTGCGCCTTGTCGCTGAAGCCGGCCAGGCCATCCTCGCCCCAGCGGTAGGCGCGGCTGCGTGCATGTTCATGGGGGAAGTAAGCCCAGGCATCGCCGTCGGCGCTGTAGTCTTCGCGCACCGTGCCCCATTGGCGTTCGCTCAGATAGGGGCCCCACTCGCGCCAACGCTCGGCCTCCGGCGTCGCCAGGCGTTGGCCTTCGATCGTGTCCAGTATTCGGGTGTCGGGTGTGGCCGTCATCGGGTCCTCCATCGCCTACCAGGTGAGGAGCAGTGTAGAGCCCAATGACGCCCGGGTGCACATGAAGACTTAGAAGATGGCGTAGGTGTAGTTGAAGATCAGGCGGGTCTGGTCCTGGTCGGCGGTGCCGGTGTTTTTGCCGTGATAGGTGCCGGTACGCAAGGTGGTACCAAAGCCTTTCAGAGGACCGGCCTGCACCACGTAGTCCAGGCGGAAGTCGGTTTCGTTTTCTTTCTGGTCAGGGCCACCGGCGACCTTCGACTTGATATCCGTACCGTCCAGGTAGGCCACGGACGCTTTCAGGCCCGGCACGTAGGCCTTGAAGTCATACGCGTACTGCCCGAAGTTGACCTGCTCGCCCGCCCGGGAGAACTGGCCCACCACCGCATCGGTGAACAGGTAGAAGTCGCTGCCGCCGGCGCCTTGGGCGTGGGGATCGGCAAGGCTGCCCTGGTTGACCCAGACAAAACCACCATCGTCACCCACGCCAATGTGGCCAAGCATCAGGCTGCTGCCGCCCAGTTGGTAGGTGAACGCGGCACTGTAGGTTTTGTTGTCCACTTCGTTGGCGTGCTTGGCGTAGCCGCCGTTGTTGTTGAACTGGTAGCCACTTTCGCCATTCTTGCCGTCGCTGCTGCTGTCGAAGTAACGCAGGTCGGTCTTGAACGACTGGTCGTTGCCCAGGGGCAGCACGTGGACCAGGCCGACGTAGTTCTGTTTGTAGAAGTCCTGCAACTGGGCGTAGTAGTACTGCAACGTCAGGTTTTTTGCGATGGCGTTGTCGGACGAACCAAACGGCTTGTAGTCCACCCCACCGAACTTGAAGCTGTCGCTGTCGCGCGTACCGCCGGCCACGCTCAAGCCCGTGGAGTTACTGGAGGCACGGCCTTCGACGCGGTTCAGCTCGCCGCCGGTGAAGGTGACGTTGGGAATATCGTTGGAGGTGAGGATGCCGCCGTCAAAGGTTTGCGGCGCCACGCGGCTGTCGTTGGAGACCAGGATCGGCAACACCGGCGCCAGGCCACCACCGACATGCAACTCGGTCTGGGAAATGCGGAACTTCACGTTGCCGGCCGCGCGACCGAAGGCATCGGCCGGCTCGGTGCCGTTGTTTTTGGTCGGGAAGAAGCTGTTGCCATTACCCGCCAGGCCCGGGCCTGCGGTGTGACCATCGCCGCCGTCCAGACGCAGGGCGCCGAAGGCCATCACGTCGAAACCCAGGCCAACGGTGCCTTGGGTGAAGCCGGATTTGTAGTCGAAACGCAGCGCGGTGGCCGCTTCACGCAAGTCGTTGTTGGTGCCCGAGCGGTTATCTGCGCTGTAGTACATGGTCCGCGAACTGACGGACGCATGGCTGTCTTCGAGAAAGCCGCTGTGGCCATTGCCTGTGCCCAGCGAGCCGAGCCCGAAGTCATCAGCGTAAGCCTGTTGTGCAAGAACGGCGGCGGTGATCGACAGCGCCAGTGTAGAAATTTTCATTAACTGCGGCCCCTGAATGTTTTTTTATCGTGTTTGGCGTGCAAACCCACTGTCGGCTCTGCAAACGTGACGATTCTTTCATGCCGGCCAGGGCGGACCTCGTGAAGCTTTCTTTAGAAAAGGGCCTGGAAAATGAAATTTCCCTGCCGCCGTTTTTTGTCATATTCACGTCATTTCATTCATTTGCAGAATGAAGTCCAGAGGATTCTTCGTTTGCACGCCCGCCCACAGCCCAACAAAATCCAGGTATCGGCCGCGCCCATCAGCATCGTCATCAGGAATTTTTCTATGCACAGCACCGCACATGTCAGCCCCGACGAGATCCGCAAGGGCTTTTCCAAGGCCATGTCCGACATGTACCGAGATGAAGTTCCGCTGTATGGCGCACTGATGGAGCTGGTCGCCGCCACCAACGCCCGCGTACTCGCCAGCGAACCGGGCCTGGCGCAACAGCTGCAACGCACCGGCGAGATCCAGCGCCTGGACATGGAACGCCATGGCGCCATCCGCCTCGGCACCGCGGCGGAACTGGCGACCATCGGCCGCCTGTTCGCGGTGATGGGCATGCAGCCGGTGGGCTACTACGACCTGACCCCCGCCGGCGTCCCGGTGCATTCCACGGCGTTCCGCGCCGTGCACGAAAGCGCGCTGCAGACCAGCCCGTTTCGCGTGTTTACCTCATTGCTGCGCCTGGAGCTGATCGAAAACCCCGAGCTGCGCGGGTTCGCCGAAACCGCCCTGGCCAAGCGCTCGATATTCACTCCCCGCGCCCTGGCGCTGATCGAACAAGCGGAGAAGGACGGTGGCCTCAACGCTGCGGATGCCGATGAGTTTGTGCGCCAGGCCCTGGAAACCTTCCGCTGGCACCACACCGCGACCGTGACCGCCGCGCAGTACCAGCAACTCAGCGACCAGCACCGCCTGATCGCCGACGTGGTGGCCTTCAAGGGCCCGCACATCAACCACCTGACCCCGCGCACCCTGGACATCGACCAGGTCCAGGCCGCCATGCCCGGCAAGGGCATCACCCCCAAGGCCGTGATCGAAGGGCCGCCCCGCCGCCAGTGCCCGATCCTGTTGCGCCAGACCAGCTTCAAGGCCCTCGACGAACCCATCGCCTTCACCGATGCCCAGGGCAGCCATAGCGCGCGTTTCGGCGAAATCGAACAGCGTGGCGTGGCGCTGACGCCCAAGGGCCGCGCGCTGTACGACCAACTGCTGAATGCCGCGCGCGACGAACTGGGCGCCTTCCCCAACGAGGGCAATGCCGCGCGCTACATGCAGTTGATGGAGCAGCACTTCCAGGCCTTCCCGGATAACCACGGGCAGATGCGTGAGCAGGATCTGGCCTACTTCCGCTACTTCGCCACGGAGAAAGGCCTGGCGGCACGCGGCCAGGCCGATCAACCGCGCACACTGGAGGCACTGGTCGCCGCCGGCCATGTGGCTGTCGAACCCTTGGTGTATGAGGATTTCCTGCCAGTGAGTGCGGCGGGGATTTTTCAGTCGAACCTGGGGGATGGGGCGCAGAGTCACTACGCGGCCAATTCGAACCAGGCCGAATTCGAGAAGGCCCTGGGGCGCACGACTGTCGATGAATTGAAGGTGTATGGCGAGACGCAGCAGCGCTCCATAGATGAATGCACCCGGACACTGCTGGTGTAAAAACGGAGAGTGCCCACCCGGCTCACCGGCGCAATCCTTGCGCCGCAACAGTCCCCAGGGCCGGGTGGGCGAGCGGGATCATAGACAGTGGCGTGAATGATGTCCCTAAGACAATCCTGAATAAATACGCTGTGCTTTTTGTAGGAGCGAGCTTGCTCGCGAAAAACTTGAGAACGCCGGGTTAAATCAGAAGAGCTGCGTAATCGTTGACGTTCTTCGCGAGCAAGCTCGCTCCTACCGGTGGGTCAAGCTTTTCATTTAACCCAATCGCCCCACAATCTCGTCCTTGACCAACAGGCGTTTCTTCTTCAGCTTCTCCACCTCCTCATCGCTGGCCTTGGCCGATTCCGCCTTCAGCACCTCCCCATCGGCCGCATCGTATTGAGTGAACAGCGAGTCCAGGCGTTTGTCGTTCGCCCTGCGTTCGTGAACGGCTTCCTTGCTCAACCCCAAATCCTGATACAGGTCGTGTTTCACTGGCATGGCGTACCTCCGCATGTTGATCAATGGCTTACCCCCTTGAAACTAGCCCATTCCAGCCGGTCTTGTCATGTTCAGGGTCAATACATCCCCGTTCGTCGTGGCGCGGGCAATGGGATCAAACCTTTGCCACACCCAGCCCTCCACTGTAGATCGCCACCCGAGGGAGAACGGTTTCATGACTCATGCTGCCACCGCTGTCGACACCCAATGCATTAACACCCTGCGCACCCTGGCCATGGACGCCGTGCAGAAGGCCAACTCCGGCCACCCCGGCACGCCCATGGGCCTGGCGCCGGTGGGGTATACGCTGTGGAGCCGCTGCCTGCGCTACCACCCCGAGCATCCCGACTGGCCCAACCGTGACCGCTTTGTGTTGTCGGTGGGGCATGCGTCGATGCTGCTGTATTCGCTGCTGCACCTGGCCGGTGTGGTCGAGATCGATGCCCACGGCAAACGTTCGGGGCAACCGGCGATCAGCCTGGACGATATCAAGCAGTTCCGCCAGATGAGTTCCAAGACCCCCGGCCACCCCGAGTACCGCATGACCACCGGCGTGGAAACCACCACCGGGCCGCTGGGCCAGGGCTGCGCCAACAGTGTCGGCATGGCCATGGCCGAGCGTTGGCTGGGCAAGCGTTTCAACCGCGACGGCCAGGTGCTGTTCGACTACAACGTCTACACCCTGTGCGGCGACGGCGACGTGATGGAGGGCATCAGCAGCGAAGCCGCGTCCATGGCCGGGCACCTGAAGCTGGATAACCTGTGCTGGATCTACGACAACAACACCATCAGCATCGAAGGCCACACCGAGCTGGCCTTCAGCGAGGACGTGATCAAGCGCTTCCAGGCCTATGGCTGGCACACCGTGCACGTCACCGACGCGAATGATTTGCAGGCCTTGAGCGAGGCGCTGAACACCTTCAAGGGCAACACCGGCGCGCCGACCCTGATCGTGGTCGACAGCGTGATCGGCTACGGTTCGCCACACAAACACAACACCGCCGCCGCCCATGGCGAGCCGTTGGGCGATGAGGAAATCCGCCTGACCAAGGCCGCGTATGGCTGGCCGCAGGATTCCAGCTTCCTGGTCCCCGATGAGGCCCGCACGGTGTTGCGTGACGCCCTGCTGGAGCGCAGCCAGCCGTTATATGACGCCTGGCAGCACAGCCTGTCGCAGCTGCAGCAGCACGAGCCGGAACTGGCCGAGGAGTTGCGCCGCATGCGTGCCGGCGAAATGCCGGAGCGTTGGCAGGATGACCTGCCCGGTTTCGACCCCGACGGCAAGGGCGTGGCCAGCCGTGCCGCCGGTGGCGAAGTACTGAATGCCTTTGCCCGGCAGATCCCGTGGCTGCTCGGCGGCTCGGCGGACCTGTCGCCCTCGACCAAGACCAACCTCACCTTCGACGGTGCCGGGCGTTTCAGTGCCGACGACTACAGCGGGCGCAACCTGCACTTCGGCATCCGCGAACACGCCATGGGCGCGATTGCCAACGGCATGGCGCTGTCCTACCTGCGGCCGTACACCTCGACGTTCCTGGTGTTCAGCGACTACATGAAGCCGCCGATCCGCCTGGCCGCGATCATGGAGTTGCCGGTGGTGTTCGTCTTCACCCATGACTCGATTGGCGTGGGCGAAGATGGGCCGACCCACCAGCCCATCGAACACCTGACCCAACTGCGCGCCACGCCGGGGTTGCTGACCCTGCGCCCGGGCGACGCGAATGAAACCCTGGAAGTGTGGAAGGTCGCGCTGGCGCAGACCCACCGGCCAAGTTGCGTGGTGCTGTCCCGCCAGCCCCTGCCGACGCTGGATCGTACCCAGTACGCGGCGGCATCGGGGGCGGCCAAGGGCGCCTATGTGCTGGCGAAGGCGGATGATCCTCAGGTGATTCTGCTGGCGAGCGGCAGTGAAGTCAGCCTGGCGGTGGCCGCGTATGAGCAATTGAAAAGCGCAGGGATTGCCGCGCAGGTGGTATCAATGCCCAGCTGGGAACTGTTCGAAGACCAGGACCAGGCCTACCGCGACAGCGTGTTGCCGCCGGCAGTGAAGGCCCGGGTAGTGGTGGAACAGGCCGGGCCACTGGGCTGGGACCGCTATGTCGGCCAGACCGGCGCCAAGGTAGTGATGAACAGCTTCGGCGCATCGGCGCCGCTGGCGAAGTTGCAGGAGCAGTTCGGGTTTACGGTTGAGAATGTGGTGAAGCAGGCCAAAGCGCAGATCCAACTGACGCAACGCTGAGCAAATGTGGGAGGGGGCAAGCCCCTCCCACATTTGGATCTCATCGCTTGTTAGAGCAGCTCTCGGGCCAGGAATGGCGCGGTGCGGCTGGTTTTGTTTTTGGCCACCTTCTGCGGTGTCCCACTGGCAACCACCTTGCCGCCCAGGTCCCCGGCTCCCGGTCCGATGTCGATCACCCAGTCACTCTGGGCCACCACACGCATTTCATGTTCCACCACGACCACCGTATGCCCCCCATCCACCAGTTGATTGAGCTGACTGAGCAGGCGGTCGACATCCCGCGGATGCAGCCCGGTGGTGGGTTCGTCCAGCACATACAACGTCGCGCCCCGGGCATTGCGTTGCAGCTCGGTGGCCAGTTTGATGCGTTGCGCTTCGCCGCCGGACAGTTCCGTCGCCGGCTGCCCAAGGCGCAGGTAACCCAGGCCGATATCCCGCAGCACGTGCAGTGAACGCAGTACCCCAGGTTGCTCGGCGAACACCTCCACCGCTTGTTCCACGGTCAGCCCCAGCACCTGGGCGATGCTCAGGCCTTGCCATTTGACGGCCAGGGTTTCAGGGTTGTAGCGCGCGCCGTGGCAGGTCGGGCACGGGGCGTAGACGCTGGGCATGAACAGCAATTCGACGCTGACAAAGCCCTCGCCTTCGCAGTTCGGGCAACGGCCCTTGGCGACGTTGAAGGAGAACTGCCCGGCGTCGTAATCGCGCTTCTTCGCCGCTGGCGTGGCGGCAAACAACTTGCGCACGTTGTCGAACAAACCGGTGTAGGTCGCCAGGTTGGAGCGCGGGGTGCGGCCGATGGGTTTCTGGTCCACCTGCACCAGGCGGCGAATGTGCTCCAGACCGGCACTGATGCGCCCGCCGCTGATTTGCGGGGCGTCGTCTTCCAGGCTCGGCTCTTCGTCGTTTTCCACCCGGCTGCCGAGGCCGCTGCCCACCAGTTCCAGCAGCGCCTGGCTGACCAGGCTGGACTTGCCCGAGCCGGAAATACCGGTGACCGCCGTAAAGCAACCCAACGGGACATCCACGCTCAGGTCCTTGAGGTTATTGCGCGTCACGCCTTCCAGGCTCAGCCAGTTGCTGGGTTCACGGCGCGCCGGGTTCCCAGGGCGCTTGTCGGCGAACAGATAGGCCCGGGTCTGCGACGCCTCAACGTCCGCCAGACCGGCCGGTGGCCCGCTGTACAGCACGTGCCCGCCATGCTCGCCGGCGGCCGGGCCCACATCGATCAGCCAGTCGGCGCGGCGCATGGTTTCCAGGTCATGCTCCACCACAAACAACGAATTGCCCGCCGCTTTCAAGCGTTCGAGCGCGGTGAACAACGCTTCGCCATCTGCCGGATGCAAGCCTGCCGAGGGCTCATCCAGCACATAGATCACGCCGAACAACTGCGAGCCCAATTGCGTGGCCAAGCGCAGGCGCTGCAACTCCCCTGACGACAGGGTCGGCGTGCTGCGCTCCAGGGACAGATAGCCCAACCCCAATTCGATCAAGGTACTGACCCGCTCCAGCAGATCCTCGGCGATGCGCTGGGCCGCCAGGCGTTTTTCCACCGACAGCTTCATCTTGTCCTGCCCCGCCGCCACCGGCCGCAACAACGCGGCCAATTGCGTCAATGACAGTTGCGACAACTCGCCAATGTCCACCCCGGCAAACTTCACCGACAGCGCCGCCCGGGTCAGCCGCTTGCCCTCGCACAACGGGCAGGCGCTGCCCTGCATGAACTGCGACACGCGCTTCTTCATCAGCGCGCTTTGGGTGTGGGTGAAGGTGTGCAGGATGTAGCGCCGCGCGCCGCTGAACGTGCCCTGGTAGCTTGGCTCCAGCTTGCGTTTCAGTGCATCGCGGGTTTGCGCCGGGGTGAAACCGGCATACACCGGTACGGTGGGGGTTTCTTCGGTGAACAGGATCCAGTCGCGCTGTTTTTTCGGCAGGTCGCGCCAGGGAACATCCACGTCATAGCCCAGGGTCACGAGAATGTCGCGCAGGTTCTGGCCCTGCCACGCCAGGGGCCAGGACGCCACCGCGCGCTGGCGGATGGTCAGGGACGGATCGGGCACCATCAGCGCCTCGGTCACTTCATACACACGGCCCAGGCCATGGCATTGCGGGCACGCGCCCTGGGGCAGGTTCGGCGAAAAGTCCTCGGCATACAGCATCGCCTGTCCCGGCGGGTAGCTGCCGGCACGCGAATACAGCATGCGGATCAGGCTCGAGAGGGTGGTCACACTGCCCACTGAGGAACGCGCACTCGGCGTGCCGCGCTGCTGCTGCAACGCCACGGCGGGCGGCAGACCTTCGATGCTGTCGACATCCGGCACGCCGACCTGATCGATCAGGCGCCGTGCATAGGGCGCCACCGATTCGAAATAGCGGCGCTGGGCCTCGGCATACACTGTGGAAAATGCCAGGGACGATTTGCCCGAGCCGGAGACGCCGGTAAACACCACCAGGGCATCCCGGGGAATGTCCACGTCGACGTTCTTCAGGTTGTGTTCGCGGGCGCCGCGCACCTTTACGAATCCAAGGTGCTGGGCAGTGATCGGAGGCATGTTGCGCTGTGACGTCATGAACAACCTTGTCTGGCGGTGAGCACGCTGCGCAGCCGTTGCGTCAGGGCCTCGGGGCTGTAGGGTTTGCTCAGCAAATGAATGTCAGCGCTGAGCAGGTGATTGCTGGAGAGGATGTCGCGGGTGTGCCCCGAGGTGAACAGCACCGCCACCGGCGGCGATTGGACGCGGGCCCACTCGGCCAGGTCAGTGCTTTTGATACGGCCGGGCATCACCACATCGGTGAAGATCAGGTCGGGCCGCACGCCGTCCTGCAAGGCTTGCATCGCGCGGTCGCCGTCTTCGGCGGTCAACACCGTGTAGCCTGCCTGTTCGAGCAGATCCACCACGGTCACCCGCACATCCTCGTTGTCCTCCACCACCAGGATGGTCTCCTGGCCCATGTCGTGGGGCACGGGTTCTGAGTGAGTCTCCTGGACTTCTTCGCCCAGGCTGCGCGGAAAGTACATTTGCACCACGGTGCCCTTGCCCTCCTCGCTCCACACGTCCACATGCCCACCGCTCTGGCGGACAAAACCAAACACCATGCTCAAGCCAAGGCCGGTGCCGTGGCCATCGCGTTTGGTGGTGAAAAACGGCTCGAACACCCGCGACAGGATCGCTGCCGGCATGCCCACGCCAATGTCGGTGACGGCCAGGCGCACATACTCGCCTGGCTTGATGCTTTTGCCGCGGCAATCCTTGGGGTTGAGGATGATGTTTTCGCCGGTGATGCGAATCACGCCTTCGCCTTTCATGGCGTCGCGGGCGTTGATCGCCAGGTTGAGCAGCGCATTTTCCAACTGGTTGCGATCGACGTTGATGCACCAGGAATCCTGGGGCAACTGCACATCGATATGAATGGTTTCACCCAACGCACGTTGCAGCAGTTCGCCCAGCCCGGCGTAGATGCGCTGCGGGTTGTACACGGCCGGTGACAACGGTTGGCGCCGGGCAAAGGCCAGCAGTTGCGAGGACAGTTTGGCGCCCCGCTCCACCGCTGCAATGGCCGCCGTGACCCGCCGCTGCACCTGGGCATTCTCCGGTTCATGGCGGGCCAGCAGGTGCAGGTTGCCGGCGATCACTTGCAACAGGTTATTGAAGTCGTGGGCCACGCCACCGGTCAGGCCACCAATGGCTTCGAGCTTTTGCGACTGGCGCAGTTGGTCTTCGGCGGCGGAACGCGCCTGGACTTCGGCGGCCACCCGTTGCTCCAGGTTATGGGTCAGTTCCTGGCGCACGCGTTCGGAATGCACGTGGGCGGTGGTCTCCACCACAATCGCCAGCACGCCGGCCGGTTGCTGGTTATCCCCGGCGACGGGGCTGTAATAAAGATCCAGCCACACCGTTTCCGGCTGGCCGTTGCGCAGCAGCACCAGGTCTTTGTTGTTGAACGACAAGGTGCCGCCGGCCAGGCAGGTGTCCACCACATGGCGGTTGAAGTCGGCGACTTCCGGCCAGCCCAGCTCCACCGGCGTGCCGAGCAAATAAGGATGGCGGCCACCGGCAAACACCGAATAGCTGTCGTTGTAGATCATGTACCCCGCCGGCCCCCAGAGCATCACCATGGGCACGGGGGATGCCAGCATCATCTGCACGGTACAGGCGAGGCTGGTGGACCAGCGGTCAAGGGGTCCCAGGTCGGTGGTTGACCAGTCAAATGCGCGAATGCGCTGGGCCATTTCGCCGGCCCAACCTTCACAGCCGTGGGGGTCGGATAAGAATTGCATCGTTCGGCTCTGCGCAGAGAAAGGACGGTCGCAAAATTTGGAACGTATCAAGGGGCGATGGTTTCATTTTGTATAAATTAGGGGGTAATCACCGCCGGCGCTACCCGCCTCAGTGAAAATCCCGGCTGCGCACCGTGATGCCGTCCAGCAGTGGCGTCAGGTCGGTCAGGCGCCCGGCGATCAGGTGTCGCACCTCGCCCACCGCCTCCCAACGCCCGTCCACCTTGAGCAATCGCGACCCCACCAGGGCCTGGCGCTGACGTTCGGCCAGGTCGCGCCAGACCACCACGTTGAGGTTGCCGAATTCATCTTCGAGGGTGACAAAGGTCACGCCACTGGCCGTGCCGGGGCGCTGGCGACCGGTGACCAGCCCGGCGACGCTGACAGTGCGCCCATGCTCCACCGCCTGCAGTTCATTCGAGCTGCGGCAACGCCGTTTACGCAGCTCGGCGCGCAGCAGCGCCAATGGGTGCGGGCCAAGGGTGGTGCCAAGCATGGCGTAGTCGGCGTGCAGATCCTCGCCCACCGTCGGTTTCGGCAGTTCCACCCGCGCCTCATCGGGGCTGGACAGGCCGGCGAACAAGCCAAGCTGCTTATGCACCCCTGCCACGGCCCAGCGCGCCGTATGCCGGTTGCCGGCCAGGGCACGCAAGGCCCCGGCATCCGCCAGCAACGCCTGGGTGCGCGCATCCAGCCCGGCGCGGGCGTCCAGATCGGCAATATCCCTGAACGCCCGGCGCTGACGTGCGGCTTCGATGCGCCGCCCATCCTCTTCGCGAAACCCCGAGATCATGCGCAACCCCATGCGAATCGCCGGTTGCTGGCCATCGATGGGTTCCAGGCTGCAATCCCAGTCGCTGGCCTGCACATCCACCGGGCGGATCTGCAAGCGATGGCGCCGCGCATCCTGCAGGATCTGGTCCGGGCTGTAGAACCCCATGGGCCAGCTGTTGATCAACGCACAGGCGAAGGCCGCCGGCTCATGGCATTTGAGCCAGCAACTGGCGTAGGTCAGCAAGGCGAAACTGGCGGCGTGGGACTCGGGGAAACCATAGCTGCCGAAGCCCTTGATCTGTTCGAAGATCTGCGCGGCAAAAGCCTCGGTGTAGCCATTTTTCAACATGCCGGTGCGCAGGCGTGCTTGATGCGGTTCCAGGCCACCGTGGCGTTTCCAGGCGGCCATGGAACGGCGCAACTGGTCGGCCTCGCCGGGGCTGTAGTCGGCGGCGACCATGGCGATCTGCATCACCTGTTCCTGGAACAGCGGGATGCCCAGGGTGCGCTTGAGCACCGCCTCAAGCTCCGGCGACGGATAGGTGGTGGGCTCCTCTTCGTTACGTCGGCGCAGGTAGGGATGCACCATGCCGCCCTGGATCGGCCCGGGGCGCACGATGGCGACCTCGATGACCAGGTCGTAGAATGTTTGCGGCCGCAACCTGGGCAGCATCGACATCTGCGCCCGCGACTCGATCTGGAACACGCCGACGGTGTCGGCCTTGCTGATCATCGCGTAGGTGGCCTGGTCTTCCTGGGGGATCGTCGCTAGCGACAGGTCACGGCCACGATGGCGGCGCAGCAGATCGAAACAGCGGCGGATCGCGCTGAGCATGCCCAGGGCGAGAATATCCACCTTGAGCAGGCCGACCGCATCGAGGTCATCCTTGTCCCACTGGATGATGGTGCGCTCGGCCATGGCGGCGTTTTCCACCGGCACCAGGGTATCCAGTGGGTATTCGGAAATCACGAAGCCCCCGGGGTGCTGGGACAGGTGCCGGGGAAAACCGATCAGTTGCTGGGTGAGCGTCAGCACACGGCGCAGGATCGGGCTGTCCGGGTCGAAGCCGCTTTCGCGCAGGCGTTCCAGGGGCGGCGCATCGTCACTCCAGCGCCCGCAGCATTCGGCCAGCGCGTTGATCTGGTCCGGCGGCAAGCCCAGGGCCTTGGCCACATCGCGCACCGCACCGGCGGCGTGGTAACTGCTGACCACCGCCGTCAGCGCCGCGCGGGTACGGCCATAGCGCTGGAACACGTACTGCAGCACTTCTTCGCGACGTTCGTGCTCGAAGTCGACGTCGATGTCCGGCGGCTCGTTGCGTTCCTCTGACAGGAAGCGCTCAAACAGCGTACTCGTCAGGCTCGGGTCGATCTCGGTGATGCCCAGGGCAAAACACACCGCCGAGTTGGCTGCCGAGCCCCGGCCCTGGCACAGGATCGACCGGCTGCGGGCGAAGCGCACGATGTCATGCACCGTGAGGAAGTAGCTTTCGTAACCCAGTTTGCTGATCAATGTCAGCTCGTGATGGATCTGCTGCAAGGTCTTGGCGTCGACCCCGTGCGGCCAGCGCCGGGCGATGCCTTCGTCGGTGACGGCGCGCAACCAGGATTCGGCATCGTGGCCCTCGGGCACCAGCTCGCGCGGGTAGTGATAGCGCAACTGGCCAAGATCGAAGCGGCAGCGCTGGGCGATGGCCAGGGTTTCGTCGAGCAGCGCCTGCGGGTACAGCGTGGCCAGGGCGTCGAGGCTGCGCAGATGCCGCTCGCCGTTGGGGTGCAGGCGCGTGCCGGCGTCGGCCACCGGCACGTGATGGCGGATCGCGGTCATGGTGTCTTGCAGGGCGCGGCGGCCACGGGCATGCATATGCACATCGCCGCAGGCCACCGCCGGAATCTGCAGGCTGGCGGCCAGGTGCAGGCGTTGCTCCAGATGCCGCGCATCGTCCTGGCCGCAGTGCAG
The DNA here is from genome assembly GCF_052112325.1 of Pseudomonas sp. Yb2C2. Lineage (NCBI taxonomy): Bacteria > Pseudomonadati > Pseudomonadota > Gammaproteobacteria > Pseudomonadales > Pseudomonadaceae > Pseudomonas > Pseudomonas sp. Yb2C2. Next base: position 62,139 of record NZ_JAVAJK010000025.1, on the reverse strand, counting down.
GTGCACCGCCAGCCACAGGCGTTCGGCGAAGGTACGGCGCAGCCAGTGGATGGAGGCCTGGGTGTCACTGTCTTCGGCGACCCACAGCGCCAGCAGGCCGGGCAACGGCTGCTCGAAGTCTTCCAGCAGCAGGCGGTAGCGACCTTTTTCAGCCCGGCGTCGGGCCACGGTGATCAAGCGGCACAGGTGCTGGTAGCCGCTGAGGTCCTGCACCAGCAGCACCAGTTTCGGGCCGTTTTCGATGCGCACTTCGCTGCCGATAATCAGCGGCAAGCCCACCGCCTTCGCCGCCTGCCAGGCCCGCACGATGCCCGACAAGGTACATTCATCGGTGATCGCCAGGGCGCTGTAGCCCTGGCGCTTGGCCCGCTCGAACAACTCCAGGGCGCTGGAGGCGCCGCGTTGGAAGCTGAAGTTCGACAGGCAGTGCAGCTCGGCATAACTCATGGCCACCGCCGCCTGTAGGAGCGAGCTTGCTCGCGAAGCGCGTTAACGATGACGCGGGAGCCCTGGGTCATCGCGGTGCCCTTAGGTTTTTCGCGAGCAAGCTCGCTCCTACAGAGGGCCGGTTGCAGCCTATGGGGGCTCATGCGAACCAGCCCTGCAGCCACAGCCCATCGCTTTGCCCCACGCAGCGATAGGCCCAGCCTTGCTGGCCGGCTCGGGTCTGGATCAGGTAGTAGTCGCGGCGAATATCGGCACCGTCCCACCAGCCTGATTCGATGCGTTCCGGGCCCATGAGGATCTGCACGCCCTGCTCGGCCAGCAAGGTCGGTTCGTCAAGCAACCAGCCGGGACGCCGCACCTTGTTCAAGGTGGCGCACGGGCTTTTATCCGCCGCCATTTGCCAGGCGCATTCGGGGCGATGGTCGGCATGGAAGCGCAGGCCTTGCACCGCCTCATCCCCCAGGCGTGCACGCAGGCGTTCGCGCAGTTGTTCCCACGGCAGGGTCTGTTGCGGGCGATCGTCGAACAGGTCCTGGCGTTGCGGCACGAACACCGGCAGGTCCTGGGCCACCAGGCGAAAACCACGCACCGGCGAGGTGACTTGCACGTGCTCCAGGCGCCCACGGGCCAGTTCGAACAGCATCGCCGGCTCACGCTCGGCGCTCAGCAGGCCGACCTTGATCACACTGTCCGGTGCATCGGCATGTTCCAGGTGCAGGTCGAAACGCTGCACGCCACTGTCACGGCCGCAGAGGAACGCCGAGAGGTCGCCGGTCAAACGGCGCAGGGGGAATAACAAGGCCTGGTGGGATTGCACATCGAAATTCAACTCGATGCGCACATCGAACTGGTCCGGCGGCTGATAGAACGCCAGGGCCAACGGCCGTTGCCCGGTCAAGGCATCGAGGTGCTTGAGCAGGCCGGCATCAAAGCGCCGCGCCAGGGTGTGCCGGGGCAACGCCTGCACCTGGGCCAGGGTACGCAGGCCCATGCGCGACAACGCGGTGGCCGCCTGCGGGTCGAGGCCGGCGCGGTCGATGGGCAATGGCGCCAGGGCCTGGAGCAACGCATCCTCATCGGCCACGGCCAGGCCATCGTAGAGATTGGCCAGCACCCGCGCCGCCGCCGGGTTGGGCGCGGCGACGATACGGTGACGAAAGCCCAGCTCGGTCAACTCCTGGCGCAGGCGTGCCTCGAACCGAGGCCAGGGCCCGAACAGGCCCAGGCTCGATTCGATCTCGAACAGCAAGGCACGCGGGTAATACACACTGACCTGGGAGCTGAAGCGGTAGGCCCAGGCGGCGAGAAACTGCTGCCAGCGCTCGATCTCCACGGGGTCGTATTCGGCACTGGCAAAGGTCTTGGCCAGGGCATGGGCGGCCGTCAGCGATTGCCCCGGGCGCAGGCCCAGTGCGCGGGCGGCGTCATTGACGGTTTGCAGCACGCGCCGCTGCGGTGTGCCGGCCAGCAGCGCCAGGGGTTGGTCGGGCTCGGGGTGCAGGCGCTGCACCCCGTCCAGCGCCAATTGCGGGAAGACAATACACACCCAGCGCATGGCAACCTCAGTGCCCCGCCAGTGCAATCGGCGCCGGATGAGCCAAGCCACCCCGGCACTTGAGCACCCGCACCCGGGCAGGTTTGGCCTCGACGGCCAGGCGCAGGGCGGCGGGCGAAGGGTTGATCGCTTCACTCAAGGCGCGCCAGGCAAACGCCAGGGTCTGCCCGGTTTCCGCGGCCACCTGCAAGCGACGCAAGGCGCGGTCATCCGCCTTGTGCGGCCAGCACAGCACCGCGCCGCAACTGCCGGAGCGCAGGCATTGTTCCACCGCCCACAGCACATCCCGCGCCTCGGCCTGGACCACCGACAGCTGGCGCAAATCCACCCCGGCGTTCTGCCATGCGTGGGGGTACGGGGTATAGGGCGGCGCCACCAGCACAATGCGCTCCCCCGCCGCCGATAATCGCGCCAGGGTCGGCAGCACCAGTTGCAGTTCGCCGATACCGTCCCTGGCCATCAGGATTTCGCTCAAGGCCGACTCCGGCCAGCCGCCCGTGGGCAGCACCGCATCCAGCGCCGCCAGCCCCGTAGGCTGCACGCTGGCCGGAGGCGCGACAGGCCGGCCTTTCCAGACGCGGCCGCCATTGAACAGCGTATCCAGTGCAACCACGGCGCCCATCAGCCTTGCCTCACCAGGCCGCAGAACACCCCTTCGATGGCCAGGTCCTGGTCGGGGCCGACCACGATAGGTTCGTATGCGGGGTTACGCGGCAGCAGACGCACACGCTCGCCACTGCGCTCGAAACGCTTGATGGTGACTTCGCCGTCCAGGCGCGCCACCACAATCTGCCCGTTCAAGGCTTCGGCACTGCGGCGCACACCCACCAGGTCGCCGTCGAGGATGCCGTCTTCGATCATCGAATCGCCTTGCACCCGCAACAGGTAATTCGGGGTTTTCGCAAAAGTGGCGGGGTCGAGTTGCAGGCGGCTGTGCACGTCGGCATCCGCGCCGATGGGCCGGCCGGCTGCCACTCGGCCGAGTACAGGGACATCCAGCCACTCCGGGCGCGGGGGCTGGTTGAGCAAACGAATGCCGCGCGCCTGGTTGGGGTTGACCTCGATGAAACCGGCTTCGGCCAGGGCCACGACGTGCTTGCGCGCGACGCTGCGGGAGGCAAAGCCGAACGCCTCGGCGATCTCGGCAAGGCTGGGGGGTTGGCCTTGCTGCGCGATACGGTCGCGGATAAAGGTCAGGATGGCGGTGCGGCGGGGGGTCAGGGTCGTCATGGAGTACATTTGTACTCCTCTGGGAAATTTCTTACAAGAGCCGGTAGTCGGGGTTGAGTTGACTGAGTACATATCCGTTATTCAGGTAACGGCATACCTGATGTATGCAGATCAAATGTGGGAGGGACGGTGCGACGATTCGACTTGCCCCCGATTGCAGTGGGTCAGTACCAAATCCATCAACTGACACGCCCTCATCGGGGGCATGGGTATCTACACAATTTTCAGTGGTCTGTGGCGAGGGAGCTTGCTTCCGTGGCGGCCTTCGGGCCGACCATGTCGTTGGGTTTGACCGAGTACATATCCGTTGCTGCGGTCACGGCTGATATTGGTTCCGCCCTTACGGCGGCTCACTTTTGGAAAGGCCCAAAAGTAAGCAAAAGGCCTTCGCCCCACCACTCGGTACCTCGCCTAGGCTCGGTATGCCCTCACTCCGGCTTGAATCCGTGGGCCGCCGTCATGGGCCATCCCTGGCCCAGGACGGCTAACCCGGCGTCCTGCCGGGTTACCCACGGATTCAAGCCTGCGTTCGGCCAGCGTGGTTGACGGGGCGCCTAGGATCAAGATCAAAAGCCAGAGCAAAAGCAGAGCAAAAGCAGGCTGAGGTCTACCTGCTGGATGGAGATCCAAATGTGGGAGGGGGCTTGCCCCCGATGAGGGAGTGTCAGTTGATGGATTTGGTACTGACCCACTGCAATCGGGGGCAAGTCGAATCGTCGCACCGCCCCTCCCACATTTTTAACCCAGTACACCAGACCCAACTCCGGTCGGCTCTAAGGCCGCCGCGCTTTGGCTTTTGATCTCAAATCGCCCCGTCAAACACGCTGGCCGAACGCAGGCTTTGGAGCGTGGGTAACCCGGCAGGACGCCGGGTTAGCCGCGCTGGGCCATGGATGGCCCATCGCGGCGGCCCACGCTCCAAAGCCGGAGTGAGGGCACACCGAGCCTAGGCGAGGTGCCGAGTGTTGGGGCGAAGCGTTTTTGGTTACTTTTGGCGCTCTTCCAAAAGTGACCCGCTGTAAGAGCGGAACCCTAAGCCGCCGTTACCGCAGCAACGGATATGTACTCGCTAAAACTCCAAAAAAACGGTCGGCCCGAAGGCCGCCACGGGAGCAAGCTCTTATAGAACAAAATTTATCTCATTAATTTTAAAAATAAATTATTTGCCGATTTATCGGCATGTTCTCTGCGCGAAAGCGCAGCCTGTTTACAGGCTGGGCGGCCTCCCTCGCCACAGACCGCTGAAAGAAGTTGTGTAGATACTGATGCTCATCGGGGGCAAGCCCCTTCCACATTTCTACCGAGTACACCCGGAACAACTCCGGTCGGTCCAGAGGCCACCAAGCTCACCCCCCTCCCGCCATATGCTGCGCAATCCTGCCCCTCAACCACCGCTCCGCCGGGTCATTGTCATGCACCCCACTCCACACCATCGACAACTCCGCCGCATCGATCGCAAACGGCGGATCCTCTGCCCGCAGCGCCGTGCCCTCGGTCAACGCACACGCCGCATAGTCCGGCACCGTGGCAATAATCTGCGTACCGGCCAGCAGCGCCCGCAAGCCACTGAACTGCGGTACCGCCAGCACCACCCGCCGGGCACGGCCGATACGGGCCAGGTCCAGGTCGATATTGCCGCTCAAGTCCCCCGAGAACGACACCATCGCATGGGGCCGTGCGCAATAATCGTCGAGGGTCAGCGGTTCGACGCCGCCATCCCCGCGCAGCACCTTGCAGGGAATGTCCCGCAGTTTCCTGCGCTTGGCATTCGCCGGCAGTTCAGTGGTGTAGCTCACGCCCACCGAGATCTCGCCACTGGCCAGTAATGCGGACATCAGCAGGTAATTGGCGCGGCGTACCACCACGATAATGCCCGGCGCTTCTTCGCGCAGTTGGCTGAGCAACGGCGGGAACAGGCCAAACTCGGCGTCGTCGGACAGGCCGATGCGGAACACCGCACAGCTGGTGGAAGGGTCGAAATCCTTGGCGCGGCTGACTGCGCCTGAAATGGTGTCCATGGCCGGTTGCAGCTCCTTGAGTATCGCCACGGCGCGTGGCGTGGGCTCCATGCCCCGGCCGTTGCGCAGCAGCAACGGGTCGTCGAACAAATCTCGCAGCCGGCCCAATGCCGCACTCACCGCCGGTTGGCCCATGAAGAGCTTTTCGGCGACCCGAGTCAGGTTCTTCTCGAACATCAGCGCTTCGAAAATCACCAACAGGTTCATGTCGACGCGGCGCAGGTCGTTGCGGTTCATGGCGGTATCCAAACGGTTAGCAGGCTGCCAGCTAAGCAGGCAAAACACTGCCTGGATTGCATGCCTGTGCTGTCTTTTTCGTGACCGAACCTGGCGAAATTAACAACGATTAACTCGCCAGCCAGACGGTGGGGCGCCAAAAATGAGCCGGTCTACACTGCATCCATTCACCGGGAACGCTCCCATCGACTGCGGATATCCGTCATGGCCCGACCTGCGTATTGTGCTCCTCGCTTATCCGCCACCGGCGGCCTGTGCCCCCGGCGCGAACGGATCGCCAAGCAATTGATCCTCGCCAACCTCGGCGAAAGCCTGGCGATTGCCGACCTGGCCCAGGCCTGCGCCCTGTCGCGCAGCCATTTTTCCCGCGCATTCAAGTGCACCACCGGGCTGTCGCCCCAGGAATGGATACGCCAGCAACGCATCCAGCGGGCCAAGGAACTGATCACCGGCTCCTCCTTGAGCCTCACGCAAATCAGCCTGGAGTGCGGGTTTTGCGACCAGGCGCATTTCTGCCATATGTTCACGCGCAGCGAGGGCGTCAACCCGATGACCTGGCGAAATCACCAACTGCGTCACAAGCCTCAAGAGATCGCTGCCTAGTGGTCTGCATGCACCTGGAATATGCTGGCCGCTTACTTTTCCCAGAGCATGGCCACCCATGAGTGCCCCACGCGACCAGGCCGTGCATTTCGGCCCTTACCGTATCCACCCGCACCAGCGCCTGGTGCTGGAGGCCGGTCGCCCATTGCGCTTGGGACGGCGGGCCGTGGACATCCTGCTGATCCTGCTGGAGCAGGCCGGCACAGTGGTGAGCAAGCAGGAACTGATCGCCCGGGTCTGGCCCAAAAGCGTGGTGGAAGACGGCAACCTGCGGGTGCACATGGCGGCGCTGCGCAAGGCCCTGGGCGATGGCCAGGCCGGGCAGCGCTATATCGTTACGGTGGCCCAACGTGGCTACAGTTTTGTGGCGCCACTGAGCATCGAGCCGATGAGCCTACCGACCGAAGGCGCCCCCCAACGCCCGAGCCACAACCTGCCGCTGCGACGCACGCGCATGCTTGGCCGCCAGGCCCTGATCGACAGCCTGGTACAGCAGCTGCCCGAGCAGCGCTTTATCACCCTGACCGGCGCCGGCGGCATCGGCAAGACCACCGTCGCCTTGCGCGTGGCGGAATTGTTGATCGGCCATTACCGCGACGGTATTCGCCTGCTGGACCTGGCGCCTCTCAGCGCGCCGTCGATGATCCTGCCCAATCTCGCCGCGCTCCTCGACCTCACCCACACCGAGCACGAACCGTTGCCCGTGTTTGCACGCCGCCTGCAGGAGCACCAGTTGCTGCTGGTGATCGACAACTGCGAACACCTGCTGGACGACATCGCGCTGATCAGCGAGGCCCTGCTGCGCCACGCGCCCCAATTGCACATCCTCGCCACCAGCCGCGAGGCCTTGCGCGCCGAGGGCGAGTCGGTGCAGCGCCTGGAACCCCTGGCCTGCCCGCCCGCCACCGGTAACCGCGCTCAGGCCCTGGGTTATCCAGCCCTGCAACTGCTGATCGAGCGGGCCATGTCCCATCAGGACAGCTTTGAACTGAGCGAAGCCGAACTGCCCCTGGCCATTGATATCTGCCAACGCCTGGACGGCATTCCCCTGGCAATCGAGTTGGTGGCCGCGCAGATCGAGCGCTTCGGCCTGCCCGGCCTGCTGGTGCAGATGGAAGACAACTTTCGCCTGCTCACCCGTGGCCGACGCAGCGCCCTGCCCCGCCATCAAACCTTGCGTGCCACCCTGGACTGGAGCTTCGAATTGCTCACCGGCTGCGAGCAGATCTGTCTGCGTCGCCTCGCGGTGTTCCGCGGTGGTTTCAGCCTGGCCAGTGCGGCGGCGGTAATCGCCGGGCAACAGGTTGCACCGGCCGAGGTGCTGGGTTCGATCACCCAGCTGGTGGCGAAATCCTTGCTCAATGTGGAGGCCGGGGATGACGAGGTGATCTATCGCCTGCTGGACATCACCCGCACCTATGCCCTGGAAAAACTCAGCGTTGCCAATGAACTCGACGCCACCCGTGAACAACACGCCAGGCGCTGCCTGGTGCTGATGAACCAGGCGCAGGACGATTGGGAACAGACCGCCACCCAAACCTGGATCGACCGCTATGCGCCGCTGCGCGAAGACATTCGTGCCGCCCTCGACTGGGGCCTGGGCGACCAGGGCGTGCACCTGCTGGGCATTCGTCTCACCGTCAGCGCCATGCCGTTGTGGCAGGAGCTGTCGCTGCTGCGCGAACACGGCCTGTATGTGGGCAAGGCACTGGCGCGGCTGGGGCAATCGAGCACGCCGAGCCCGCACTTGAACATGGCCCTGCAGTTGGCCTTCGGCAGTTTTTCCTATCACATCCAGGGCGGTACGCCGCAGACCATCGAAGCCTTTGCCCATGCACGGCGCCTGGCCGAAGCCGACAGCAACCTGGTCGGCCAACTGCGCGCGGTGTCGGGGCAAATGGCGGTCAGCCTGTGTGGCGGCAACTACCGCGAGGCCCTGGAACAAAGCCTGCATTTCGACCGGTTGGGACCTCAGGCCGAGCCGTTGCTGGCCCTCAGCGCCCAACGCCTGAGGGTGCTGGCGCAGCACTTCGCCGGCAATCAGATACTGGCGCAGCAGAATGCCGAACAGGTGATCCAGCGCATGGCCCAGAGCGGCCATCTCAACCGGTTTACCCACGGCTTTGGCGTGCAGTACGACCAGAGCGTGGCCTCGTTGACCATCCTCGCGCGCATCCTGTGGCTGCGCGGTTTTCCCGAACGTGCGTGGCGCACCGCAAGCCAGGCGCTGGAGTTGGCGTTGCAGATCAACCACGGCACATCGATTTGCTACACCCTGGCCCTGGCTGGGGTGGTCATCGCCCACTACAACGGCGACACCCTCGCAGCCCGCGACCAGTTGGACCTGCTGCTACAGCAGGCGCAAAAGCATTCGGTGCAGTTGTTCCACACCTGGGCGCAATGCTACGAAGGCACGGCGCAGATCGCCGATGTGCAGGGATTGGGGCTGGTCGCAGACATCCTGGTGACCTTCAACGCCCGTGCAGTGGATGAGGCCTTGTTCGAACGCGCCCGGAGCGGTGCCGCCGGCTGGTGCAGCCCGGAAATCCTGCGCGTTCGCGCCGAGGCCATGGCCGATCCCCACGGGGCCGAGGCGCTGCTGCTCGAAGCCCTGGGCCTGGCACACCAGCAAGGCGCGTTGGCCTGGGAACTGCGCTGTGCGGACTCCTTGGCGCGGCTGTGGCAACAGCAGGGTCGTGTGCAGGCTGCTCGCGACCTGCTGGGTTCGGTCTACGCGCGATTCAGCGAAGGCTTCGCCACCCAGGACCTAGTCCGCGTACGCCGCCTGCTCGACGAGTTGCAGGACAAACGGCCGGCCTGAAAACGCTCCCAGGTAATGCCCATAACCCTGCTGCAAACGCGCCACCTGCTGCGGGTTACGCAGGAGTGCCAGGCCATAGCTGCGCACGCTGTTGAGCAGACGATAGCGCGGATACCCCGGACCGGGTTCGAGGCTCAGCAGCGAGGTGCCGACCAGCCGCCCGAGCAGGTACGACAAATCGGCGTGTTCCAGCTCGGTGCCGGCCACCAGCTTACCCAGGGTGGGCAAGGTCACAGCCATCTTGAACAGGCTCAGTTGCAGGAACAGCCAGCGCTCCGGCAGGCTCAGGCGCTCGTAGGTCCAGTCCAGGGCCGCGGTCAGGGATTGGTGGCGCTCCACCGCTGTGCGGCGGCCCCGGGTCAGTACCTGCAATCCACTGTGCAACTGCGCCTGTAGACCGCGCACGCCCAGCGCATCCACTTGGGCGGCCGCCAGTTCAAGGGCCAGGGGAATACCGTCGAGGCGCCGGCAGATGTCCCGCAACGGCGCCAGGTCCTGTCGGCGCAACACAAAGCCCTGTTGGCCGGCACATGCCCGGGCGACGAACAGTTGCACGGCGGGGAACGCCATGGCCTGTTCAACACTGCCCAGCGCCGACGGCGCCGGCACGCCCAGCGGGGGCACGCGCAGCACCCATTCGCCTGGGGCCTGCAACGCTTCGCGACTGCTGACCAGCACGCTGACCTGGGGCGCATTTTCGCGCAGCGCCCGCAAAAGATGTCGACAGGCACCGAGCAGCAGGTCGGCGCCGTCGAGTACCAGCAGCAATTGCCGGGAGACCAACTGGCGGCACAACTGCGTGACACTGCCGCTGGGTTCCAGATGCAGGATCGTGGCCAGGTGGCGCAGCATCATCAGCGGCGCCTCCACCGTGGCCAGGTCGACCCACCACACACCGTCGCGGTAGCGCGGCAACACGCGCTCGGCCAGGGCCAGGGCCAAGGTGCTCTTGCCCACGCCGGCGCACCCGGTCAGGGTCATCAGGCGCTGCCCGGACACCCGCCGCACCAGCACGCCCAGCAGTTCATCGCGACCGATCAGCGGGCTGAGCCGGGGGGCAAGGTTATGCCGGGGCAGCACCGCGGCAGCCGCGACCCGCACGGGGGCGGCGAAGCAGTAACCGCGCTGGGGGTCGTTGATAATCAAGCGTTGCCCGTCAAGGGCACGGCGCAGTGCGGCGATGTGCACCCGCAGGTTGTTCTCTTCCACCACGCTGCACGGCCAGACCCGCTCGATCAGGGTGGCCTTGCTGATAAATTGCCCTGGCGACTCCAGCAGCACCGCCAGAATATCCAAAGCCCGCCCGCCCAACGGCACCGGCCAACCCGCCTTGCTCACCAGCCGCTGCTGCCGATGAAAGGCATAGTCACCGAAGCGCACCGTGCTATCCGCGTCAATCGCCTGAGGCATATTCATGTCTGCAATCGCGCTGAAACGCCCGATCTTGGGCTTCCGCGCATCCTTTTCCATGGGCTCGACCTTATCTTGCCAGCTACCTGTAACAGGGCAATGCTGGCACAGGGAGCGATACGGACAATCGGGTGCGCGAGACGGACATCCTGTCGTTAACTGAACTGCTGGCGATATTGGGTCGGGTTGAGGCCGAGTTTTTCACTGAATAGAAAGCGCATGTGCCGCACGCTGCCGAAGCCTGCGTGGAACGCCACGGTCTTGAGCGGCAGGTCGGTGGTTTCCAGCAGTTGCCGGGCGCGGTCGATGCGCGCGCCCTGCAGGAAGGCCATGGGCGTCATCTGCACGTCCTTGGCGAACAACCGGGCAAAGTGGCGCGGGCTCATGCCGGCCAGCTCGGCCATGGACTCGATGGTAAAGGGCTGGTCCAGATGGGCGAGCACATGGTTCTGCACCCGGGTGATCGCGGTTTCCTGGGGTGCCACGGACGCGGTCATCGGGCTGAACTGGGCTTGGCCGCCCTGGCGCTTCATCACCACCAGCAGCACCTTGGCCACATCCACCGCCACTTGCTTGCCATGGTCCTGGGCGACGATCGACAGCGCCAGGTCGATACCGGCGGTGACCCCGCCCGAGGTAATCAACCGCCCGTCCTGCAGGTAGATGCGATCCGTCTCGACGATGGCCTTGGGGAAGGCCTTGATTAGGCGCTCGGTGTAGTGCCAGTGGGTGGTCACGCGGCGTTCGTCGAGCAGCCCGGCGTGGCCCAGCACAAAGGCGCCGGTGCAGATCGAGCCGAAGCGCCGCGCCCGTGGCGCCGCCGCCTTGAGCCAGGGTAGCAGCGCCGGATGGCATTCGTTATAGGCACCCGGGCCGCCGGGCACCAGCAGCAGGTCATAAGCCGCCTGGGCCTGGTCCAGCAGCAGGTCAGTCTGGACCAGCACCCCATTGGAGGCGCGCAACGGACCGGGCTCGGTACCCAGGGTGAGGATCTGGTAATGCTCCGCCGCCGGCAGGTAGCGGTTGGCAATGGAAAACACTTCGAGCGGCCCGGCCATGTCAAGCAGGAGGAAGTCCGGGAACAGCGCCATGGCCACGGTTTTCATACGGGAAGCATCCATCGAGGGGAAGAAAGCGAAAGGCATTATGGCATGGCTTTTACTGTCAATCTCAAGGAGACAGTTATTCAAATTTCAGCTTCTTAATGAATTTTCAGGTTGCCAGTAACCTTCTTCTCAACGCAAGCGCCCTGCATCTCGCAGCCCGCGCTCACTTGAGGACAAGACCATGCTGACCCTTCGCAAAGCTTCCGAACGCGGCGCCGCCAATCACGGTTGGTTGAAGTCGTTCCACACCTTCTCGTTCGCCAACTATTGGAACCCCGATGAACAGGGTTTTTCCGACCTGCTGGTGATCAACGACGACCGCGTCGCGGCCGGCAAAGGCTTCGGCCAACACCCGCACCGCGACATGGAGATTTTCTCCTATGTGCTTGAAGGCGCCCTGGAACACAAGGACACCCTGGGCACCGGCTCGGTGATTCGCCCCGGCGATGTGCAACTGATGAGCGCCGGCAGCGGCGTGGCCCACAGCGAGTTCAACCACAGCCAGACCCGTGGCGTGCACTTCCTGCAAATCTGGATCGTGCCCGCCGTGGCCGGTGCCGAGCCGCGCTATCAACAGGAGCACTTCAGCGCGGCGCAGAAACAAGGGCGCCTGCAACTGATCATCTCGCCGGACGGCAGCGACGGCTCCCTGACCGTGCGCCAGGACGCCCGGGTGTACGCCGGGCTGTTCAACGGCGACGAAGTCGCGACCCTCGACCTGCCGCCGGATCGCCACGTGTACATCCATGTGGCTCGGGGCAGCGTGGACATCAACGGCCAGCGCTTGCAGGAAGGCGACGGTGCCCGAGTGCGCGATGAGCGGCAAATCCGCCTGAGCCAGGGCCAGGATGCCGAGGTGCTGGTGTTCGACCTGCGCCCTCAGGAACGGCCACAGATGCCGTGACCGGCTCGGCGATGGCCCTTTGAAACGGGCCATCGCTGGCATCGATAGTCACCATCAGCCCAATGAAGTTCTCTTAAAAAATGCAACGCGTAACATCAAACCCATACCAGGCAACACCCAACTAAAACACTCGGAGCACACCATCATGAAACGCCAAATCTTGCTTAGCCTCGCTTTCTCGGTACTCGCTGCAAACGCATTTGCCCACCCTGTTGTTGCTGAAGGCGGCGCGGATCGCCTGATCGAAAGCCGTGTTGCTGAAGGTGGCTCGGATCGCCTGCTGGAACGTCGTGTTGCCGAAGGTGGCTCGGATCGCTTGCTGGAACGTCGTGTTGCCGAAGGTGGTGCTGATCGCTTGCAGCAACGCGGTATTGTTGAAGGTGGCGCTGATCGCCTGCAAGGCAACCGCGTCGCCGAAGATGGCGCCGACCGCCTGCAAGGCAACCGCGTCGCCGAAGATGGCGCCGATCGCCTGCAAGGCAACCGCTTCGCCGAAGATGGCGCCGATCGCCTGCAAGGCAACCGCGTTGCCGAAGGTGGCGCTGATCGCTTGCAGGAACGTGGCCTGGCCGAAGGCGGTGCCGATCGTTTGCAGCAACGCGGTATTGTTGAAGGCGGTGCCGATCGCCTGCTGGACAACCACGCTTAATCCCGCACTGTTCGCGGGGCACCCCAAACCGGCCTGATCAGCCGGTTTTTTTTCGTCTTCGATTAATGCAGGTCGCGGTCCACCCACACCACAGCCTTGCCGATCTGTTGCCGCGCTTCGATGCGCTCATGTACCTGATGCAGCGTTTCCAGCGTGTAATGCCCTTCGATAGCCACCGTCAACGTACCTTCGAGCATCGCCGCAAATACCGCGTTGGCACGCCGTTGTACGGTGGCGCCGTCGGCCATATGGTCGGCCAGCCGGGGGCGCGTCAAAAACAGCGAGCCCGCCTCCCCCAGTTCCATCGGGTCGAGATCGGTCAACGAACCCGAGACATTGCCGTAGTTCACGATCAGGCCGCGCGTGCGGCAGGCGCGGAAGCTGTTACGCAGGGTGCTTTTGCCGAGCGAATCGAAGACCACATCCACGCCCTGCCCGCCCGTGGCCTCCAACACCCGCTCGGCAAATCGGCCGCCGTCATAGACCCAGGCCTGGTGGGCCCCGCGCTCGTGGGCAATGGCGCATCGTTCAGCGGTGCTGCCGGTGGCGAACACCGTGGCGCCTGAGCGCCGGGCCATCTGTACCAGCAACTGGCCGATGCTGCCGCACGCAGCGTGGACCAGGCAGGTGCTGCCGGCCTGCAACCTGGCGACATCCTCGATCAAGTAGTAGGCGGTACAGCCTTGAAACATCGCCGCAGCCGCCTGATCGAAGGCGATGGCACCGGGAATCTGCGCCACCCTGGCCGCGGGCACCAGGGCGTACTCGGCGAAGGCGCCCCAGGCAATGCACCACGCCACCCGGTCGCCGACGGCCAAATGGCTGATGCCTGCGCCGACTTCCACCACCACGCCGGCGCCCTCCATACCCAAGGTGCAGGGCAGGCGCACCGGATAGGTCGACGACTGCGCATATTTGCCCTGGCGGGTATGGATATCCATGAAGTTGATCCCGGCGCACGCCACCTTGACCAGCACATGCCCGGCCAACACCTGGGGTTTGGGGACGTCATGGCGCAATTGGGCGACTTCAGGGCCGCCGTAGGTTTGCAAGGTAATGGCTTTCATCGGGGACAACTCCGTGTGCACTGGGAAGCGGCCATGGTAAAAGGACGCTCTCAGTAGGAAAATTCCCCAAAGCTTCCCAGCCTCCGTGCGGAAATAACCCGATGTTCGATTGGCAGGACCTGTATTACTTCACGGTACTGGCACGTAGCCAGTCGTTGTCGGCGGCCGCCCGCGAGTTGCAGGTGGAGCACGCCACCGTCGGGCGCCGCGTCGATGCGCTGGAAAAAGCCCTCGGCGTCAAACTGGTGGACCGCCTGCCGCGCAGCCGCCCGCTGACCGCGCAAGGCCTGGCATTGGCGGAGTTGGCGGCGGGCATGGACGAAATGGCGACCCAGGTGATGCGCCTGTCGCGGGTCGCGTCGATCGAAATGGCCGGCACGGTGCGGGTCAGTTGCCCGCCGTCTATCGCCCACTATTGCATTGCGCCCCATATAGCGCGGCTGCGCGCCCAATACCCGCAGTTGAACCTGGTGCTGATGCCGTCGACCCAACTGGCCGCGCTGGACAAAGGTGAAGCGGATATTGCCCTGCGCACGGTGCGTCCCGATGAGGAAGCCCTGGTACGCAGGAAAGTCGGCGTGGTGCGCTTCGGGCTGTATGGCCCGCCGACGTTCCAGCAATTGCCGGCTGCGCAGTGGACGTTCATCGCCTACGACAGCAGCCGTGACCACCTGCCCCAGCAAGCCTGGATGCACCAACTGCGCGGCGGCCGTGAGATCGCGTTTGCCGCAAGCGACCTGGCCACCCAGCAAATGGCGGCCAGGGCCCAGGTGGGCGCGGTGGTGTTGCCGACCCTGGTGGGCGATCACGACCCGCTGCTGGTCAGGCTGCCCACTGCGGTCGAAGGCCCTTTACGTGATATCTGGCTCACGGTGTACCCCGACATGCGCCGCTCGCCGTCCGTGAAGGTGGTCATGGAGTTTCTGGTGGCGTGCATCGAGGCCGAAGTGCAGTTGCGCCGTTGAGCCCATCCGAGGGGCCGGCCGCCAACCTTCGGGGCGCTCTGCAGGCGTTTTTCCGGTCTGAGAAGGTCAACGCTTAAACCTGCACCCGTCAAAAAAATCGTTGGAACTAAAATACTTATCGAGCATTAAGAGTTTGCACTAGGATATGTGTAAGTCGGTACAACCTCCCATGAAATATCCCCCTATTACCCCCTGCGCTCGTAAAAACCAAGTGGTGAATGTTAAAATTTGTCACGTTTTAGCGGAATCAATTCGATTAGTATCTAAACGCTAGCAGCGATTGAACTGACGGCCTTGCATGCCGGAAAAGGGAGTAGGTGATGCATTTTTCCAACGTCCTCGCTATTGCACGGACTCAATCGAAATCAGAGGACTTTCGGGCGCTTTTAGTTCGCACTGTAGCGAATAATTTAAAAGTCGATACACGTTGCTACGGTCAACTAATTGACACCCAGGAAAGCCACGTACATTACCGTGCCATCATTATAGAAATTGATACACCCTCCGCCAGCAATCTGAGCCTGGACATAATAAAAAAAGCGCGAACTGAAAACCCCGACTGCACGATATTCGTCGTGATCACCTTTGCGTCGACCCTGAGCAAAACAAAATACTACCTGGCTGGCGCCGATTACTGCATCAAGGCGATCGAAACTTCACCCGAAAAAAAGTTGAATCTGTTTGATGCCTTTCTCAGTGAAAGCGCTCGACTCAATCAGTGCGACCTGATTCTCGACCAAGACCGCATGTGCCTGTATGGCGACGGGAAAAAGTTGGAAATATCCTTCGTCGAAATGAAAGTATTGGAAGCGCTTATTCAGAACCGACTGCTCAGTCATAATGAGATCGCCCGTGTCATGGGACTTAATACCAAGTACTACGACTCCCGTGCACTGGAAAAATCCATCAGCCGTTTGCGCAGTAAAATCAAGGCGCACTACGGTGAAAACATCATCCAAAATATTCGCGGTTATGGTTATAAACTCAGCCGGGGTCTTATTTGCGCCAGCCATTTCCAACCCACTAAGGAGGGGCCGAGCCGTGAATAGTGAAAAAACGCCCCCTGTACATACCCCGCACTTCAAGATCATCAGGCAAGCCATCGTTGATCGCGGTCATGCCTGGTGGGGCAGCGAAATCAGCGTGGCGGATGGCGTGGATCCCGAACAACTTGAAAGTGCCTGCACTGACGCCTTGCGCCATATCCACCCACCGCGCAAAACGCCTAAGGCGGTCAGCCCGGCGACGAGTCATACGCTTCTGCGCATGGGTCAATCGGCCCTGATGAACGAGGACATCCTCAAGGCGATCATTCAGGCCGCGCAGGCATTGGAATACCACAAACACCCCTTCACCCTCAGTCTCGACAACCCACTGGACGCCCTGCCCGGTCCGGTAGAACGCCGGGCGATGGTGCGTCAGTTGTATAAGTTGAAAGACCATAGCGGTATCACGTTGGCCTACAACAACTACAGACTCGATACAAAGCCGGCAGACCTGCTGGTCGACCTCGAGCTCTACGACTATATAAAAATGCCCTTTCCGGATTCTGCCCTCAGGCTCAGCCTCAATACGCGCTCGGACCTGTTCGACCGGCTTTACGATCACATGCTGGAACTGATCAGTGCCTGCAGGGTCTGCTTCATCGCCGATCAGGTCGAGTTTGCCGACAGCGCCATGCTGGCTAAAAACTTGCCGTTCGAATACTTTCAGGGCGGCTATTACTCCCCCGCTGACTGCCTTTAACAACTGCATCTTCCTGATATGGGTGGACCCTATGAGTTCTTTCAAGAAACACGCCTTCGCTCCAACACTTGCGTCTATCGCACTGCAGGACTTCACGCCCAACGCAGAGTTCTTCTATTACGATGTAAACGCCCCGGCGACCACGGACCCCGCCGATACAAATCCGGCGTTTTCCCAACCACAGATCACCCCGCATTTTAATACCTACATTATTACCCACACCCTCAACTTGCCCTCACAATCGTTTAACCCCAAGCGGCAAGAATCCAGAATGCCAACCGCCAAGGCCCCTGACAGCGCACCGAATAACCATACGCGTACTCAAGAGATCAGCGCCGAACGAACGCCACTGTATCCACAGGATTTCTGGCTGCTCACCCAACATGATCGAGCACTGGTCAAGGGCGGCCTGCGCATTTCATTGACCACTATTGAATCGGCGCTGATTAAAAAGATGCTGCACCATGAAGAACGCGTGGTCAGCAAAGAAGAGTTGATCCGTAATATAGGTCGTGAACCCGATTTATACCGCGGATTGGAAATGTGCCTGAGTCGTTTGCAGGAAAAGTTCAAGCGGGTCAACGACGGTGAACGCCTGTTTCGTGCGGTAAGAAACCGTGGTTATTGCCTGACGCAAAAAATCAAAAAGCCGCTCGAGCTTAGTCAGCCACGCCGTTAACAAAAATAAAAACAACCCAGGCCTTTTAATTCACCCTGCCTATTAAAAACTCTTCTACCTGCCCTTTTATAACATCCACTTCGCCAGACCCTCCTGACCTTGTTATAAGTCGTCAGCCACTGCCCCCTGCCGTTCATTACTATCAATGGGCACACGCCTGCGCGTGCCTGTCGTTTATAAAAGTTAACCGTTAACCCTTAACGCCTGCCACCACGTGCGCGGTCATCACCGGGAGCAGAACTATGCTTAATAACACTAGAATGCATCGCAACCTGACCCCCAGGGGTTTGACGTTCTGGGGACAATGGACACTCGCATCGAGCTTAGTTGTTGCACTGTTATTTACGCTGGTTATCTTGAAGACTGGCCAACTGGAGTATTACTACCGCGTCCTGGCCGCCTTTACGATATTGGCCTCTCTCCCGGCGTATACCTTGTGCGATGTCTACAGCAAAAAAGATGATTATGCCGTGGGCCTTGGACGCTTGTTCATGGGCTGGCTGTTAACCATGGGTATATTGTTTGCCGTGGGCGTAGCCTGTAATGCCAGCGCACTGTTCCCTGTGGAAACCTTATTACTCTGGGCGGCGGTCAGTTACCCGTTATTGGCACTGTGTTACATACCGCTGCACAGCCTGTCCCGGTATTACCATCGCCAACTTCACGAGCGCCACAAGTCGTTGATCGTAGGCACTGGCAAGCTTGCCGTGGACCTGGCCAGAACCCTCTCACGGCAAAAACGCTCGCCCCTGGTGGGTCTGGTCGGCAGCCGTGCCGAGGCGACCGAGGATGCGCAAGCGCAGATCCTCGGCGAGCTGCCGCAACTGCCCCAATTGATCCGGCAACACGGCATCCGCCGGCTCTACATCACCCATTCATTGCAGGACGCCACCCACATTGAGGCGTTGTACCTCAACCTGCTGGAGATCAGCGTGGATGTGATCTGGGTGCCCGACCTCAATAACATGCTGCTGCTCAACCATTGCGTGGCCGAAGTGGATGGGCTGCCGGCGATCTACCTCAACGAAAGCCCGCTGACCAGCCGCCCCACCGCTGCACTGAGCAAGTCGCTGCTGGACAAGAGCCTGGCTGCTCTGGCGATCATCGTGCTGAGCCCGCTGCTGTTGCTGGTCGCCCTGCTGATCAAGCTCACCTCCCCCGGCCCGGTGATCTTCAAGCAGGACCGCCACGGCTGGAATGGCGAGGTGATCAAGGTGTGGAAATTCCGCTCCATGCGTGTGCATGACGACCATGAGGTACGCCAGGCCAGTCGCAACGATTCACGCATTACGCCGGTGGGCCGGTTTATCCGGCGTACCTCCATCGATGAATTGCCGCAGCTGTTCAACGTGCTGCAAGGGCACATGGCCCTGGTCGGCCCACGCCCCCATGCGATTGCACACAACGACTACTACTCGGGGAAAATCCGCGCCTACATGGCCCGCCATCGGATCAAACCCGGCATCACCGGCCTGGCGCAGGTCAATGGCTGCCGGGGCGAGACCGAGACCCTGGAGAAGATGCAACAGCGCGTCGATATCGACCTGCGCTACATCAATACCTGGTCGCTGTGGCTGGACATCAAGATCCTGTTGAAGACGCCGTTTACGCTGCTGTCCAAGGACATCTACTGACCCCCTGCGTAGCAAGGCTGCGTCAGCGGTGTGCCTGGCAGACCGTAAACGCAGCCTCGCCGCGGCTCGACAGCTGCTACGAGTGCCAATCCCCATCACCACCTCCCCCCCGTAGCGCAAGCGAGGCTGCGTCAGCGGCGTGCCTGGCAGGCCGTAAACGCAGCCTCGCCGGGGCTCGACAGCTGCTACGAGTGCCAATCCCCATCACCACCTCACCCCCGTAGCGCAAGCGAGGCTGCGTCAGCGGTGTGCCTGGCAGGCCGTAAACGCAGCCTCGCCGGGGCTCGGCAGCTGCTACGAATGCCAATCCCCATCACCACCTCACCCCCGTAGCAGCTGCCGAGCGCAAGCGAGGCTGCGTCAGCGGTGTGCCTGGCAGGCCGTAAACGCAGCCTCGCCGCGGCTCGGCAGCTGCTACGGATTTGAGCGGTGTTGGATGAGACAGTATCTGTGTGGGTGCATTTATTCGGTGATCTTGTCGATGTTCTTGTAGAACAGCTCACTGTCGCGCCCATCGGTCATCGAATGCAGTGAGTAGGCGCGGTTCAAGCGTGCGCCGCCATCGCGGGTCAGTGGCGCCCATACCAGGTTGGCGCGCCGCATCGTCGACAGGCTCATCAACTCATCGAACGGAATGGACAGGTACAGGCCTTTGTCGAAGCTGCCTTCGCCGTACTCTGCGCTGGATGCAGTGGTGCGGGTGATCCACGCGCCAATCCGCACGCCATTGTTGAATTCCCGCGACAGGTCCAGGGTCGCGCCCCAGTCCCTGGCCAGGTAGCGGCCGACACTCAAGGCGCCCTGAATGTTGAACGGCAGATCGGTGTAGCCGGTGATATGTCCGGTGAGGGTGCGGTAATCGCGCAAGCTGAAATCCTGCTCGAAACCACGCTGACGCACGTAGTTCAGGTCGGCCCCCAATGCCCAGCGTTGGCCCATCGGGCGGTACAGCACTTCACTGCCGACACCGGCGTACATCGACTCCAGCAAACCACCGTAGACCATACCGTAGAGGTCCTGGTCCAACTGCTGCGCATGGTTGAGCTGGAAGGTCGGCAGGGTCACATCGGAGGTGGTCATGTACCGGCGCAGGTCGGTCCGCACCCGGGGCAAGCCACTGGGCGCATCGTAGGTAAACCCGTCGTAGTTGTTCAGCAGGTTGACGCTGAGCAGGCCGCTCCACCAGGTATTGCGGGTGAAACGATACTCGCCGTCGAGGTCGGCGGACACCTGGTAGAGCAAGCCATCCGGCCCGCCGACGTTCTGCTTGTAGCCCAGCCCCACCCCATAGGTGAAGGGTTTGGGCGGCTGGGTGTACAGCACTGTCTGGCTGCGGTTGCTGGCACGATTGACCTCGACCTGGCGATGCAGGTTCTGCAGGTCCTCGCGGTGGTTGACCACCTCGCGAAAGGTCTCGCGCGGCACGCTGGTTTCTTCGATCGGCAGCGCATAACGCTCGCTCACCAGGGTGAACCAATCGATCTGGTCATTCACGCTGCCATCCAGAATCCGACTGGCGCGGCCCACCGCCTTGGCGCTGTAGAAATAGCGCTGCTGTTCGCCGTACACCAACAACTCCGGCCCGCGCTGGGTAATGCGCTGCACGTTGTAGCCGGCATTATCGTGCAGGCGCCGGGAGACGGCGGCCCAATCCACCTGGTCCATCGGCGTGGTCGGGGCCTTGGCAGGCAACTTGGGGGCCGGCGGGTCGTAGGTTTTTACCGGGGCCTTGCGGCTGACGAAATTGGTGTGCAGGGTGATGCCGAACATGGCGGTGTTGCCACGTTCCCAGGCGGCACTCACATCGATGGAGTCGGCCAGCTTGTAGACCAGGCCCAGGTTGATGGGCGAGTCCTGGCGCTGGTTGTTGTCGCGGGGTTCGTTCTGATAGTCGTTGCCCTCGTATTCCAGCTTGAGGCTCAGCGGTGCCCAGGGTGTCTGATAGGCAATCCCGCCGAACAACGCGGGCCGGCCGCGAAAGTAGCCGTTGGAAAAACTGCCGGAGCCTTCGGCGGTGGGCCGCTGGTTGAAACGATCATCCAAGGCGCCCAACGGGTTGCCGAAATCACCGCGACTGCCCAGGTACCCCCAGGCGATGCCGGCACTGAAATCCACATCACCGTAGCGCTTGTTGGCCACCAGGTACTCGCTGGAAAACAACCCGGTGCCACCCAGGTCCATGAACCCCAGCGCCACCTCGGGCAGCCAGTGGCTTTCCTGATACAGGCGCACTTTGGCGTCGACGGCCTTGTCCTTATAGCTCTGGCCGCCGCTGAAGGACTCGGCGCCATAGGGGCGGTTGGTGATCGCGGTGTAGCGAAAGGTGCCCTCCAGCCAGTCCAGGGGTTGCGCCGAAAAACTGTAGCGGCTGTAGGGTTCGGTGCGGTTGGCATTCACGCTGAGTTCGCCGGCGGGCGCCATGCGGGCGGTGGGGGTTTGCAGCAGCCCGACGCCACCGAAATCGCTTTGGGTGTAACGGGGATCGCCATGGGCGACGCCACAGGGCACCAGCAGCACGGCTGCAATACATAATTTCAAGGCGTGACCTCGGCCAGGGGTTGGGTGGCAAGAAACTCGGCCAGTTGCTGATTGAGTTCGGGGGTGAGCGGGTCCAGGTCGTCGCTGCGGATCGGCACCAGCAACGTGCTGCCCGGCGCGGGAGGCGTGCCCTCCTCGCGATTCCATGCCGCGATACCCAGGCGGGTGACATGGCCGTCGGGCTGGATCAGCCACAGGTAATCGCGGTCCGCTTCCGCCAGGGCCGGACAGGCGTGGAGGTAATCGAGGGGCCGCTGCATCGGCTGGAATGCCAACGTGCAGGCCACGGCGACGGCACCCACGACACGCACGCTGTCCGGCCTCGGCGGATAAACCAGGCTGTCGCCCTCACTGACCAGCGGGTTCGGCGCAAAGCCGACTTCCACTGCCACCGGATCCAGCATCGCCTGTTGGCGGCCGGTCACCGGCAAGGCCTGCACCTGTTGATAGAGCCGAGCCGCCGCATGCGCGCGACCTTCGCGACCGGCCGCCAACGCCGCACGCTGCAGGGTTTGCAGGTCAAACAGCACACCGGCCTTGAGCCGTGCCTGCTGTGCCAGCAAGGGTTGGCGCAGCCAGGCCGCACCGAGCCAATAGCCCTGGGCATCCGGTTGCGACGCCGTGATCACATCCAGCAAGCGCGCCGCGGGCGCCAAGGGGATCGGCCCCGGATTGCGCACCTCGCCGCTGACGGTCATCGCCGCCTGGGACACACTGGCGCCACTGCACAACAGCACCAGCGCGGCCAATTTTCGCAGCATCATGGGGCATCCTTGCGAGTCGGTTGCAGTTGGGTAATGGTGAGCGTCAGGTCGGGCGTCAGGTGCTGCTCGCTCTGCACGATAAAACCGTCGCCGGGGTCGACCCAGTAACGGTTACGCGCGTGAAAGCCGGCGGCCTCGATGTCTTCATCCACCCGCAGCAAGGCATAGGATTTGTCGAGAATCTCGACGCTCTCCAGCCCATGGCGCGTCATGTGGCTGTTGACCGTAACGCCCAGGCGATAGCCGTCCACCACGTCGATCTGGCGCGTGCTGCGATAGCCGTCCGGGACACGATGCAACCCTTGCTGGAACGGTGACTGGCCCTGCCAGCGCGTGCCATCCAGGTCAGTGCCCAGGCCCACCGTGCGCACCACCAGACCATCGCGCAGCAGCAGCACCTGTTTGCCGGACGCCACCCAGAACTGCAGGTCGTCACGCTGGCGAATCAACGCCATCACCCCAGCGCCGGACACCGTGGTGACCTTGATCTGGGGGAACGGCACCGCATCCACCTGGGCCTGGCTCAACACCAACGGCGGCGGGCCGCCGACGGCAGCCTTGAAGGTATCCAGCGAGGCCTGCATCAGCGGATTGCAGCCAGCCAACAGCCACGCCAACCCTGCGTACGTACCGATTTTCAGACTGTTCACGCAGGTACCGCCCTATCGGCTGCTGGCTTCGCTCAGGTTGTTCTGGGTGGATGCACCAATGCCGATGATCGACGCGGACGGCACCAGTTGGCTGATAAAGCGGTTCCAGCGCGTGATATTCGCCGGGCCGACAAACACCACGTCCTGGGGCTGCACATCAAAACGCGTGGCCAGGGCCATGGCCGAGGGGGAGCCGGCTTCCAGCTGGAACACCTTGGCCGGTTCCACATCGATGTTCTGCGCGCCGCGAATCACGTAGATGGCATCGGCGTTGGAGGTGTTCTGGTTGACCCCGCCCACTGAACCCAGCACGTCGGAGAGGTTCATGCTGCGGGTCTTGAAACTCAGCGCGCGGGGTTGCATCACCTCGCCCATCACGTAGATGCGCTTGCGGTCGTTGTAGGCCAGGTACAGCTGGTCGCCGTCCTTGAGATAGATGTCATTCAGGCGCGACTGCTCAAGGTTGAGCGTGTCGAGGTCCAGGGTGTAGCGCTTGCCGCCACGGGTGAGGGTGAGGTTCGACAGGTCGGCGTTGATCGGGTCGATCCCGGCGGCGCCGAGGGCCTCGCTGACGTTCATCGCAATGGTTGTGAGGGGCACCGGCCCGGCCTTGATCACCGCGCCGCTGATCACCACTTTCTGGCTGGCAAAACGCAACACGCTGACATCCACCTGGGGGCTGTCGATGTACTGGCGCAGCTTGTCGGTGATCTCGCTGCGCAGCGCTTCAATGCTGCGACCCTTGGCAACCACCTCGCCGACGTAGGGATAAAACAGGTTGCCCTCGGGGCTGACCAAGCGACCGTTGGCATCGATCTGCTGCTGCGGGCCGGACGGCGCGGTAAGTTCAGGGTGATCCCACACCGTGATATACAGCGCGTCATTGGCGCCGATCAAATACGGCCCGGGTTTATAACTCAAGAGTTCTGCTGGAATGGAATAAGGCACATGACTTGCCGCGTCCATGGCCAATAACTTTGGCGTAATCGGAATTAAATCCACGCGACTGTTTTCAGGCCCGCCCTCTTCGGTCAGGGCGGCCGTATCCATATATTGACCCGGGGAAAACATGCAGCCTTGCAATAATGCAGCGGCCACGGCTGCAATAGAAAAAATACGCATCATAGTGCTAGGACACTCGCGATAGACGACAAGAAAAAAAGACCACTTGGGCGGGGATTCCAAGCGGTCTTAAAAGCGGAAGGTGTACGACTAGTTGCTGGTACCCGTAGTGCCGGTGGTGCCGGTAGTACCCGTGGTGGTGCCGCCATTGGAGCTGCCGCCGCTGTTGGAAACAGCGGCAACACCGGCAACCAGGGCAGTGCCGACCAACAACGTTTGCCCCACCGTAACGGTTCCGGCCACTGTGGTATCAAGCCCCAACGGTAACTCGTCGGCCATCGCCGAAGTACTCAAGACACTGAGTACCAGAATAGCCAGTGATTTTCTCATTTCAGACTCCTTATCATCAGTGAGCAGGCAAACCGATAGTGCCATTCAACTAAACAGCACACCAGACAGATAATATTCAACCGACCTAGTTGAAAATAACGTTTTCCCGGCAAGCCCCGGCCTTCAATGCATTGCGCCCGGCGAAGTTATTAAAAACGTTATTAATTGTCCGAAAACCTCAGGCCCTGCCGTACTTGTCTTCGAAGCGCACAATATCGTCCTCGCCCAGATAAGAGCCCGACTGCACTTCGATCAACTCCAGCGGGATCACCCCCGGGTTTTCCAGGGCGTGCACCTGGCCGATGGGGATATAGGTCGACTGGTTTTCCGACACCAGGTAAGTCTGTTCGCCATTGGTCACCCGCGCCGTACCGCTGACCACGATCCAGTGCTCGGCGCGATGGTGGTGCATCTGCACCGATAACTTGGCCCCCGGCTTCACCGTGATGCGCTTGACCTGATAGCGCTGGCCGTTGTCCACCGAGTCGTACATGCCCCATGGCCGATACACCTCGCGGTGGTTGAGATGCTCATGGCGCCCGGCCTGCTTGAGCAGGTCGACGATGGCCTTGACCTGCTGCACCTGGTCCTTGTGGGCCACCAGCACCGCGTCCTTGGTCTCGACAATGATCAGGTCCCGCACCCCTACCGTGGCCACCAGCCGACTGTCGGCGTGGACGTAGGTGTCACGGGTGTCCAGACTCAGCCCGTCGCCGCGTATCACATTGCCGCTGGCATCTTTTTCGCTGGCCTCCCACAACGCCGACCACGAGCCGATATCACTCCAGCCGGCCTGCAACGGCACCATCACCGCGTCATGGGTGTTTTCCATCACCGCGTAGTCGATGGAGTCGTCCGGGCACGCGGCAAAGGTCGCGGCATGCACGCGGGTGAAGGGTTGATCCTGGCTGCCGCCTTCCAGCGCCACGCGACAGGCCTCGAGGATAGCCGGCTGGAAGCGTTCCAGCTCCTCCAGGTAACGACTGGCGCGGAACATGAACATGCCGCTGTTCCAGTAATACCCACCGTCGGCCACATACGCCGCAGCGGTGACGGCGTCGGGCTTCTCGACAAAGCGCTTGACCCGATAACCGCCCTCGCCCGCCGCCGCGCCTTGTTCGATATAGCCGTAGCCGGTATGGGCGCAAGTGGGCGTGATACCGAAGGTCACCAGCTTGCCGTCGCGGGCCAGCGGCAGCGCCACTTCCAGGCTGGCATGAAACGCCGGGACGTCTTCGATCAAATGGTCCGCCGCCAGCACCAGCAGGATCGGGTCCTGGTGCTCGGCCAGCGCCTTGCACGCCGCCAGCGCGATGGCCGGCGCCGTGTTACGCCCCACCGGTTCCAACAGGATGCTGGCCTGTTCCAGGCCCAACTGGCGCAATTGCTCGGCCACCAGGAAGCGATGCTGCTCATTGCAGATCAACTGCGGCAGCGCGACGTTGGCGCCTTCCAGCCGCGTGATGGTCTGCTGCAGCATCGACAGGTGCGCGTCGGTCAGGCGCAGGAACTGCTTGGGGTTCAGTTGCCGCGAAAGCGGCCACAGGCGCGACCCCGAACCGCCTGCCATGATCACCGGTAACAACATGAGAGCGTCCTCGGGAGAGAGAGTCAGAAATAGGCGCGAGTGTGTTCATGCACCCGCGGGCTGATGCGCAGTTCGTCCTCGGGCCACCAGCGGTAATGCTGGTGTTGCTCCGTGGGCGGCTGAAGGGTCTGGCCTTCCGCCAGGTCCAGGCAATAGCCGAGCACCACATAATGGGTGTTCGGCCCGGCCCCGGCGTTGGCGAACACGCTGTCGTCGTAGAAGTGCTCGTACACCCCCAGCAGCCGCGCCTGGGCGCGCTCGAACGGGTGTCCCAGTTCGTCGCGGGTGATGCGCCGGAAGGCGTTGTCGAGGTGTTCGTTTTTCTGGATACGCCCGCCGGGCACGAACCAGAAACCATAAGCCGGCCGATTGACGCGCAGGCCCAGCAGGACCTCGCCACGGGTGTTTCTCACCACCAGGTCGATCGCCACCAGCGGCGTCGATGCCACGACCGTATTGAAGGTCGGTAAATCAAGCCACATACCCATCAGACCTGTGCCATAAAGCGTTGCAGAATACGTTCCTTGTCGAGGAACTCCTTGGCGTAGTTCAGCGCCACCTCATTGCGCGCGGGCAATGCCAGTGCCCGCTCGATCCCTATGTTCAGCGCGGCGACGGACTCCGGTTCAGCCAGCACCGCAATGCCCGGGTGTTCCTCGCACAGGCGGCCGAGGGTGGTGCCGGGGTCGGCGGTGATGATGGCGTGGCCGCCCACCGCCAGGATATTGGTCAACTTGGAAGGCAGCACCGCGTCCGCCACCCCGCGCTTCTGGATCACCAGGTGCACGTCGGCCGAGGCCAGCAGCACCGGCAAATCCTCGTAGGGCTGCAACGGCGCAAACAGCACGTTGCGCAGGCCATCGCGCTGCACACGCTCGAACAAGCGGGCCTTGCCGGTGCCCTGGCCGACGATCAGGAACACCAGCTCCGGGCGATCGGCATAGGCCTGGGCGGCGTCAAGGATCAGTTCCAGGCCCTGCTTCTCGCCGATATTGCCGGCGTACAACAACACCCTTTGGCCTGGCGCCACACCCAGGCGCTGCAGCAGCCCGGGGCTGCGGGGCACCTGGCGAAAGCGGGCGGTTTCCGACCAATTGGGAAAGAACAGCAGGCGCTTGCCGTTCACGCCTTTGCCCCGGGCCTTGTCGAGCATGCCGCTGGAAATCGTCGAGACCCGGTCAAAACGCCGCAACAGCCAGCGTTCAAGCCCAAACGCCAGGCGCCGCACAAGGGAGCCGCCACCGATGCCGAGGCCGAACATCGCGTCCACTTCGTAATCCTGGATATGCAGCACCGAGCGCGCGCCACTGAGCTTGGCCAACAACAGTGCCTGGGGCGCACAAAACAGCGTGGGCACCACCAGGATCACCAGGTCCGGTTTCCAGCGCCACTGCCCCATGACCGCCAAAAACGAACTGGCGGAAAAGCTCATCAGGTGCAGCAGGCGCGTCAACGCCGTGGGCTGGCGTGGCACATACAGCGGGCAGCGAATCACCGTCACGCCGTCGTCCTGCTCGGTGCGAAAGCGCCACGGCGAATAGCCCTCGCCCACCTGCCACTGCGGGTAATACGGCGGCGCCGTCACCACTCGCACCTCATGGCCCTGGCCTGCCAGCCAGCGCGCCTGTTCACCGCTGTACTTGCCGATGCCGGTGAGCTCCGGGCTGTAGTTGATGCCGTACAGGAGGATCTTCATCAGTGGCCCCGAGGCTGTTCGAGGGCCGCGAGATAGGCGTTGTAGGCGTCGCGCAGCCCCTCTTCCAGCGGCACATAGGCTTCCCAGCCGAGGGCGTTGATCCGGCTCACATCCAGCAGCTTGCGCGGTGCGCCGTCGGGCTTGCTGGCGTCGAAGCGCAACTGCCCCTTGAAGCCGGTGACCCGCACCAGCGCCTGGGCCAGTTCGGCGATGGTGCAATCCACCCCGGTACCGACGTTCAAATGCGAACGCATCGGCTGGGTCTGCTCGCGGTAGCGTTCCTGGCTGAGCTCCATCACATGCACGCTGGCCGCCGCCATGTCATCCACATGCAGGAACTCGCGCCGTGGTTTGCCACTGCCCCAGATCACCACTTCCTCATCGCCACGCTGGGTCGCCTCATGGAAGCGCCGCAGCAAGGCGGCGATCACATGGCTGTTCTGCGGGTGGTAGTTGTCGCCCGGCCCGTACAGGTTGGTGGGCATCACGCTGCGGTAATCGCGGCCATGCTGGCGGTTGTAGCTTTCGCACAGCTTGATCCCGGCGATCTTGGCCACCGCGTAGGGTTCGTTGGTGGGTTCCAGCGCGCCGTCGAGCAACACCGCTTCGATCATCGGTTGCGGGGCATGCACCGGGTAGATGCATGACGAGCCGAGGAACAACAGCTTCTCCACGCCATGGCTGTGGGCGGCGTGGATCACGTTGGCCTGGATCATCAGGTTCTGGTAGATGAAATCGGCCGGGTACGTTGCGTTGGCGTGAATCCCGCCGACCTTGGCGGCCGCCAGGTACACCTGGTCCACACGGTGCCTGGCGAAGTACGCCTGCACCGCCGCCGGGTCGAGTAGGTCGAGCTCGTCACGGCCGGCCGTGAGCAACTGTGTGTAGCCCAAGGCCCACAGGCGCCGCACGATGGCCGAGCCGACCATGCCGCGATGGCCGGCCACGAAGATTCGCGCATCAAAGTCACGTGCCATGCTCAGTTCTCCACGGCAATCGGTGCGTCATGCCCGTGCAGGCGCAACAAGGCGTGGCGCTGGGCGACCTTGAGGTCTTCGCGAACCATCTCCGCGCACATTTCCTGGGCGCTGATTTCCGGCACCCAGCCGAGCAGGCGCTTGGCCTTGGACGGGTCGCCCAACAGCGTCTCGACTTCGGCCGGGCGGAAGTAACGTGGGTCGACGCGCACAATCACATCGCCCACCAGGATGCCCGGCGCCAGGTCGCCGTCGATCCGCTCGACCACCGCCACCTCTTCCACGCCCTCGCCGACAAAGCGCAGATGCAGCCCCAGTTCCGCCGCCGACCAGCGAATAAAGTCGCGCACCGAATACTGCACACCGGTGGCGATGACAAAGTCCTCGGGGTGTTCCTGTTGCAGCATCATCCACTGCATGCGGACGTAGTCCTTGGCGTGGCCCCAGTCGCGCAGTGCATCCATGTTGCCCATGTACAGGCACTGTTCCAGGCCCAGGGCGATGTTGCTCAGAGCGCGGGTGATCTTGCGGGTCACGAAGGTTTCACCGCGACGCGGCGACTCGTGGTTGAACAGGATGCCGTTGCACGCATACAGCCCATAGGCTTCGCGGAAGTTCACGGTGATCCAGTAGGCGTACAGCTTGGCCACCGCATAGGGCGAGCGCGGGTAGAACGGCGTGGTTTCCTTCTGCGGGGTTTCCTGCACCAGCCCGTACAGCTCGGAGGTCGAGGCCTGGTAGAAACGGGTCTTCTTTTCCAGGCCCAGCAGGCGGATCGCCTCGAGGATGCGCAAGGTACCGAGGGCATCCACATCGGCGGTGTATTCCGGCGAATCGAAGCTCACCGCCACATGGGATTGGGCGCCGAGGTTGTAGATTTCGTCGGGCTGGATCTGCTGGATGATACGCGTCAGGTTCGACGAATCCGCCAGGTCGCCATAGTGCAGGACCAGGTTTTTACGCAGGGCCTGGGGGTCTTGGTAAATATGATCGATACGCTGGGTATTGAACGACGAAGAACGGCGCTTGAGGCCGTGCACGGTATAGCCTTTTTCCAGCAGCAGCTCGGCCAGGTACGAGCCATCCTGACCGGTGATCCCGGTAATAAGCGCGACTTTATTCATGTCTGTCTCCCAATTGATAGGCGAGCGAAGGCCGACACCCAAACTTGGGTGTTTGTTAAAAACGCTCAGTTACTTCGGTGTGGGCAGGTTCAAGTTATGGCCGGTCAACTTTGAGAGTTCCCGGACAATGGCTTCCTTATCGTTTAAGTGCGCAATCGCGGTTTCCAGTTCGAGCACTTTGGCGCCCACCAGAAAGCGGTACCAATAGCCCTGGAGCAGGTGATAGACCAGGCCACTGCGGCCATCGAGAAACCCCAGCTGGATGATGTAGCGCCACAGGAAATACGCGGTGGAACTGAGGGTGAACGGCACGCGGTTGTACACGCGGTTCTTGACCAGGCGCTTGGCCTTGGCCTGGAACGAACTCTGCCCGGCATGCAGTTCATCGCGTATCGCAAACAGCCCCAGCCGCGCGTTAAGCACTTCAATCGCTTCGCGGGTGGCGTACTGGTTGTGCTTGTGGGTGAAGAAGGTCAAGTCATGCAGGTTATGGTCGGCAAACCCGCCGTCGAGGGTGATGGTGCGGCCCTCGGCGACCGAGATGTGCTCGTCCATCCAACGGTCCTCCATGCGCCCCTGGCCGGTGCGCCACAGCCGCAGCATCTTCAACGGGTAGCGGCCGCCATGGCGCACCCAGCGCCCCATGAAGATATGCTTGCGCTTGAAGTTGATGCCGGTGATGTCGCGGGCCAGGGTCGGCAGCCGGGTATTGATCGCGGCGGCAAGGTCGGCCTCGATGATTTCGTCGGCGTCCAGGCGCATCGTCCAGTTGCCGGTAATCGGCAGGTGATCCAGCGCCCACTGGAACTGCTTGGCCTGGTTGACGAAGGCGTGCTGCACCACCAGCGCGCCATGGCGCCGGGCGATGTCGCAGGTGTCGTCGGTGGAAAACGAATCGACCACCAGCACTTCGTCGCTGAAGGCCCGTACCGACTCGATGGCCCGGGCGATATGCAGGCTTTCGTTGTAGGTGAGGATGATCACACTGACGGTTTCGCGCTTCATATCAGCCACCGTGCATCTGCAGGACTTCGGTGGTGAGCCGGCGCGGTGAACGCGCGGCCCGGAAGTGGCTTTCCAGGGGCAGCCCCACGGCGATCATCATGATCAACCGCTCGCTGGCCGGGATGGCGCCGATGCCACGGATCTTCTTTTCCACCGAATTGAGGATCGCCAGGTTCAGCGGGCACGCGCCCAGGCCATTGGCGTGGCAGGCCAGCAGCAGGCCCATGGAAAACAACGCACCGTCGACGTAAAGCTGGTTGCGCTGCCCGGCGCCGCCCCAGGCGGTGACTTCGGACGTGACCACAAACAGGTTGTCCACCGACTGCGCAAACCCGCGCGAGCCGCCTTGCAGCTCCAGCAGCTGCGCGATCACCGCGCGGTCCTGATACACATGCACCCGCGACGACTGCCGGTTGCATTGCGAAGGTGACGACTGCGCCAATTCCACCAGGGACGTCAGCAGGCCACTGTCGATCTTGCCGGCCTGGAACATGCGGCAACTGGAGCGCGATTGCAGGAACGCCTTGGCATCCAGCCCGCCATTGCCCAGCCACGGCGCAGCACGCTTGATACCACCGCTGCCGGCGGTGCCGTCGCGCTTGAGGTGCTCCACATAAGCATCCAGGTAAAACACGAAGTCGTCGCTGATGCCGAGGGTGCGGTGCAGCTCGAGGTAACCCTGGAACGCGCCGAGGGCCATCTCCACCGGCAGCGCCGAATACGTGC
Organism: Pseudomonas sp. Yb2C2; assembly: GCF_052112325.1. Taxonomy (NCBI): domain Bacteria; kingdom Pseudomonadati; phylum Pseudomonadota; class Gammaproteobacteria; order Pseudomonadales; family Pseudomonadaceae; genus Pseudomonas; species Pseudomonas sp. Yb2C2. The sequence continues at coordinate 30,548 of NZ_JAVAJK010000025.1, read as the reverse complement.
GGTCGTATTCGTTGAGCATATGGATGATGCCGTTGATCTTGTCCTTGCCGAACAGCGGCTTGGGTTCCTTGAGGGACAGGCCCTTTTCCACGGTGTGGGTTTCGATGAGGATTTTGTAGAACAGCTTCTTGTTGCGGCTTTCCAACGGCGAGTAACCGTTGTGGCGAATAAACGTGAGCATGTCGCGAAAGAACTCGCTGACGAAATACATCAACTTCCATGCCTTATCCATCATGGGTTTCACCTGTTTCATAGTGCGATGTCTCTCGTTTTGAGGGGGCGGCACGGCGCACCGACGCAAATCATCCAGGCCGGCTGGCTGGCCGTGACCACCGACCGCGCGCCGACCACGCAGCCCTCCTCCAACACACAACCGGGGTGGATAAAGGCCTCGGCGGCGACCCACACGTGGTCCTTGATCACGATCTCGCGAGTCACCAAGGGCCGCAGCAGGCTGCGGGTGTCGTGGCTGCCGGTGCACAGGAAGCTGCGCTGGCTGATGGTGACTTTGGAGCCCAGCGTGATTTTGGCCATGGCGTACACATCGACCCCATCGCCGATGGCGGTGTAGTCGCCGATCTCCAGGTTCCACGGCGCCCAGATGCTGCACGTGGGCGCGATGCGGCAGCCCACGCCGACCTTGGCGCCAAAGCAGCGCAGCAACCAACGCCGCCAGTTGTGCAGCATCCAGCGCGGCGTAGGACGAAACAGCAACTGATAGACCATGCCCCACAACAGCCGGCGCGCCTTGTTGCTGCGCGGCAGGGTGTCGACGTACTTGAGTTGCGCGAAGTCGCTCATGGCCGCAGCGCCGCCAGTTGTTCCAGCAGGTAGCGCTCGCCCACCTGTTGCAGCGCCTGGCGCCGGGCCCGCACCGCCACCCAGTCGATGGGCGCCGCGATCAAGGCGTGCACCTGGTCGGCATCGTCTGCCGGCAGGAAGCGTTGCGACAGCTCCAGCTTTTCCAGCAGGTTGCGCACACGGGCGTTCAGCGAGGCCTTGTTGCCCGGTAACCCCACGGCGATAAACGGCTTCTCGAAAATGATCGCGAACACCGTGGCGTGGAAGGAGTTGGTCACCACGTAGGCGCTCTCCTTGAGCAACTTGAGCCAATCCTGCGGGCCCACCTGCACGGTCTCGCCGATCTGCCGCCAGCGCCGGTGCGCGTTATACGGCGAGACAATCGGCCCGGCCACCTGCCGTGACAACGCCTGGGCCACTTCGCGCACGCCCACGCCGGTGCGCAGCGCATAGCAGAACACGTGGCCGGTGCGGGTCTGGGTGGACGTGGCGAGCAGAGCCGAATAGTCGCGGTGCAACAGCGTCGGGTCCGGCACGCACTGGGCGGCCAGCCCCGAGACCTGTTGCACGATGCTCACCCCGCTCTCCTCGCGCACACTGATCGCCGACAGTTGCTTGAGCAGGCCCTCGGCTTCGGCGTGGTACTGCGGCTCCAGGTATTCCTTGCCGAAACTCGCGGCGTAGGAAATGCGCCGGATCGCCTTGTCGCAGTCGAAGGCCAGGAAGTACGCCGGGTCGAGGCCGGTCTGGCCCGAGGGGTTCCAGATCTGGTCACTGCCGGCCACCAGCAACTGCTGGCCGGCCACCGCCTGGTTGAGCTGGTGGGCGTGGGCGTAGCGCGGCGCCTGGATATTCAGGAAGCGCGTCTTGAACGCGTGGAACTGGCGCGACTGGGCATTCGGCCCCAGCACCCGGGTTTTCAACGCCAGGGCCTTGAGGTACAGGGCCTTGAGGTTGGCCTTGAGCTGGCGCGGGTTGAACAGCTGGCGAATCTCGCTGCCATCCTCCACGTAGGCCGGGTGGTAGTTGATCAGGCTTACCTGCAAGCCCTGTTGCTGCAACCAGCGCTGCAGGGCATAGGCTTGCAGCACCGCGCCGAAGTTTTCGCTGAAGTGGTACGTCAGTATCCCGGCCCTGATGGGGCTAGCAGGTGCGTTCATGATCCAGCCTGTTTCAGTAAGTAATTGGGGTAAACCGCCTGGCGTGCAGGCGCAGCCTTGTTGAGCAGGCCGATGAACATCGACCACACCAGCAGGTAGCTGCCATCGAACGTGGTGAAGAACTGGTAGCTGGTCTTGAACGAGAAAATCAGCAGGATCGCCACCACGGCCAGGGATACCGGGCTGCGCGGCAACCCGCTGAACAGCAGGCAAAACAGCGCCACGCCGAGCACCCCCAGCTTGGCGGTCACGCCCCAGTAGCCGTTCTCGATATCGAACTTGGAGTTCTCGAACCAGCGCTCGTCATTGGTGGGCACGCCGGGGGTCAATTGCTTGGCCAGGCCATTGCCCAGGAACACCGTGGCCGGGTTGTCGAGAAACGACTCCTTGGCATGGGCGATCTCGAACGCACGGGTTACGTCCTCGCCCTTCTCCTCGAACAGGTAAGTGGCAAAGCGCGACACCGCCAAGGGGCTGGCATAGAACGTCAGCGTGCCCAGCGCGCCGATGGCCACCACCAGCACCGCCAACGACTTGAGCTTGCGCTGGGTAATCGCCGACAACAGGATCATCACCGCCATCGCCGCGAGGATGGTCTTGGACCCGGCCGCCAGCAACGTGACCGCGAGGATCAGCATCAAGCCGACCCTGCGCTGGCAACAGGCATAGAAAAACAGCAGCACCGCCGAGCTGGTGGGAAACAACATGATCCGCCCGACTTCGTCGCTGGACTTGGACGCGGCGTTGGTCAGGTCGATGCCCACGCCATACAGGCTGACCTGCAGCAACTGGCCAAGGGCGAAGATGTAGATGATGCGTTCGAGGATGCGCCGGTAGTTGACGCTATGGGCCAGCGCGATTTTTTCCACATTGGCCAACACATAGCTGTACCCGGCCAGCAGCAGCACAAAATAGAAAAACGGAATGCCGGAACGCAGGAACTGGTACAGCGAGATATTCGCCCCACTGCTCACCAATACCTGCAACACACTGGACGCGACCACCAGCGCCAGCAATGGCAGCGCGCGGGTAAAGCCACGCGCCGCGTACACCACGAACGGCAGCAACAGCAGCAGCGCCACCGGTTGCGAGAGGTTGTTGCTCAGCGCCAGGGGCAAGGCGAAGAACGTCAGCGGCAGGTAGAGGGTCAGGCGCGCCTGGGACAGCATCATGGGCCGACCTCCCCCACGCGAATCACCCGCAGGTACACCAACACCACCAGTTCCGGCAGCGACAGCAACAGCGACGCGCCCAGCAGCGGATCGATGTGCTCCTTGCATGCCAGCCACAGCAGCAAGGCCATCACGCTGCTTACGGCATAGATCACTGAGGTGAGGGTGTGGCGATTGGTGGAAATCAGCATCGCCGCGAGGATGAACCAGGCCACATTCAAAATCGTATGGGAGCCGATCAGCGCCAATGACAGGCGATCGACCTGCACCAGGCCATGGCTCCACAGCAGGATGACCTGCGGCCCGGCCCAGATCCCGGCGACATACACCAGCAGGCACAGGCCCAGTACCAGGGAGCTGGCGCGCTGGGTAAAGCGTCGTGCCTGTTCGAACTCGCCGCGCCCGGCCAGCCGTGAGATCTCCGGGGTCAGGGCGTTGCTGCAGGTGATGCCCAACTGGATGATCAGGCGCATCAGGGTGCGCGCCATGGTGTAACCCACCACCACCGCCGGGCCGGCGATCTGGTTGAGCACTTGCAGGCCGCCTTGCAGGGTGATCGCCTGCGCCAGCGGGATCGCCGCGCTGCCCAGCGCCGGTTTCCAGATACCACGGAACTCGGCCCAGGACGCCGACGCCAGCCCCAGCAGCGGCCAGGGTGAAATCCGCCGCACAAACAGGGTCACCAGCACCAGGAACAGCACCTGGCTGAAAAACATGCCCTGGGCCAATTGCAGTTCGGAGCCACCCAGCAGCAGTACGACGATGGACAGCACAATGTCCAGGGTCCTGCGGTTGGCCATGATGAAGACGCCGCCGACGGTTCTGTCGATGGTGCGAAACCAGGCGTCGATCGGCCCACCCAGCAAGCGCGTGCACAGGTAGCCGGACATGAACAACACCACCAGGCCGGCTTGCTCGGCGGTCAAGGTCTTGAGCCCGAGCAGTGACACCCAGTCGAGCCACTGGCCCAATGTCAGGGCGAATACCAGCACCAGCGCCACCACCGCCAGGGTAAAGGCCAGCGCGGTCTGCACACTGCGTCGCGCCCCCGGCACATCGCCCTGGCTCGCACGCAGCGTGGCGCTGGTGGCCGACGCCTGGGCCACCCCCAGGTCCAGCAGGCTGAGCATCGACGGAATGCCGGTGAGCACCAGCCAATCGGCATAGCGCCCGGTGCCCCAGGCGTGCAGGAAGAACGGCACCAGCACCAGTTGCGCCGCCAGCGTCACCAGTTGGGTGTAGCCGTAGCTCAGCACGTTGAGGCGAAACCGTCGCGACAACGAGCGCGGCATTTCAAGCACTTTGCTCATGGTCATCAGGCCTTGTCGGACTGATAGGCGTAGCTGTAGTAGCCGTAGTCGCCATAGCCGTAGCTGGCGGACCGGCGTTTTTCCACACCATTGAAGATCGCACCCTTGAGCTCGATGCCGTTCTGATGGAAGCGGCGCAGGGTCAACTCGATCTCCTTCGCCGAGTTCACGCCAAAACGGGTGACCATCAGGCTGGTGCCGGCCTGGCGCCCGACAATCGCGGCGTCGGTCACCGCTAGCAATGGCGGCGTGTCGATGATCACCAGGTCATAGCGCTCGCTGACTTCGGCCAGCAACGCGGCGAAGTTGGGGTGCATCAGCAGTTCAGACGGGTTGGGCGGGATCTGCCCACGGCCGATGAAATCGAAGCGCTCCACGGCGGTCGGGTGAATCGCTTCCTGCAGATCACAGCGCTTGGCGAGCAGGTCGGACAACCCCGCCTCCACCGCCTTGCCGAGCATCTTGTGCAAGTAGCCCTTGCGCATGTCGGCATCGATCAACAGCACGCGCTGGCCCGACTGCGCGACAATCGCCGCCAGGTTGGCCGAGACAAACGTCTTGCCCACCTCCGGGCTCGGGCCGGTGATCATCAGGCGGTTGTTCCTGGCCTCGAGCATGGCGAAGTGCAGGCTGGTGCGCAGGCTGCGCATGGCTTCCATCACCAGGTCATGGGGGTGATTGACCGCCAGCAGCGACGGCGCGCCGGAACGCCCCTTGGCCGCGTTGGTTTCCTCGGCCTTTTGCAACAGGCTGAAGGGGATCGAGGCGTACACCGGCAGGCCGAGTTTCTCGATCTCATCCGGGCTTTCCAGGCCACGGTTGAGCAGGCTGCGTACCAGCACGATGCCTACCGAGAGCATGCCGCCGAGCAGCATCGCCAGCAGCACCACGATGACCTTGCGCGGCGCCACAGGCTTGGCCAGGTTGACGTCGGCACTGTCGATCAGGCGCACGTTGCCCACGGTGCCGGCGCGCATCACGTCGAGTTCCTGGGAGCGGTTGAGCAACTGGGTGTAGATCTCGGTGCCCACTTGCACGTCGCGGGTCAGGCTGAGCAATTCCTGCTGGGTCGTGGGCAAGCCTTCGACGCGCTTGGTCATCTGCGCCTGCTTGGCATTGAGTTCCGCCAGCTTGGCGATCAAGGCGCGATATGCCGGGTGCTGGGGGGTGAATTTGCGGTCCATCTCGGCCTGTTGCAGCTTGAGTTCGGAGATGCCGGTGTCCAGGGCCACCACCTGGTCGAGCACGGCCTTGGCTTCGAGGCTGATGTCGATGGATTTGCTGCGGGTCTGGAAGCGGTTCAAGGCGTTCTCAGCCTTCTCCAGGTCGCGCCGCACCTGGGGCAACTGGTCATTGAGGAACGACAGGCTCTGTGCCGCCTCGGCCGAGGTACGGTCGACGTTCTGCTTCACATACAGGTTGGAAATTTCATTCAGCGTACGCACCGCCAGGCCCGGACGCGTGCTCTCCAGGGACAGGCTGATAATGCCCGACTCCTTACCGCGCTCAATGACCGTCAGCAGGTCCTGATAGTCGGCCACCGCGTCCAGGCGCGGCTTGCGCACGATCTTGAAATGCGCGCCCGGATTGGCCCGCAGCTCCTTGACCAGCACCTCGACGCCCTCGGCGGCAAACGGCACGCCGACGCTTCCTGCGGCGATCTCGACGCCGTCCTCATCAAATAACGTGTAGGCCTGGGCCTCGCCGGCCACCAGTACCAGGGTGGTCCCGAGCAACGCCGTCGGCAGGTTCAAGCGGCTCAGCACCAGGGCCTCGCCTCCCGCCGAGTAGCGATTGAAACCGAACAGCGGCGGCGCAACATCGCCCTTGTGTTCAGGCACATAACGCCGCGCGAGGAAGCCACCGATCAACGGAAAATGCTGGGGCGTGATGATGATGTCCAGCGCCAGGGTATCGACGGTCTTGCCAATGATGGTGCGCGACTTGATCAGCTCGATCTCGGTCACCGCCGGCGATTCCTTGCCCAGCAGGCTGCTGACGTCGGAGAAACCGAGCATGTCGTTCTTCTTCGGCTCCACCTGGATCAACGCATTCGCCTGGAACACCGGCGCCGACAGAATGGCGTAGGCGGCACCGATCAGCATGCAGGTGCCGGTGATCCCGGCGATCAGCCATTTGTGATCGATCAGGTTGCCGAGCATGCCGAGCACATCGATCTCGTCACGGTGAGGGCTTTCAGGGGAAGCGTTCTGGGGTGAATACATAAATCGCGTCTTCGTCCTTGCAATCGTTTAAAGAGGGAGCGTCAGCGCGCCAGGCGCTGGGCCCAGGCCTGTGCGGCCTGTTCGATCAAGGCATAGGCCTGCACAAAGGCGGGCTTGCCCTGGCGATAGGGGTCGGTGATCTCGCGATCGTGCTGCCACTTGCCCAACAGGAACACCTTGCCCCGCGCCTCGGGGGCGAGGTCGAGCACGCCGTCGATGTGCCGTTGTTCCATCACCAGGATCAGGTCGGCCTCACTCACGGCGCCGGCGTCGAGTTGCCGGGCCCTGTGCACCTGGGGCACATGCCCGTGCTCCGCCAGCACCTGCCCGGCCAGGGGCTCCAGCGGATGGTCACGCAAGGCCGCCAGGCCCGCCGAACTCACCTGGATCCCGGAAGGTGCAAGCGCAGCACCCAGCAAGTGTTCCGCCGTGGGGCTGCGGCAGATGTTGCCGATGCACACAATCAATATCTTTTTGAACAAGGCAACCTCCCACGCACCGCACACTTATTCTTCGGCAAAAGGGACGACCTTATTTAATGAGCTGCAACTAACGACCGAGTAATTATGACCACAGCCTACAAACCGAGACCATCTATCGCGCAAGACAAAAAATAACAATCCCGGTATTGACCGACTAAAACTAACATTCCGGTATTTTTGCACCGCCCCATAATAAAGTGCGATTTGAATGCACCAGACAGGGGACGGCCATGAACACGTCAAAGTTATTGGTAGAGCGTATTGGCCTATTTCCTTCTTCGGGAAATATTCATGTGGAAGTGCATGATTCAACCCATGTCGTCGAACGCCTGCAGGTGCTGTATGCGGATAACTCACTGGACAGCGACGCGTCCGGCGCCGGGTTTTCCATGGTGTTCGCCGACTGGCGCTTCAAGTTGCAGGTCAGTGACCCGTTGTCGGTGTGCCTGTGCGTAGAAAGTCGCGGCGACAGCCAGTTCATGCAGGTCAAGACGGCCGAACTGCTGGCCAATATCTGCGGCACCGAGGAGCGGCCATGAGCCTGTGGGCGGGCTTGAGACGCGGCTATGCGTTGCGCAGGCTGACGGGGATGTTCGAGGGGTTTGCCGAACCGGTGCAGGGCGCGCAGTACCAGCGCAACACCCGGGCCATCGGCCATTGGCTGGACCTGTTGCGTGGCAGCTCCCCCCAGCAGATCACCCATGCGCTGTTCCAGCAGATGAAACGCGCGCGGCGCCGTGGCAATGCGCAACGGTTCAACGCGCAGACCACCCTGCTGGCGCTGATGGTGGAAAGCAACCTGGCGCTGGACCTGGCGACCTACTCGGCCTTCCTGTGCGCGGTTTCCAGGCGCCAGGCAGGCTCCTGATGGGCCTGGTCGGCACCTGAGAGGGTCACTGCGACGCGGTTGAGCAGCCACTCCGCGTTGTACTTGGGCACCAGCCCACAGACCAGCAAAAACACCAGCCCGCCGCCGATGAACACGGGGGATACCTTGATGGGCGCGGCATCAATACGCCACAGGAACACACTGGCCGCTGTCGCACCCAGTGCGGCACCGGCCAGGGCTTCATTCAGCGGATGTATATAAGGCGCGACACAATAAGCACTGAACCCGATACTTATCACTAACCCCACCAACGCCGCCGGCCAGCGCCAGGCCAGATTGAACTGGCGGGCCAGCAAACTCGTTGCCACCGTGACCATCAAACAGGTGTTCATGGCATGGCCACTTATTACAGCAATATCCAAGTGCTGGAAGGATAAGCCCCAACCTTTAAACAGCAACTTGCTGGCCGCCACGATCGAATAAGTAATACCCAGCGTTATTATCCAGGCCCGCAATGCCCACGGCGTGGAATACCTTAACCAGACAGCAATCATCAGTGCGGCCGGAATCATGACGGTAATGCCGCCATATTGCGCAAGTTCTGCCCGCATCACTGCTTAACCTTCGAGGTGCCGTTTTCGGCGCTCATCAGACCTCAGGCCCAAAAAAAACACAACGTTATCTAGCGTCAGCAACACCTGCAAAATGCAATTTACTGATTACTACATACAGATATGATTCTATATTTTAATAATTAGGTTAGAACCAAACGGCATTTTACACAGGCTGTCGCGGCCCCTACCGTGGACGAGCATGACCGACCCCCTGCCCGGCGGAGGTACTCACTCCCTACTCGACAAGGACAGACCATGAGCATTGAATTCATCGGCTATATCGGCGGTCACCACGCTTCCGAGATCCACCCACGCAGCGGCCCTGCCCTGCAACCGGACTACGTGGAAACCGTGGCCCGCGCCCACGAAGACGCCGGTTTCGACCGCGCGCTGGTGGCGTTCCATTCCAACAGCCCGGACAGCACGCTGATCGCCGCCCATGCCGCCAGCGTGACGAAAAAACTGCAGTTCCTGATCGCCCACCGTCCGGGCTTCGCCCAACCCACCCTGGCCGCCCGCCAGTTCGCCACCCTTGATGTGTTCAATGGCGGGCGCACCGCCGTGCATATCATCACCGGCGGCGACGACCGCGAACTGCGCGCCGATGGCAGCCATATCGGCAAGGACGAACGCTATGCGCGCACCGATGAATACCTGAGCGTGGTCCGCCAGGAATGGACCAGCGATCAGCCCTTCGACTTTGCCGGCAACTACTACCAGGTCGAAGGCGCGCACTCCGCGGTGAAGTCGCCGCAGCAGCCGCATATCCCGCTGTATTTTGGCGGCTCTTCCAAGGCCGCGATTGAAGTGGCGGGCAAGCATGCCGATGTGTACGCGCTGTGGGGCGAAACCTATGAGCAGGTACGCGAGATCGTGACCCAGGTGCGCGCCGAAGCGGCCAGGCATGGGCGTACGATTCGCTTCAGCCTGTCGCTGCGACCGATCCTCGCCGAGACCGAAGAACTGGCGTGGGCGCGTGCCGACAGCATCCTGCAACAGGCCACTGAGTTGGCAGAGAAGAATGGCTTTGTGCGGCGTGAACCGCCGAATGAAGGCTCGCGCCGGTTGCTGGCGGCGGCGGCGCAGGGCTCGCGGCTGGACAAGCGCCTGTGGACGGGGATTGCGGGGTTGCTGGGGGCGCAGGGCAACTCCACCTCATTGGTGGGGACCGCCGAACAGGTGGCAGAGGCATTGGTCGATTATTACGACCTCGGTATCACCACCTTCCTGATCCGTGGGTTTGATCCGCTCAATGATGCGATCGACTATGGCAAGCGGTTGATCCCCCTCACCCGGCAGCTGATTGCTGAACGCGAGCAGAAAGTCGCCTGACCAAACAACACAGAACCCATGTGGGAGAGGCTTGCCCCCGATGGCAGAGTGTCAGTCAAAGATAAATTGACTGATCCACCGCCATCGGGGCATGGGTATCTACACATCTTGAGCCGAGCCCCGTGCGTAGCAGCTGTCGAGCCTTGGCGAGGCTGCGTCGGCGGTGTGTCAGACGCGCCGCAAACGCAGCCTCGCCAAGGCTCGACAGCTGCTACGCGTCATCCTACTGAAGTTGTGTAGATACTGATGGCTATCGGGGCAAGCCCCCTCCCACATTTTGATCTTCACTATGCTCAGGATCAGTTCTTGTAGTCGGTATCGTTGCGCTCCAACTGCCGAATCAGCGCATTCCAATGCCGCGCCACCCCCGGTCCTTCGCCACTGGCAAACACCTTGGCCTGTTGTTCGACTTTCTCCACCACTTCGGCCGGCGGGAAGATCAACTCCGCATTCCCCGCCGCCTGCGCCGCCACTTGGATATTGCACGCGCGCTCCAACTGTTGTAGCTGCACAAATGCATGTTCAACGCTGACGCCGGCGGTCAACAAGCCATGGTTACGCAGGATCATCACGCTCTTGTCACCCAGGTCCGCCACCAGCCGCTCGCGTTCGTCCAGGTCGAGGGCCACGCCTTCATACCCGTGGTACGCCACACGCCCGGAAAAACCAATGGAGTGCTGGGAGATCGGCAGCAGGCCGTCCTTCTGCGCCGACACCGCAATGCCGTCGCGGGTGTGGGTGTGCAGCACCGCCTGCAGGTCATGGCGTGCGCCGTGGATCGCGCTGTGGATCACATAACCGGCGTAGTTGATGCCCAGGCCGGTAGGGTCATCGACGATAGTGCCGTCGAGGTCGACCTTGACCAGGTTGGACGCACTGATTTCATCGAACAACAACCCGAAGGCGTTGATCAGGAAATGCTCCTCCGGCCCCGGTACACGGGCGGAGAAATGGGTATAGATGTGGTCGGTCCACTTGTACAAGGCAGCCAGGCGATAAGCGGCGGCCAGTTTGACGCGCACCTCCCACTCTTGCGGGGTAACGCGCTGGCGAACATTGCTGGTGAGATTGGTGATCGAGGTGACGCTGCTCATGGCAAAACTTCCTGGATGGCCTTAAGGACTTCCAGGCAAGCCTAGGGGATGGCCGAAAATAATAAAAAGCACATTTTAATCTAAGCTAATTATTATTTTTTTTCATATAAATCGTACCAATAATACAGGGCAAATGTGGGAGATCCCACAACCTCTTCGACGCAGCGCTGTCGCGCAGCAAACTGTGGCGAGCGGGCTTGCCACAAGAATGCGGTCGCCTGAAATTGTTCAGGCAAGACTCAAGACTTCAGGGTGAAATTTTAACCCCCTAAAATCATTCAGTTATTTTAAGTTTGATAAGAGGGGGCTTGCCCCCGATGGCCATGAGTATCTCCCGCAACGCTAACACCGATGCGAAGCGAGCCGCCCTTGATCTTGCTTTAGATCTTGATCTCAGGCGCCCCGTTAACCACGCTGGCCGGAATCCGATAGTGATTTGGGGGGTAAACCGGCAGGGATTCCGGTTTAGCCGCCCCGCGCCATGGATGGCGCGTGGCGGCGCCCCCCCACATCACTGTCGGATTACGGGCACACCGAGCCTGGGCGAGGTGCCGAGTGGTGGGGCAAGAGCCCAGGTGGACTTTGGGGCTTTTCCAAAGTGAGCCGCCGTCAGGGCGGAACCCTAAGCCGCCGTTACCGCGGCAATGGATATGTACCCGGTCCAATCCAAAAAAATGGTCGGCCCAGAGGCCGTCATCGGGGGCAAGCCCCCTCCCACAGGCTTACGCGGCGTCGCGGACTTTATGCAGCGACGCCGCCACCCGCTTGCCAAACGCATCCACCGGCCCCTGCAGGTTGCCCAGGAAGTGCGGATAGATCAGCCACAAATCCATCACCGGCTTGAAATCCTTGAGCGGCATCACCGCCAGTTGCTCGCGGTGCGCACTGCGTTCCAGCAACGGCCGTGGCACCAGGCCCAAGCCCAGGCCGTCGGCCACCAGGCCCAGTTGCAGTTCGGTGCCGAAGGTCTCCAGGTTGACCCGCAGGGCCAGGCCCTGATCGGACAAGGTGCGCTGCAACCCGGCACGGAAGCCGCAGCCGTCCGGGTTGAGGACCCAGCCGTTCTGGTACACATCGGCCAGCTTGCAGGGTTTCTTCGGCAGTTGGGCCTTGGCGCAGACCACCACCAGTTCCATCTTGCCGATGGACTCGCCGACGATGTTGTCCGGGAAGATCTTGCCTGCCGGGAACAGCGCCGCCGCCGCGTCCAGTTCGCCGCGTTCGATCTTGCCCACCAACTGGCTGCCCCAGCCGGTGGCGACCTGGGCACGCAAGTCGGGGTATTCGCTGCGCAGGTGCTTGAGCGCGTCCAGCAGCACCACGTCGCCGATGGTCTGCGGCACACCCAGGCGCAGCAGGCCGGTGGGCGGTGCGTCGGTGGCCACCAGCTCACGCAGGGCATCCATCTCGCGCAGGATCAACCGGCACTGCTCATAGACGCGGGTGCCGATCAATGTCGGCTTGAGGGGTTTGGTGTTGCGGTCGAACAGCTCCACGCCCAGCGCCTGCTCGAAGTTCTGCACGCGGCGGGTAATGGCCGGCTGGGTCAATTGCAACGACTCGGCGGCATGGCTGATGGACTGGCAACGAATCACTTCGACAAAGGCATCGATATCGTCAATTTTCATTTGGGCCGCACATAGAGAACAGTCATTAAGATGTGTGTGAAGCATAGTTGCAGGAACGTGGCGTGAATAGCCCGTGCTGCAATCGATAACGTCTAACGCTATTCAGACCGGTTCTAAATTACCTTCAGCTATAAGCTAATCATTAAAAAATAGCATATTAACTATAAACATTATGCTTAGATAAACCCATCCCTGCGACCACACGATGGAAGTGCCATGACCCAGGCCCGACACCCCGAGAGACTCAGAGCCTTCATAGGCGCCCTGGCGGAATTGATCGACGGCAATCCACGCGAAGGCGACCTGTTGCACCGTGGCGGCAAGCTGCTGGCGCAACTGGTCAGCCATGACGACTGGCTCCCCGATGAATTTGCCCAACCCGATCCCGAGCGCTACCAGCAGTTCTTGCTGCATGCCGATTCGCGCCAGCGTTTCAGCATCGTCAGCTTTGTCTGGGGGCCGGGGCAAAGCACGCCGATCCACGACCATCGGGTGTGGGGGCTGATCGGCATGCTGCGCGGCGCAGAGTTCTCCCAAGGCTTCGAACGCGCGCCCGACGGCAGCCTGGTCGCCGAAGGCCAGCCGATTCAATTGGTGCCGGGCCAGGTCGAGGCGGTGTCGCCCAAGGTCGGCGACATCCACCAGGTGAGCAATGCCCACAGCGATCAGGTGTCGATCAGCATTCATGTGTACGGCGCCAATATCGGCGCGGTGCGCCGTGCGGTGTACCAGCCCGACGGCAGCGAGAAACTGTTTATCTCCGGTTATTCCAACGCCTTCCTCCCGAATATCTGGGATTTGTCCAAAGAAAAGAGCCCTGCCCTATGACCACCGTACCGACCCGTAGCTTTGCCCGGATTCGCCAGGCCCTGTTGGACCGTGAAGAACTCGCCCTGGTCGACGTGCGCGAAGAAGCGCCGTTTGCCGAATCCCACCCGCTGTTCGCGGCGAATATCCCGCTGTCCAAGCTGGAACTGGAGGTGTATTCGCGCATTCCACGCCGGGATACCCAGGTCACCGTCTACGACAACGGTGAAGGCCTGGCCGCCCGTGCCGCCGAACGCCTGGTTGCGCTGGGCTACACCCAGGTCAGCCTGCTGGAAGGTGGCCTCGACGGTTGGCGCCAGGCCGGTGGCGAGCTGTTTATCGATGTGAACGTGCCGAGCAAGGCCTTTGGCGAGTTGGTGGAGAGCGAGCGCCACACGCCGTCCCTCGCCGCTGAAGAAGTGCAGGCGCTGCTCGACAGCCAGGCCGATGTGGTGGTGCTCGACGCCCGCCGTTTCGACGAATACCAGACCATGAGCATCCCCACCGGCATCAGCGTGCCCGGTGCCGAGCTGGTGTTGCGTGCGCGGGAACTGGCGCCCGACCCGGCCACCCGCATCATCGTCAACTGCGCCGGGCGTACCCGCAGCATTATCGGCACCCAGTCGCTGATCAACGCCGGCGTGGCCAACCCGGTGTCTGCGCTGCGCAATGGCACCATCGGCTGGACCCTGGCCGGGCAGAAGCTCGCCCACGGCCAGTCGCGGCGCTTTGCGCCAACCTCGGAAGAGCATCGCCAGATCGCCGCCGTCGATGCACGCCGCGTCGCCGACCAGGCCCGCGTCGGTCGCGCCACCCTGGCCGACCTGCAACGCTGGCAGCAAGACGCTGCACGCACCACCTACCTGTTCGATGTGCGCACCCCGGAAGAATTCGAAGCCGGCCACTTGCCCGGCGCGCGCTCCACCCCCGGCGGCCAACTGGTGCAGGAAACCGACCATGTCGCCAGCGTGCGCGGTGCGCGCCTGGTGCTGGCGGATGACGATGGCGTGCGGGCGAACATGTCTGCGTCGTGGCTGGCCCAACTGGGCTGGGACGTGCATGTGCTGGATGACCTGCAAGCGGCGCACTTCAGCGAAAAAGGCGCCTGGGTCGCTCCAGTCCCCGCGCCCCCCCAGGCGGAACTGATCAGCCCGCACACCCTCGCCGAATGGCTCGAGCATGGCGACACCGTGGTGCTGGATTTCACCGCCAGCGCCAACTACGTGAAGCGCCATATCCCCGGTGCCTGGTGGGTATTGCGCGCACAACTGCCCGAGGCCCTGGCCAAGGTGCCCGCCGCCCAGCGTTATGTGCTGACCTGCGGCAGCAGCCAACTGGCGCGCCTGGCGGTGGCTGAAGTCGAAGCGATCACCGGCAAGCAAGTGTTCCTGCTGCAAGACGGCACCGCCGCCTGGATCAACGCGCAACTGCCACTGGAAGAAGGCGAAACCCACCTGGCCTCGCCGCGCATCGACCGCTACCGCCGACCGTACGAAGGCACCGACAACCCCAGGGAAGCCATGCAGGCGTATCTGGATTGGGAATTCGGCTTGGTCGACCAGTTGGCCCGTGATGGGACCCATGGGTTTTACGTCATTTGACCCCAGGCACGCCTGCCCCCATTGCGGGAACAGGCGCTGCCCCAGGCTGATGGGGCGGGGGGGTACTGCGTTACTTTCTTTCTTCTGTGTCGGTGCAAGAAACCGTCTCCGAGCTACCGCTCAACTGAAACTGCATGGCGTGGACACCCGCCTCTATTTGCGAGGCCACGCTGAACTGGGTGCCGAACAGCAGGCTGAACATGACGCATGTGGTTGCCAATAATTTGAACATGACGAATCCTCACTGGTTCGCTGAGAGAGTAAAAATACCCCCATCGTTTATTCGCAGCTGACTTGGCTGCGTACTGCCATTTTCTGCCCGGCGCAACGCCTGGACACCTGTGAAGAATGACAGTGGCCTAGACAACTTCGCACTATGCAAACCTGCGCTGAGAGCGATTGGCGCCGCCCCCTTGGACACCCAGGCACCTCAGCCGCAATTACCTATTCGAAAAATACATAAACCGCATATTAGATAACCAATTATCTTAATATTTTTAATAATTAACATATAACCAAAAAGACCTTCACAGAAGGTTTTTATGAGCATAACGTGAACTCCTCACCGACCCCTTCTCCAGGCGGAGGTAGCCGAACCCTTTCACGATCTGCCTGGAGCCAGCATCCCATGGTCTTTTCCACTCCGTTCAAACGCCTGCTCCTGGGCACTGCCCTGGCCCTTGGCCTGGCCACCTGCGCCCACGCCGCCGACCTGCAACCGCTGCGGGTGGCCAATCAGAAATCGACGATCAAGACGCTGCTGGAAGTCTCCGGCGAAACGAAAAACGTGCCCTATGAAATCCAGTGGTCGGAATTCCCGTCCGCCTCGCCCCTGGGCGAAGCCTTGAATGCCGGAGCCGTGGACATTGGTGCCCTGGGCGACGCGCCCTACGTGTTTGCCCTTGGCGCCGGCGCCTCGCTAAAGGTGGTCAGCATCATCCACGCCGAAGGGCGTAACACCACCGCCCTGCTGGTGCCCAAGGATTCGCCGATCAAGACGGTGGCCGACCTCAAGGGCAAGAAAATCGTCACCGGGCGTGGGTCCATCGGCCATTACCTGGCGATCAAGGCGCTGGCCACGGCCGGCCTGACCACAAAGGATGTGCAGTTCATTTTCCTGCTGCCCAGCGAGTCGCGCCTGGTGCTGGATAACGGCACTGTCGACGCCTGGTCGACCTGGGACCCCTACACCACCGTCGTCACGTCCCAAAGCCAGGCGCGGATCCTGGCCAGCGGCAACACGCTGTTGAGCAATCACCTGTACCTCGCCGCCACCCGCCAGGCCATCGCCGACAAGCGCACGCAGCTGGACGACTTTGTCGCCCGCGTCGACCGCGCCTACGCCTGGGCCAATACCCACCCCGACGAGTACGCCGCCGCCCAGGCCAAAATCACCGGGCTGCCGCTGGCCGTGCATGTGGCCGTGGCCAAGGAAACCCGCCTGAGCCCGGTGCTGATTGACGACAGCGTGATCAGTGGCCTGCAGGCCACCGCCGACACCTACCAGCAAGAAGGCCTGCTGCCCCGGCACATCGACGTGTCCCAGGGCTTCGACACGAGCTTTAACGCCAAGCGCGTCCCCAACAACCAAGCATCACGCTGAAGGAGCAGAACATGAGCACGCCACATCAATTGAAACCCCGCCATTTGAAATTGGGCGCCATGGTCCACGGTGTCGGACACGGCTGGGGCGAATGGCGCCATCCGCAGGCGCAACCGAATGCCAGTACGAATTTCGGCTTCTACAAACAGCAGACCGAACTCGCCGAAGCGGCCAAGTTCGACTTCGTGTTCATCGCCGACAGCCTGCACATCCATGCCAAGTCCAGCCCGCATTACCTCAACCGCTTCGAGCCGCTGACCATCCTCTCGGCCCTGGCCGCACTCACCAGCCATATCGGCCTGGTGGCCACCGTGACCGTCAGCTACACCGAGCCCTACCAGGTGGCGCGCCAGTTCGCGTCCCTGGACCATATCAGCGGCGGTCGCGCCGGCTGGAACGTGGTGACCTCGTGGCTCAGCGGCACCGCCGACAACTTCGGTAAAGCCGAGCACCCTCCCCACGCCGTGCGCTACCGCATCGCCAAGGAACACCTGAACACGGTCAAGGGCCTGTGGGACTCCTGGGAAGACGACGCCTTTGCCTACAACAAGCAAAGCGGCGAATTCTTCACCCCGGGCAAGCTGCATGCGCTGAACCACAAAGGCGAGTTTTTCTCGGTCAAAGGCCCGCTGAACATTGCGCGCTCGCGCCAGGGCCAACCGGTGATTTTCCAGGCGGGCACGTCCGAAGACGGACGTAACTTTGCGGCGCAGAACTCCGACGCCATCTTTGTGCATGTGGAGAGCATCGAAGAAGGCCTGGCGTATACCCAGGACCTCAAACGCCGCGCCAAAGGCTTTGGCCGTGACGCCGACAGCCTGTCGATCCTGCCGGGCATCCGCCCGATTGTCGGCCGCGACGAGGCCGAAGTGGAAAGCCGCTACCAGCAGGCCGTGGAGCTGGTCACCGTGGAAGACGCCATCGTCGCCCTCGGCCGCCCGTTCAACGACCATGACTTCAGCCAGTACCCGCTGGACGCCCCGTTCCCGGAACTCGGCGACCTGGGCGCCAACAGCCAGAAAGGCGGCTCCGACCGCATCAAGCAACTGGCCAGGGACGAAGGCCTGACCCTGCGCGAAGTGGCGCTGCGCTTCTCGCGGCCCAAGCGTGATTTTGTCGGCACCCCGGAGCAAGTCGCCGACGCGATCCAGACCTGGTTCGAACGCGGCGCCAGCGATGGTTTCATCATCAACTCGGTGCTGCCGGACGGCTTGCAGTACTTCACCGAACTGGTGGTACCGGTGCTGCAACAGCGGGGCCTGTTCCGTAGCGAATACACGGGCCACACCCTGCGCGACAACCTTGGCCTGGACGTGCCGGCCAACCGTTACAGCGTCACCGCCGAGGTCGAAACGCAACAGGAGGCGCTGGCATGAGCGAATCCCTCAACCGTCAGTTGGCGGCGCTGCACGCCGAGCGTGTAGCGACCTGGGCGCCGGCGGCGTTGCAGGTCAATATCGACCAGCGCCAGCGCCTGGTGAATGAAGCACGGGTAGACGACTACGTGCAGCTCGGCGATGAACTGGACCCCTTCACCCTGCTCAATGTGGAAGGCGGCGAACTGACCCGCGAACGACTGCTGGCCGACGGCCCGGCGGTGCTGATCTTCTTCCGTTTCGCCGGCTGCCCGGCGTGCAATATCGCCCTGCCCTATTACGAACGCCAACTCTACCCACGCCTGCGCGAACTGGGCGTGCCCCTGGTCGCGGTGAGCCCGCAAGTGCCTGAACGGCTGGTTGAGATCAAGAGCCGCCACGCCCTGCAATTGCTGGTGGCCAGCGACCCGGACAACCACCTCGGGCGCCGCCTGGGCATCCTCTACAGCTTCGACGAAGCCTCGCGCAATGCAGCCCTGGCCAAGGGCAATCACATCGGTGAAACCACCGGCACGGGGACCTGGGAGTTGCCGCAACCGACGGTGGTGGTGATTGCCCAGGACGGCACGGTGGCGTTCGTGGACGTCAGCCCGGACTGGCTGGTGCGTACCGAAGCCGAGCCGGTGGTGCAGGTGGTGGAGCGCTTGTTGGGCCAACAGCCTGTACGCATCGCCATCTAGGCCCACCGCACCTCCCACATTTTGACCGAGTACATTCTCATGACCCAACCGTCTCTACGCTCCGTGGAGGTCGCCAACTTCGAGGCCCTGCTCGAACGCCTCAGCGCCGAGCTGGCCGGCACCGCGCACCTGTATGACGAGAGCGGCGCCTTCCCCCACGCCAACTTCCAGCGGCTGCATGACCACGGCCTGGTCGCCCTCACCGTGCCCAAAGCCCTCGGTGGCGGCGGTGCCAGCCTGCCCCAGGCGCGCAAGGCGATCAGTGCAATTGCCAAGGGCGAACCGTCCACCGCACTGATCCTGGTGATGCAATACCTGCAACATACCCGCCTGCAAGACAGCAAGACCTGGCCGCCCCATCTGCGTACACAAGTGGCCGAGGACGCGGTGCGCAACGGCGCATTGATCAACGCCCTGCGCGTCGAACCCGACCTCGGCACCCCGGCCCGTGGCGGGCTGCCGGCGACCACCGCCGTGCGCACCGCTGAGGGTTGGCGCATCAGCGGGCGCAAGATCTACTCCACCGGCAGCCATGGCCTGAGCTGGTTCAGCGTATGGGCGCGCAGCGATGACGCCGACCCGCTGGTGGGCGCCTGGCTGGTGCCCAAGGACAGCCCCGGCGTGAGCATCATCGACACCTGGGACCACCTCGGCATGCGCGCCACCTGCAGCCATGAAGTGCTGCTCGACAATGTGCTGGTGCCACTGGACCACGCCGTCAGCGTCAGCCCCTGGAGCGCGCCGCAACCGGAACTGGATGCCGAGGGTTTCCTGTGGATGTCGGTGCTGCTGTCCTCGGTGTATGACGCCGTGGCCCAGGCTGCGCGGGACTGGCTGGTGAACTGGCTGGAAGAGCGCCAGCCATCCAATCTCGGTGCGGCGTTGTCGACATTGCCGCGTTTCCAGGAAACCGTCGGCCATATCGACACCCTGCTGTTCGCCAACCGCAGCCTGCTCGACGCCGCCGCCGACGGCCACACCCCGGCCGCCAACGCCGCGCAGTTGAAGTACCTGGTCACCCACAACGCGATCCGCGCCGTGGAACTGGCCATCGAGGCCTCCGGCAACCCCGGTCTGTCACGCCATAGCCCGCTGCAACGCCACTACCGCGATGTGCTGTGCAGTCGCGTGCATACCCCGCAGAACGATGCGGTGCTGCAAGGTGTCGGTAAAGCCGTGTTCGCCCAACGCCAGAAGGAACGCACATGACTCAGGTGATTATTGCCAGCCAGTTGGACGAAGACTACAACGACGTGATCCGCGCACGCCTCACTGCGATCCACCCCGGAGCCCAGGTGATCGGCGTGCCGGCGGGCGTGCCGAGCGACCTGCCGCCCCAGGCGAATATCCTGCTGCTGCGCCCGATCAACGTGCGCGGCTACACCGCCCCGGACACCCCGCCACCGGGCTGGCCCTACGGCGCGCAATGGGTGCATTTGGTCTCATCGGGCATCGACTTCTACCCGCAATGGCTGTTCAACGGCCCGCCGGTGACCACCTCCCGGGGCAGCGCCGCCGACAACCTCGCCGAGTTCGCCCTGGCGGCGATCTTTGCCGCGGCCAAGCATTTACCGGACATCTGGGTGAAGGACTCGCAATGGAATTTCACCGCCCTGCGCCCACTCAAGGGCACCACCCTGGGCATCCTCGGCTTTGGTGCGATTGGTGAAAGCCTGGCGCAAAAAGCCCTGGGCCTGGGCATCAACGTTGTGGCCCTGCGTCAGAGCCAGGCACCGTTCGGCGCAGGAGTGCAGGCCGCCAACGACATCCACGACCTGTTCGCCCGCGCCGACCACCTGGTAGTGGCCGCGCCACTGACCGACGCCACGCGGCATATCATCAACCGCGATGTGCTGGGCAGCGCCAAGCCGGGACTGCACCTGATCAACATCGCCCGGGGCGGTCTGCTCGATCAGGAGGCGTTGCTCGAGGCCCTGGATAACGGCCAGATCGGCCTGGCATCGCTCGACGTGACCGAACCGGAGCCTTTGCCGGATGGGCACCCGTTGTACAGCCACCCACGGGTGCGGTTGTCGCCGCATACGTCGGCGATTTCGACCAATAGCCGCAACGAGATTGCCGATACGTTTTTGGCGAATCTGGAACGCTACGTTTCAGGGATCGCACTGGCGAATCTGGCTAACGCCTGATGCCGTTCAAAAATGTGGGAGGGGCGGTGCGACGATTCGACTTGCTCCCGATTGCAGTGGGTCAGTACCAAATCCACCAACTGACACTCCCTCATCGGGGCATAGGTATCTGCACAACTCTTAAAGGCTGACACATAACTCTGTGGTGAGCGGGCTTGCCCCGCGCTGGGCTGCGAAGTGGCCCCAATAAGGTCACCGCAGAGTGCCAGAATCAATCGAGGTGAAGGTTTTGGGGCTGCTTCGCAACCCAGCGCGGGGCAAGCCCGCTCACCACAGAAGCCTAATTGCCATAGATTCCGTATTCACTGGAAGTTGTGTAGATACCCATGCTCATCGGGGGCAAGCCCCCTCCCACATTTTTAACCCAGTACACCAGACCCAACTCCGGTCGGCTCTAAGGCCGCCGCGCTTTGGCTTTTGATCTCAAATCGCCCCGTCAAACACGCTGGCCGAACGCAGGCTTTGGAGCGTGGGTAACCCGGCAGGACGCCGGGTTAGCCGCGCTGGGCCAAGGATGGCCCATCGCGGCGGCCCACGCTCCAAAGCCGGAGTGAGGGCACACCGAGCCTAGGCGAGGTGCCGAGTGTTGGGGCGAGGACCTTTTGCTTACTTTTGGGTCCCTCCAAAAGTGAGCCGCTGTAAGAGCGGAACCATAGGCAGCCGTTACCGCAGCAACGGATATGTACTCGGTCAAAGCCAACGACATGGTCGGCCCGAAGGCCGCCACGGGGGCAAGCCCCACATCTGGTTATGCGGCCAGGCGAGAAATATCATCAGATATACGCATCATAAATAAAAATTAACTGCATATATTTAATAATGAGCATATAACAAAACGGACTTTTACGAACGCCTTTCCTATCCATATTGTTATGTCCAGCACCGACCCCTGACCAGGTGGAGGCCTTGCCTGAACCACCACTTTCTCAGGGACCTACCATGAGCCACATCGCCGCGCCCAATCGCCTCACCCTTGCTGTCTCCCTCGCCCTGTTCGGCGCGTACGCCCACGCCGATGACGCCGCGCTGCCGGTGGTCAATGTCACGGCCGAGCACCGCAGTGAAGACTTGCAGAAAACCCCGCTGGCGATTTCCGCCTTCGACGAGAAGAGCCTCGACGACAAGCAGATCCGCAGCGTGCGCGACCTGTCGGGCCAGGTGCCGAACCTGACACTCAGCCGCCAGTCGATCTCCTACAGCGCCCAGACCTATGGCATTCGCGGCATCGGTGAAACCGACCCGATCCAGGAAGCCGCCGTGGCGGTGTACGCCGACGACTTGTACATCCCACGGGCGATTTCCTCGATGCTCGACTTCAATGACGTCGAGCGCGTCGAAGTGCTGCGCGGCCCCCAGGGCACCCTGTACGGGCGCAACAGCAGCGCGGGGGCGATCCGCGTGATCACCCGCGACCCCAACCAGGAAACCCGTGGTTTCGTCGAGCTCGGTGCGGGTAATTACAATGCGCAGAACGGCCGTTTCCTGATCAGCGGCCCGCTGGTAGACAACGCGTTGTTCGGCAGCTTTTCGGCGCTCCGCCTGAGCCGAGACGGCACAGTGTCCAACCCGACCCGGGGCAAGGATGTCAATAACGTCGATATCCAGTCCTACCGCGGCAAGCTGCGCTACAAGCCGGAGGATTCACCTTGGGATGTGCAGTTGACCCTGGCCGGCACCTTTGACCGTGGCGACACCACCAGCTACTCGCCGTTCGACGCCAATGGCCGTTTCGACAAGTTCAAGAGCTACAGCAGCCTCGACCCGAAAAACCGCCTTGACCAGGGCAGTTCGGTGTTGCGCGCGATCTATGCGATCAACGATCACTTGAATGTCAAATCGGTCACTGCCTGGTCGTCCTTCAACCAGCCGGTGGACTACGACAACTCTGGCCAGGCCGCGCTGATCCAGAACAACCTGATCCTCTACAAGCAAAACTACGCCATCCAGGAATTCCAGCTCAACGGCGACTATGACGACTTCAGCTTCAGCACCGGCCTGTACCTGTACCGCGAACGCTTCGATGCCGACCGCGACAACCTCACCTACTCCATCGCACGCAACCGGGTGATCGGCCAGGGCCAGTACAGCACCACCAACACCGAAAGCTACGCGCTGTATGGCCAGGGCACCTACAAGATCACCCCGCAGCTGTCGCTGATCGCCGGCCTGCGCTTTACCCGCGAACACAAGAACTTCGAGTTCACCAATTACGCGATCAATACCGACAGGCAGATTACCGGCACCAACTTCGCGGCCGAGTCGAGCAAATCCTGGCAGTCCACCAGCCCGAAAATCGGCTTCGAATATGCCTGGACGCCGCACCTCAACCAGTACGCCTACGTCGCCAAGGGCTTCAAGGCCGGCGGATACGACAACCGTGCGCCGACCCGCGCCGCCGCCGAGCAGGCGTTTTCGCCGGAAGACGTGACCACCTGGGAAACCGGCTTCAAGGGCGACTTCTTCGACCAGCGCCTGCGGGCCAACGTCGCGCTGTTCTACAACGACTACAAAGACCTGCAGACCAACGCCTACGACCCGGCGCTGGGGGTGAGCCTGCGCACCAACGTCGGCCAGGCCCACACCTACGGCGTCGAGCTGGAAACCCTCACCGCCCTGAGCCGCGACCTGCAACTGAGCGCCAACCTCGGCTACCTGGAGAGCCAGTACGACGACTTCCAGAACGCCAGCGGTGCCGGGGTCGATGCCAATGGCAAGCAACTGGTGTTCTCGCCGCGCTGGAACGCCAGTGTCGGCCTGAACTACACCATTCCCGCAGGCCTGCCGGGCACCTGGCTGGCGGGCACGGATGCGCAGTTCCAGACCAAGTCCTACGCCAACGCGCTGAACGACGACATCCAGGAAGTGCCGCAGCAAACCTTCTGGAACGCCAACACTCGCTACATCAGCGGCGACGGCCACTGGACCACCACCCTGGCGGTGAAAAACCTGCTGGACCGCGCTTACCCGCAATCGGTGGGCTATGTGCCGTCCAGCGGCGCCCGTTATTACTCGGTCAACGATCCGCGCACGCTGTTGCTGTCGGTGCGCTATGACCTCTGAGTGCGTTACTTGATGCGGTAGTGGAAGGTATTGCGCACCGCCGGTACGGCCACGGCCTTGCCGTCAACGATCCTCGGCTGGTAGCGAAAGGTGTTCGCCGCCGCCAGTGAAGGCCGGATAAACAATGGGTGGCAGCCGTCCAGCACCTTGGGGTTTTCCACGCGGCCTTGGGTGTTGACGCTGTACTCCAAGGTGCAGTCGCCTTCGATGTTCTTGTCCAGGGCGCGCTCGGGATAGTCCGGTGCCTCCTTGCTCAGGGGTTGGTATTGGCGGCTGTCGAAGGCCGGTGCAGGGGCTGGCGCGGGTGTGGCAGCCCGGGTTTTTTCAGCGGCCAGGCGTTGCTGATCGAGGCGTTGTTGTTCCAGCTCGCGGTTGCGTTGTTCGGTGGCCAGGCGTTCCTGCTGCTGCTCGAGTTTCTTGTCTTCGACGCGTTTACGCGCCAAGGCGGCTTTCTCGAGTTTTTGCGCCTGGACCTGTGGATCGACCACGGGCTTTACCGGCACCGGTATCACCACCGGTTCCGGCGGTGCGGGGGCAGCCACCACCGGTTCAGGCTCGGGCGCTGGCGCCGGTGGCAGCATGACCAACTGCGTGTGCATCACCCGAGGGGTATCCACCACGGGCTTTTGCGTCGACCAGCCCAGCATCAACGCGGCCAGCACGCCGACGTGCAGCGCCACCGCCAGGCTGGCGGCGAGGCTGTTTCTCCAAAACCCCGAAGCATCCCGGGGCGCCATCGTCAGGGTGGGACTGTGCATGATCATCGCCGTCATTGCGGGGCCTCGGTCACCAGCCCCAGGTTGCTGACACCACCCTTCTGCAACACCGCCATGGCCGCGACCACACGGCCGTAACCGGCGTTGTCGTCGGCGCGGATATAGACCTGGGTGTCGCTGCGCGCCGCCACCACCTGCATGACCTTGGCGCCCATTTCATCCAGGCTCACGGCGCTGTCGGTCTGGTGCTGGGTATCGAGTTCGCCGCCGAGGTTCCAGTAGTAGCCACCGTCGGCCTTTACCGACAGCGTGAGGATCTGCTGGCGGGTGTCGGTGGCCAACGCCTCGGCGGCGACCTTGGGCAGGTCGATCTTCACGCCCTGGGTCAGCATCGGCGCGGTGACCATGAAGATCACCAGCAGCACCAGCATCACGTCGATATACGGCACCACGTTCATCTCGGCCTTGGGCCCGTGCTTGCGTTGCGGCCTGACTAACATGGGAGTTGCTCCTTTCAGGCGGCGACGGCCAGGTTGATCGACGTACCGCGCAGGGTGCGGTGCAGGCGTACCTGCAGCTCATTGCCAAACGCGTAGTAACGGGTGAGCAGGGTCTGGCCGCGCGCCGCGAAGCGGTTGTAGGCGATCACCGCCGGGATCGCCGCGAACAGGCCGATGGCCGTGGCGATCAAGGCTTCGGCGATGCCCGGCGCTACGGTGGACAACGTCGCCTGTTGCACCTGGGACAAGCCGATAAATGAATTCATGATGCCCCACACCGTGCCGAACAGGCCGATGTACGGGCTGACCGAACCCACGGTCGCCAGAAATTGCAGGCCCTTTTCCTGCTCGATTTCCTGCTCGATGATCGCCACCTGCAAGGCCCGCTCCACGCCTTCGAGCACCGCCGGGTCATGGCTGTGCAAGTGCTGGTATTCCTGGACCCCGGCTATAAAGATCGGCGCAATGCCGCCCTCGCCCGCCTGTTGGATCTCACGGCACAGTGCCTGCAGATCCGGCGCGGCGCGAAAGCGCTGCACAAACGTATTCAACTGCCGCTCCAGGCGGCGCAGCACACTGCCGCGCTGGATAATCAGGTACCAGCTGAGCAAGGACGCCAACAGCAAGGTGAGCATGACAGCCTTGACCAACAGGCTGGCGTCGCTGATCAAACCCCAGATCGTCATATGTTCCATCGTCGCGTGCATGGTGAATCTCCCATTCGATTAAAAAGTGATGACCGGTTGATGACGGTTCACGGCAATTTCAATGCACGGGTGACCTCGGCCCAGGGCACGAACTTGAAGTTCTGGGTTTGCTCGGGCATGCGCTTGCGCCCGTCCTGCACCACCAGCATGCCTTGGCTCCATGGCCCGCCGAGGTTGATGGCGGTGACTTCCAGGCCATCGGTTTCCGACGCACCGTCGATACCGGCGGCGGCGTTCAAGCCGACGCGAAAGCCGCCGTGCACGGCAAACGGCGGTTCGGCATCCACCACCAGGTAGCTGTCATTGCCTTGGCTGGAGATCACCAGGTAGTCATGTTTATCGCTTTGGTACAGCGCCAGGCCCTCGACATCCGCATGCAATTGCGGGCCGACCTTGATCACGCTGGTCAACGTCGCCGGTTGATCGGCGCGCGCATCCACCGCCCACACGCCGACGTCTTCCTCACCGATAAACAGGCGCTGGCGCTGGTCGTCGGCCACACAGCCTTCGGGTTGGCTGTCGACCTTGAACTGACGCACCAGCTCGCCATGCACACGGCCGTCCGGCGCACTGAGGCGGTATTGCAGGAAGGTGCCGTCCTTGCCGTTGGCAATCGCGTAGATCTCGCCGCTGGCGGGCTGGAACAGGCAAATGCCATAGATTTCCTTGAGCGGCGTGGGCACTTCACCGGCCTCTCGCAGCTCGCCGCTCTGGCGGTCGATGCTGAACAGGCTCAGGCTGTTGTGATCGCGATTGCTCGCCACCGCCAGGTCCACCGTTTGCGCGCCAAGCTTGAAGTTGGGGCGTACGTCGACGTTATTCAGGCGGCCCACCGCCAGTTCCTGCAACAGCTTGCCGTCGAGGTCGTAGGCGAGCAGGCCCTGTTTCTTGTTGGTGCCAAGCACACGGCTGTTGGCCGGGGTTTGCGGGTGAATCCAGATCGCCGGGTCATCCGCCGCATCGCCCTGGCGGCCGACCGGGTCGCTCTGGCGCAAGGCCGCGACTTCCGGCAGCACCGCAGCCGCCGCGACGGGCGTGGCCTGCCAGTCGAGCCTGGCCTGGTAGAGCGTGCCGCTGTCATCATCGCGCACCAGCAGCTGGCGGCCATTGAGCGCCAATTGCTCCGGCTCTTTCAGGCCCGGCAGGCCCAGGCTCGGTTGCTCCACCCAGCGCTCGCCGGTGTGCTGGAACAGGTGTAACCGGGCGGTCTTCGGGTCCAGGGCAACCACACCACCGGGTACCAGCGCCATGGCCCCGGCTTCGCGTTTGGGAGTGTCGAACAGCGCCACCGGCGTGCGTTTCACCTCGGCTTCCGGGTGCGCCGGGTAGGCCCACCAGCCGACATTCTCTTCATTCACCAGCAACTGCTGGGTGGCATCGTCCACCTGGCAGAACTGCGCCGACGGCGGCAGCGGCAGACCCCGTACACGCTGGGGGGCGGTGAGCAGCGTCGCGCCGTTGCCCACCAGCCATTGCTCGCCCTTGCCCTCTTCGCCCACCAGGAACACAAACAGATTGGCCGCGGCGTCGCGGTACAGGCACAAGCCATTTACCGGGTAGTCGCGGGTCGGCAGGTACAGCGGTTTGCCCCAGCTTTTGCTGGCGCTGTCCAGGCTGATCAGCAGCGCCTGTTGGCGCTCGTTGTCGAGGCTGGCGACCAGCACCTGGGCACCTGCGGCGCGGGTGTCGAGGCTGCTGAAGTTACCCTTGAATCGCGCCAGCTCGGCGCCCTGGCTGTCGAGCAGTTGCAGGCCGTCGCGGGTGCTGGTGGCCAGGCGCTCGGTGGTGTTGGGCAGGAAGGCCACGGCTTCGGCCTTCAAGGATGGCGCCCAAGGCGTCAGGGTCAGATCGGCAGCCAGTGCATGAGTGCAGGTCAACACCGATATCAGCAAGTACAGCTTGGAAATTCTCATGTACAAACAAATCCTTCGAAAACAATGGAGTTCCAATGTGGGAGGGGGCTTGCTCCCGATAGCGGTCAATCAGTGAAGGATGCACAACTGGCCCCCCTCATCGGGAGCAAGCCCCCTCCCACATTGGAATCGAGGTGTGAGTTAGAAATGAGTGAAGGTCAGTCCCACCTTGTAGGTCGGGCCGTACTCTTCGTATTGGCCGTTGTAGCTGCGGTGGCCGGTGTAGACGAAGTACGACTCATCGGTGAGGTTCTGGGCTTCGAAGCTGACTTGCAGGTTCTTGGTCAGCGAGTAGCGCGCGCTGAAGTCGACGAAGGTCTGGGCGTCGACGTGCAGGTCGTGGGCCTTGTCGTTGATCGAGGCCAGTTCATACAGGTAGGCCGACTTGTAGTTGGCCGACAGGCGCAGGCTGAGCTTGTCGTCCTCCCAGCCGAGCATCAGATTGCCGACGGTGTCCGACTGGTTGGGCAGGCTGATGTTGCGCTTGCGATTCGTGCCGCTGGCGGCGTCGAAGCCTTCGATATCGGCGCTGGAGCGGCTGAAGGTGCTGTTGGCGCCGATCAGCAAACCGTTCCACGGTGCGGGCAGCCAGTCGAACTTCTGTGAGTAGGCCAGTTCCAGGCCGTAGAGCTTGGCGCTGTCGCCGTTGGCGTAGGTGTGAGCCTCGGCGAAGTTGGTCCAGGCGCCGGTGCCGGCGAGGTCGGTGTTGTAGACGAAATTCTTGATGTCCTTGTAGAACACAAACGCCGACACGGTGCCGGCGCGGCCCATGAAGTGCTCGATACCCAGGTCAAGGTTGCTCGATTCCAGGGGCTTGAGGTCCGGGTTGCCGAAGGTGGCTTCGTCATCGTCGATCACAAAACCCGGCGCCAGCTGGCCGAACGTCGGGCGCACCACCGACTTGGTCCAGGCCGCGCGCACCTGGGTGTTCTTGTCGATCTTGTAGCGCGCATGCAGGCCCGGCAGCCAATGGTGATAGCGGCGCTTGGTCTCGGTGGGCGTGAACACGCCATCGGTGGCACCCGTGCCCTTGGCTTCGAACTCGGTGCCTTCGTAGCGCAGCCCGGCGATAAAGCGCCAGTCGTCAACGTCGAGGGTGTTCATCAGGTAGCCGGCGTTGATGTCCTCGCGGATGGTGAAGTCGTTGACCCGCGATTCGGTCTCGTCATAGAAGTCCGCCGGGTTGAGGCTGCCGATCAGCTGCTTGATGGCACCGGGGCTGATGCCGGGGCCGTAGTTGCCCAGGCGATAGTCGACGCTGCCCTTCTGGAAGCGGCTGAGGTTGAGTTGGTCGGCACTGAAGCCGAGGGTGTCGAAGTCTTCGTAGACCCAGGCCTCCAGGTCGTTGTCCTTGTTGCGGCGGCTGACCTTGCCGCCGAACTTGACCTGTGACGCATAGCCGCTCAGGTCATAGTCGCGAGCCAGGTCCAGGCGCAGGTTTTTCTCGGTGTCCGTGGTGTTCTGTTTTTCCCAGTCGACCTTGTCGAGGCTGAAGTTGCTGGCGTCGTAGAAGCCGCTGCCGATGATCGGGCGGGGTTTGTCCTTGTCGTAGAAACCGCTGCCTGCAAAGTCGCCGCCGTCGAAGGTGGCGCCGGCGATATGCGCCGGGCTGTCTTCGCTGGACTGGCTGTAGCCGGCCTGGCCGCTTAAGGTCCACAGGCCGAGCATGCGTTCGCCGCCGAATACATAGGATTGGATTTCCTGGGTTTCCTCACGGTTTTTCAGCTTGCGCTTGCCCTCGGCATCACCCAGTTGGCCCGGGGCCTGGGGGTCGGCAAACTCGATGCTGGTGGAGTTGCGGGTTTCGGTGTCGGTGTAGCGGCTGTAGAGGGTGCGCAGGTAGTAGCTGCTGAGGTCGTCGGGCTTGTAGTCGAAGTTCAGGCCACCGCCGGCACGCTCGCGGCTGATGTCGTAGTCGCGCTGTTCGAACTCGTTGAGCCGGGCGCCGTCGGTGAAGTCCCAGGCGCCGCCGGTTTCGACGTTGTCCGAGCCGAAGTCGCGCTTTTGCCAACTGAGGGCGGCGGCGACGCCGAAGTTGTCAATGCCGTCGCCGAGGCTGAAACGGTTACTGGCGGCGCCGGAGAATTTCGGGCTGGTCTGATGGGTGTTCTTGTCGTAGCTGGCTTCGCTGCTGCCGGTGTAGAACAAACCTTTATGGTCGAAGGCCGAGAGGCTTTGCACATCGACGGTGCCGCCGAGTGAATTGGCGTCCATGTCCGGGGTGAGGGTCTTGATCACCGACAGCGATTGCACCAGTTCCGAAGGCAGTACATCGAGGGCCACGGCGCGGCGCGCGCTTTCCGGGGCGGGCACCAGGGTGCCGTTGATGGTGACGCTGTTGAGGTCCGGGCCCAGGCCGCGCACGCTGACAAAACGCCCTTCGCCCTGGTCGCGCTCCACACTGATGCCCGGCAGGCGCTGCGCCGCTTCGGCGACGTTCTGATCCGGCAACTGGGCCACGCCGTCGGCATGCACCACGCTCTTGATGCTGTCGGCGCTGCGTTGCTCCTTGAGCGCCTGGTCGATGGCGGCGGCCTGGCCGACCACCTCGACGTGCTCGGTGGCGCTCGCTTCGGCGGCGCTCAACCGTTCACTGGCCATCGCCAGGGCCAAGGCGGTAAGCGTAAAGCTGACGAGCCCGGTGCGCTTGTACATGCAATCCTCCCCAAGAATCCGTTGGCGCCAGGCAAGGGGCCCGGCAACTGGGAGGGCACGCTAGGGGTGGGGGATGACGGTTCTGTGACAGGGGTCGGCGCGAAGGCCTGTAAACCGGGGTTTAGAGCAGTCC